>JAJYBG010000125.1 GCA_021779075.1 Actinomycetes bacterium | reverse complement strand
GTTGAAGAAAGGCGCGGCTTCTCGTTCGAGAGGCGCGAGCCGTCACATTTCATGGCCGCGCGATATGCAGGAATCCCAACGGAGCGAATACGATGAGCCAGCCCGACACCCTCAATCCGATGTCCACCCACGGCCTGACGCGCCGCGTCTCCGGCCTACTCGTGCCGGCGTCGGCGGTGCCGGCGCCCGAGCTGACGCGCGAGGTCTGGCTCCGCGAGGAGGCGAAGCTGCTGCGGCGGCTGTCGAAGCTGCTCGACGCGCACGGCGTGAAGGCCGTGCTCTGCTGCGCGAAGCCGAGCTGCGCGGGGGCACCGATCATCCAGCGCGAGGTCCGCTCGGACGGCGTCGAGCGGCTGCTGTGCGGCTGCACGGCGCGGGAGCTGCGATGAGCGTCACCGATTTCTCTGCTCTCCGTCAGCGCATGGAGTCCGTGCGGATCGACCCGCTCGCGAAGCCGGCGATTGTGCGCGCCGTCCTCGAATGCGAGAACGAATCAGCGACAGGATTCATCGCCCATGTATTACGGGACCTGGCTGACGCGCTCTCCGAGATCGATCGGCTTCAGCGGATCGTAAAGCGGCTGCAGGCCTCCGAACATCGGCTCATGGCCTCTATCAACTCAGCTCGAAGACACGACCAGCACGTCCCAATCCTCGATCACGATCCGGAGGACCGATGAGACGGTGCACGGGAGAGTGGCGCCGCGAACCACGGCGAAGCCATCGCGGACGGTCAACCTGGCGAGCAAGCGGTCGCGTAGCGGAGGGTCCATGCTGATTACGGCAGCACGGCAGCTCGTCGAAGAAGGGCACCACGACAAAAACCTCACCGTCGAGGAAGTGGCGACCGTGCTGCGCCGGCACCCGCGCACCGTCTATCGCTGGATCGCCGCGAAGAAGGTCCGGGTGCATCGGACCGGGCCCTACGGCAACCGAGTGCTCATCCCGTGTGACGAGGCTCGACGACTACTCCACGCCTCGGAAAGCGCCCGCCAGGCCGTATGACACCAGTAGACACGAGACGACACCGGTAGACACGAGACGACAGGACCCCTTGCGGTCCGGCGATAACGCGTCCATCGTCTGAGCGTGCCGTTCGCGCTGGACCTGGGCCCGCTGCACGTGCGCGTGGGGCGAGACGTCCCACCGGCGGCGCCGTCGTCACTGGGAGGTGCGTATGCGGCCGACGCCGTAAAGGCCGTCCAGACATCCTCGGCCACTCTCCTTCCTCGGCCCCCTGACGCGTCCACCTTCGCCGCGGCGCCCGCACTCGGCACGCGCCCCGACCCCGGCACGCCGCCGCCCGGCTCGCCCCTCCCCGATCCCGTCAGGTATCAATTCCCGTGGAACCGCAACGCGCTCTACACGCCGCGCGCCGGCGAGGTGAATGCGTTCCAGACCCTGCGCAATCTTGCGGACCTCTGCTGGGAAGTCTTCGCCTGTAAGGAGACGCGGAAAGAGCAGCTCCAGAGCCTCGACTGGGACATCGTCCCACGGGACAAGAAGGCGGGCGACGCGGAGCGCGCTGGCGTGGCCACGGCCCGCGAGTTCTTCCGCAAGCCGGACGGGTGCACGCCGTTTCGCTCCTGGCTCGGCATGGCCATCGAGGACGTGCTGGTCATCGACGCGCTGAGCATCTACCGCCGCAAGACACGCGCGGGGAAGTTCTACGGGCTCGAGCTCATCGACGGCGCCACGATTCTACCCCTGCTCGACGCGCGCGGTCGCACGCCGGCGCCGCCTCAAGCCGCGTACCGCCAAATCATCTGGGGCGCGCCGATGCAGGCGGCCGACCTGACGGCGGGCGAGCTCTACTACCTGCCGCGCGTCGGGGCCGTCAACAGCCCGTACGGCAAGTCCCCGACCGAGGCGGTCATCCTGGCGATCGAGGCCTCGCTCTCGCGGCGGATGTTCGACCTGCAGTACTACGCGGACGGCAATGTCCCCGAGGGCATCGGCACCTTGCCTGAGAGCTGGACCGCGGCGCAGATCCGCGAGTTCGAGGAGTACTTCAACTCGCTGACAACCGGCTACACCGCGGCCCGCAGCCGGATCAAGTTCATGCCGGCGTCGACCGGCGAGAAGTTCATCCGCTTCCAGGACCGCGACCACAACCCGGCGTTCGACGAGTTCCTGGTCAAGGTCGCGTGCGCCTGCTTCGCGGTCCCGCCGTCGGAGATCGGCTTCGCGCAGGACGTCAACCGCGCCACCGCCAAGGTGCAGCAGGACATCGCGTATCGTCGCGGCGTGCGGCCGCTGTGCAACTTCTTCAAAGACTTCTTCGACGAGGTGCTGGCCTTCGACCTCGGCCTGCCCCAGCTCGAATGGACCTGGGTCGGCGGCGAGTCCGAAGACCGGCTACGCCAGGCGACGATCGACGAGATCCATGTGCGGATGGGCATCAAGTCGGTCGACGAGATCCGCGCGCGCGACGGCGACGAGCTGATCGGCATGGGCAATGCGGTGTTCTTGCCGACGGGCCCGATCTTCGTGCGCGATCTGATTCGCAGCGTCGACGAGGACCCGACGACGACCGACCCGGCCGACGCCGCCCCCCTCGACGACGGCGGCGCGCCGGCCGCGCCCGTCACCAGCAAGCCGGACGCCGAGGCCGCCCACGCTGACTCGGCTGGCGCCGGCACCGCCAAGCTGGCGGCCGTCCAGGCGGATCTGCGGAAGTGGCGCGTGGTCGCCCTCAAGGCTGTCAAGGCGGGCCGGCCCGTCAAGGCGTTCGCGTCCGAGGCCATCCCGCTCCTGCTCCGCGCGCAGATCGGCGCCGAACTGCAGGCGGCCAAGACGGCCGCCGACGTCCTGGCGACGTTCGGCGCCGTCGAAAAGGCGGTGCCGACGGTCCTGCAGCGGTATCGGCTGCAGCGCCGAGTCAAGCGGTCGCTGGCGCAGTTCTTCCAGGCGCAGGGCGAGGCCCTGGCGGCGCACTTCGAGGACCCCACGCCATGACGCCCGAGCAGCTGCGCCGCCTGCTCGTGACGTTCCCATGGGCCCAGTGGTCCGAGACACTGCGGGCCGAGTACGAGCCGCTGTATCGCGATCTGCTCGCCCGCGGTGGCCAGGCGGGCGCCGTCGACGCGGGTGGCGTCTTCACGGCCGACGACCCGACGATCGCCGCCTTCTCAGATCGCTACGTGGGCGACCTGATCGTCGAGCTGCAGGACACGACGAAAGACCGCGTCAGCCGGCTCATCGAAGACGCGATCACCGCGGCGCAGGCGGCCGAGTCAGGCCCGACACCGTTCGAGCTGGGGACCGCGATCCGCGACGCCGTGCGGGAGGAGTTCGCCGGCTACGAGCGCTGGCGGGCCGACCGCATTGCGCGGACCGAGACGGCTCGGGTCTACAACCACGGGGCGCTGTTCGCCTACCACCAGAACGACATCACGCACGTCATCGTGAGCGACGGCAACCATCCGGGCAGCTGCGAGGAGTGCGACGCCGTCGACGGTGAGATTTGGACGATCGAGGAGGCGCAGGCGAATCCACTCGAGCACCCTCAGTGTGTG
The DNA here is from genome assembly GCA_021779075.1 of Actinomycetes bacterium. GTDB lineage: Bacteria > Actinomycetota > Actinomycetes > Actinomycetales > Microbacteriaceae > Gryllotalpicola. The sequence goes on along the minus strand of JAJYBG010000125.1, from coordinate 621 downwards.
AGATCGTTCCAGCCCGCGACCGCCGAGGATCTCGCCGCGGCCGAGGCCGAGGAGTAGCCATGCCGAATCCCCAGCCGGTCACGCCTGGCCCCGCCGCGCCGGACTTCCTCTTCGCGGTCCCGATCACCAAGGTCGATGCGGAGAAGCGCGAGGTGACCGGCATCCTGAACGAGGAGATCCTTGACAAGGTCGGCGACGTCACCGACTTCGCGCATCTCAAGACCGCGCTCGAGGCGACTTGGCCCGGCAACATCCGCGAGCAGCACGACGCGAAGAAGGCCGTCGGCACACGCGTCGACCTGGTCTTCGAGCCAGAGCTCAAGCGCGCCGTGCTGACGGCCCGCGTCTCCAAGGGCGCGCCGGACACCTGGGAGAAAGTCCTCGACGGCACGCTCAAGGGCTACTCATTCGGCGGGAGCGGCCGGCGCGTCACCGAGAAGACAGTCGACGGCCGCCTGGTCAACCGCCTCTACATCGACCAGGTCGCCGAAGTCTCGCTCGTCGACAACCCCGCGTGCCCGACGGCGCTGTTCACGCTCGTGAAGTCAGTCGACGGGCAGATGGCTGATGTTCAGCCGAAGGAGCCGGCAATGCCGATCGAGAAGCGCACGATCCAGATCG
>JAJYBG010000124.1 GCA_021779075.1 Actinomycetes bacterium | reverse complement strand
GTGCTTCGGCCTCCTGCCGCAGCTCCTCACAAGCTGGCGCAGCGCCTTCCCCACCATCACCGTGCGCGTGTTCGAGGGGGACGACCCCGAGTTGCTGTCGTGGCTGGAAGACGGCACTGTGGACGCGGCGATCCTCATCAACCCCGCCCATCCCCACCCCGACGCCGTGGTGGTCGGCGCCGACCGCTACTGCGCGGTACTCCGCGACGACCATCCCCTCGCGCACAGCAACCGCATCGCGGTCGAGGAACTGCTTGACGACCCGATCCTCGTCTCCGGCGGCGGATGCGGCCCCGAGATCATCGAACTGCTCCGTTCCCGACAACCCCACTTCACGCCGGCGCAACGCGTCTACGACAACGCCGCACTCCTCAACCTCGTCGCGTCCGGCCTGGGAGTCACGGTCTTCCCCTCTATCGGTGAAGGAATGCTCGTGCCCGGAACCCGAATGATCCCGCTGGAACCATCCATCGGGCGCACCATGCTCTACAGCGGACCCACCCGTCGACCCTGGAACCCGCTCGTGACGCGCCTTCGTGCGACACTCGTTGCCACGGCGCAGCATCTGGCGGGGGCTGAGTGAGCCGAGGTAGTTGCGCTCCGGTCCTGGCCGATGTCGGCCCCCACGCCGTACACTTGACGCATGACTCCGAAGCTGGCGGACTACATCGAGGCGGGCTACTCGCTCACCCCGGACGAGCGCCTGGAGGCTGCTCGCATGCTTCGGCTCAGCGTGGACCAGGACGCCGACAGCGATCCGGCGGAGGCCGACGCTGCCTGGCGCGATGAGATCGGCTCTCGCGTCGATGACATCCTCGCGGGCAGGGTCGAGTTGGTCGACGCGGACGAGACCTACCGGATGCTGTCGGCCGAACTCGCGTCGAAGCGCAGGTGACGCTCGCTCAGCGCGAGCATCCCGAGGCGCGCGCCGAGCTCCGTGCTGGAGCCAACTGGTACGACGATCCGGCGACGGCTCAGGAGTTGCTTGACGCCACGCTTGAGGCGCGGGGGAGCATCGTCGAGATGCCCGGTGCGTGGCCCCCAGTCCGAGGTTGGGATCGGGAGCCGGTCGTCCGGCGCAAGGGCGTCGCTGGCTTCCCCTACGGGGTGATCTACTACGCCACCGACAGCGAAATCGTGATCGTCGCCTACGCCCACGAGAAGCGTTTGCCGGGCTACTGGAAACACCGCGTCGGGGACTGACGGGCGCTCTCAGGAAAGCCGCCCAGGTGACCCCCAGGTGACCCCGAGCCTCCCGAGGATGCCGATTTTCGGCCGTTTCCCGAGTGCGAAGGGTTTGAGGAGTGCGCGCGCCGGACAACGGTACTCCCCAGCAAACACAGGGCACTCGGGTGTCCGCTACGACGAAAGCACCTGGAGTCGTCGCATAGTCCGGTCGAGTGCACCACCCTGCTAAGGTGGAGACCCCGTTTAGGGGTCCAAGGGTTCAAATCCCTTCGTCTCCGCGTCGCACCTCGCCGGGGTCGCCGCGGGGCTTCGAGCCGTGCCGGCGTCGCGAGACTCCTCCGCATCGTCGGCTGGGCGGCCCTCTGCATGCCCCTGCCTGCGGCTGTGACCGGATCGCCCGGTCTTCGGCGCGGCACGTCGAACCGGTGGCCGAAACGCGTCGCACCAAGCGGGCGCTTTGTTTCGACGGGATGATGTACTGGTTGAGTGGTGATGAGTCTCGAGGAGGCGCGTGCAGCGGACGCGGCTCTCACTGAGATCGATTGGAGCCTCCCGCCCGCGGGTGCGCGCATGTTCCGCTTCGACGCGCCAAGCGGGGCGCTCGCGGCATGGGAGATCGGCGACCCGGACGGCGATCGCGTGGTGCTCGTGCCCGGGGCGACGGGCTCGAAGGAGGATTTCAAGCTCCTCGCCGAGATTCTGGCCTCCGATGGGTACTTCGTGCAGTCATACGACATCGCCGGCCAGTACGAATCGGCGGATGCCGGGCCGGCTGGTCCCGATGCCTGGACCTATGACCTCTTCGTCGATGACATGACCGCGTTCCTCGAGGCGGGGGCGCCGGCCAACCTGCTCGGATTCTCGTTCGCCGGAATCGTGGCGCAGATGGTTGCTCTCGCGCGACCCGAACTCGTGCGCTCGCTCACGTTGCTCGCCACCCCGCCGCTGGCCGGTCAGGTGTTCCGGCGTGTCCGCATCGTCGGATGGTTGACCCGACTCCCGTTCTTCACCTCTCGAATCGGCGGCGGGGTGCTGCTGTGGAACGTGCGCACCAACTTCAGCAAAGTCACGCCTGAACGCCTCGCCTTCGCGAATGCACGCCTCGCGCTCACCCGGCGCGAAAGCGTCGACGGCATCATCGGACTCATGATGCGCACGCCCGATCTGCGGGTTCGACTGCGCGACCGGGCGCTGCCCGTACTCGTCGCCGCCGGTACCAAGGATCTCTGGCGAGCGCGCACCTATCGGCGCCATGCCAAACGGATGGGCGCGGAGAATGCGATCCTGGCGACCGGCCACAGTCCCTGCGAGACCACCCCGCATGAACTCGCCTTCCATATGCGCTCGCTCTTCGCCCGCGTGCCGGACGCCGCGGCCGAGCCCGCGCGATGAGCCGCTCCGGCCTTGTCACCGCGGTCATCCCCACCCGGAACGAGGCGGACAACATCCGCCCTCTGCTCGCCAGGATCGCCGCATCCGTCGGGACCCGGCCGATCGAGGTGCTCTTCGTCGACGACTCGACCGACGGCACCCCGGAGCAGATCGAGCTGATGGCCGCCGAAAGCACGTTCCCCGTGTCGGTGCTCCATCGGGACCGCCCGACGGGCGGACTCGGCGGTGCCGTGCTGGAGGGGATGCGGCGCGCCAACGGCGCGTGGGTGCTGGTGATGGATGCCGACCTGCAGCACTCTCCTGAGGTGTTGCCGATACTCATCGACACGGCCCTCACCTCGGAGGTCGATCTCGTCATCGGCTCGCGCTATCTCGAGGGCGGCTCGGTCGAGGGACTCGACGGCCCGTTGCGGGTCTTTTTCTCGCAATTCGGCACGCACCTGGCCAAGGCGCTCTTCCCGAGGCGCTTCCGCGATGTGACCGACCCGATGTCCGGGTTCTTCACTGTTCGACTCGCCGCAGTCCCGTTGAGCCGCGTGCGGCCGCGCGGGTTCAAGATCCTCCTGGAGATCCTCGCGCGCAGCAGCCTGCGGGTCGCCGAGGTTCCTGCACCCCTCGCCGCGCGCGCGGCCGGCGAGTCCAAGGCCGATGTCGTCCAGGTTTGGCGTCTGACGCGGCAGTTCACCAGCCTGCGCTTCGCGGGTTGGGTGCACTCCGTCTTCGACAGTCTGACGCCGCCGGGAGCCTCGGCGGTCCACGCAGCCAGACGCGTGCCGTAGTCGGCGCGTAGTTAGTTGGGGAGGGAGCCATGATCGCCCGTTTCCGGGCGGACCCGCCCCCGGGGGGAACGCTCAGCTGCATCGAACCGCTCGTTCCACCGCCCGCCCGCGCAGCAGCGGGCCGGAATGCAGACCGCCAGGACGATCGTGGCCATCACCGGATCCCGATGCGCTGATCGCCCAGCTCGGCGGCAGGGTGTCCGGCCGCTGAGTTGGGCGATCGCGTCTCCGATCAGGCAGGAACCGCGGTGTGCGTCTCGGCCTCGACGAGGTATCGCGTGTAGGCGGGAACCGTGAGGAACGACGGGTAGTCCTGCCCGAGTGCGACCTCGCGCAGCACATCGGCCGCATCGTCGAACCGGTCGCCCGGGGTGCGCGGCTGCTTCTCGAACTCGCGCTCGAGAATCCATTCGACGCGCTCCGCCAGCACGGGCCGACCGTCGTCGGCGATCGCGCCCTGGTGGATCCACTGCCACAGCTGTGACCGGCTGATCTCGGCGGTGGCGGCGTCTTCCATGAGGTTGTCGATCGCCGCCGCGCCGACGCCGCGCAGCCAGCTCTCGATGTAGCGCAGTGCGACCGACACGTTCGAGCGGATGCCGGCCTCGGTGATCCGTCCGCCCTCGATCCGGAGGTCGAGCAGGTCGGATGCCTCGACGTGCACGTCCTCGCGCAGCCGATCCAGCTGGTTCGGCTTGTCGCCGAGCACCGCATCGAATTCGGCGCGGGCGACGGGCACGAGGTCGGGGTGCGCGACCCAGGTGCCGTCGAATCCGTCGCCGGCCTCGCGGTGCTTGTCGGCGGTGACCTGCTGCAGCGCCCGCTCGGTGACCTCGGGG
>JAJYBG010000027.1 GCA_021779075.1 Actinomycetes bacterium | reverse complement strand
CGCCACATACTCGAGATCGCTCGGACGGTCCGACGGATGCGCCGTGCGGGCGCTGTCGGTGACGACGATCCGGCCGGGCTGCGGCACGGCGAGACTCGACGCCGACGGCGGCGTGAGCATCGGCGACCCGTAGACGTCGACCGAACCGGTGACGGTTCCGCCCTGGGCGGCCGCGCCCGGCGGCGGCGGGATGCTCGACATCGCGGTGACCGCGAAGGACTGGGCGCCGACGTCGGCGGCGACGGCGACCCGCGTCGCGCCGCTGGGGTCGGCGGCGACGGTCGTCGTCGTCGCGCCCACCCGCACCCGGAAGGCGCTCGTCGCGGCATCCGACGAGGTGATCACGACCTCGACCGCGCCGCGGTCGACCGTCGTGCGCGCGGCGTCGTACCCCGAGACCGCCGTCGCGGACTGGGGCGCAGCCGGCGCCCGATAGGCCCATGCGGTCGTCTCGACTCGCCCGGCCGACTCGCCGGCCGCGCTCACCGAGGCGGCCGCGAACTGGTGCTTGACACCGTCGACGAGCCCGGTGATCGGCGGGCAGACCCCGCTCGGCGAACAGGTCGCACCGGCCGGCGAGCCGTCGATGTAGAGCCTGAACCCGGTGATGACGGGCGAGGAGCCGGCCGCCGCGCCGGGGGCGACCGCGAGCGTCACGCTGCCCTCGCCGGCTCCGGTCTGCACGAGGGAGTCGGGGGCGAGCGGCGCACCCTGCAGGGTGAAGGCGAGCGCGCCGGTGCCGTGCCGGCCGGCCGCGTCGGCGACCGTGAACGTCGTCGTGCAGGAGCCGCCGAGCGCGGACGCCCCCCACTTCGCCTCCACCTGCGACGGGCTCGCCACCGCGAACGTCACCGCGGGGCAGGCCGGGCTCTGATCGACCGCAGCGACCGTGAGCGGAGTGCCGGCGAACGGATCGACCTCGCCCGCGACACCGACGGCCTTGACCGTGCAGGATGCCGACGCCGTCGTGCAGGTCTGCGACACGCTCGCCCCGATCGGAAGCACCGCCGGCAGCACGCCGACCTTGAGGGTGATCGCCGCCCTCGCCACGGCAGGCCGACCCGGAATGGAGAGCCAGAGCCGCTCGGCGAGGCCCGGCGTCGCGGAATCCTTCGCCGTCGCCGTCAGCGTCTGGCCGTGCAGAGCGACGGCGAACAGCCGGCTCGAGTCGGCGTTCGCGACGGCGAACTGCAGTGCGCCCACGTCGCCCGTCGACCAGGTCGTCAGCCGCGCGAGGTCGAGGCTCGCCGCAGCGCCGCCCGGATCAGCGGTGAGCGACGCGGCGCTGACCACGGGCTCGGACGAGACGATGGAGATCGGCACGGCTACCACCGTGTAGCGGGACTGCCCGGCCAGGCGCACCGGCACGATGCAGCTGTCCTGCCACGGGGCCCCGGCGCCGGCCGAATACGTGACGCGGGTGCCGGCCGCCGTGCAGCGCGCCACGTCACGCGCACCCGACGCAGCAACGCCGGGCGCGTCGACATCGAGTCGGGACCCGCTCGGCAGAGCGACGAGCGACGCCATGTCGAAGCCGACGCTCGCGCCCTCAGCGACGGTCTGGGCGGCGCCGTCGCGCAGGGCCACGACGGTGTCGTCCTCGGAGGGGATCCGGAGGAATCCGTAGGTCGCCACCGGATGCCCCGCGAAGTCGGTGCCGGCAAGCCGGAACGGAACGAAGAGGCCGGCCGCCGGCACCGGGCTCACCCGGATCGAGGTTCCTGCGGCGCTCACCCCGGGGAGCTGGCCGACCAGCGTCATCCGCAGCGACGAGACGTCGCCACCCGACCAGGCGACCTTCCCGCCCACCACGTCGAGGCCGGCGGCGAGGGCGTCACGCTGCGCCAGCGTTACGACGGTGTCGGCGACCACGGGATACGACAGCACCGGCCCGGTGACGACCCGCACGACGATGAGCCCGGTGCTCGTGTTGCCCGCCGCGTCCGTCACGGCGTATGTGTAGTCGAGCGCGCCGATGCCGGATTTCTCGCTCGGCGCCGTGATCGTCACGCTGTCGCCCGTGACCTGCTTCGGCAGGTGCAGGGCGAGCTCGGCGAAGCGGGTCGTGCCCGGCCGCGCGTAGGGCGCGACCGCGGCGAGGTGCAACCCCCCGCCGGTGGGATCGACGTCGTTGGCGAGCGGCAGCACCACGACCTTGTTGCGCTGCCCGGCCTGCACCTCGACATAGTCCGAGTAGGCGATGGGCGCGGGGTCGGTCACCAGGCTGCCGAGGACGCCGACCCTCACCTCGGCCACCCCGGTGTCGCCGAGCGCGTCGCGCACCTCATAGTCGAACGAGACGGGCACGCTGCGCCCGCCGGCGTTCGGCTCGGCCGTGTAGACGATCGCGTCGCCCGTGGCGCTGATCGCGGCGGTGCCGTGCGCGGGCTGGTTGACGATGCGCGAGAGCGCGACGGCATCGCCGTCGGGGTCGATCCCGAACCCGCTGAACGGGATGCTCACGGATTGCCCCGCCGCCACCCGCGCGACGAGGCCGACGGGCTGGGGCGGCCGGTTGCCGCCCATCGGCACGACCGTGATCGCCACCGTCGCCGTGTCCTCGAGGCCTGGCGAACCGACCGGGTAGGCCGAGTAGCGGATGCGGTACGTGCCGGGGCGCGCGGGAGCGAGGTAGCGCAGCACTGGCCCGGCGGCGAACGCGAGTCCCGCACCCTTCGGCGCGGACACGCTCGCCGGGTCGAGCGCGAGCGCCCGCGAAGCGGAGACGTCGTTCGCGAGCACGGGAATGTCGACCTCGCCGCCCACGCGCACCCGCGCGCTGTCATCGGCGGCGATGGGTCGCTGCGGCGGGGAATCCGGCAGCAGATACACCGTGGCGAGCCCCCGCGCGGTGAGGTCGGGATCGCCGGAGCCATCGCTCACCGTGTAGCTCACGGTGCCGAGCAGGCCGGGCCTGCCGTCGGTCGTCTGCCCGGCGACGCGAAGCTGACTCTCGGCGACGGCCGCGGCGCTGAGCGACCAGACGCCGTCGGCGGGGTGCGCCACCGCGTCGCTGAGCAGCAGCACGGCGCCGAACGGGTTCGACACCGCGCTGAAGACGTCGACGCTCGTGTCGGAGTCCGCTCGCACGAAGACGGTGACGGGCGCGGTGCTGAGCAGCCGCTGACCCTTCGGCAGCACGGTCACCCGCACCACGCCCTGCGCCGTCGCGCCCGAGGCCGTGTCGCGCAGTCCGAGGCTCACCGCGTAGCTGCCCGGCGTGCTCGAGAGGAAGCGGAACGTCGCGCCCGAACCGTCAACCGAGACCGTCGCGGGCGCCCCGGCGGGCGGGTTCGCCGCGGTGACGACGACCAGGCCGACCGCGCCGACGAGGTGCGGAACCGGATCGACCGTCGCCGGCTGGTCCGCAGTGGTGAGCATCGTGAACGGAGTCAGTGCGAGCACCGGCGCCGCCACCACCGCGACGTCGAGGGTCTTGCGGGCGGTCCTGCCCTCGATATCGCTGACCACGACGGCGACCGAGAGGGTCTGCGCGCCCGATCCGCTCGGCGCCTTCACCGTGACGGTGCCGTCGGGCTGGGCCACGACGGATCCGGCGCTCGCGCTCGCGCCCGCCAGGAACAGCGGATCGCCGTCCGGGTCGACGAACCCGTCAAGCACCTGCACCGATGTCGTCGAGCCCGGCGCCACTTCGGGCGAGGGCCAGCGCGCCAGGCATCCTGCAACGCCGCACCACTGCGGGGTGCCCTCCTCGGCGGCCGGGTGCACGGTGAGCGCGACCTCGGCGGGCGGCGAGGTGAAGGTGCCGTCGGTGACCCGGTAGCTGAAGGTCGCCGTGCCCGTCGCTCCTGCGGCGACCGCGACCGCGAGGGATTGCCCGTCGTCGGTGACCGAAACCGCCCCGAAACCCGCTGGCGATACCGCGGTCACCGAGCCGGGCGCGATGGACAGCACATCATCGTTCGGGTCGTAGTCGTTGAGCAGAACCGGCAGCGCCGCGAGCGAGTCCGCGCGCACGCCGAACGCGTCGGCGACGGCGACGGGCGGCTTCGGCGTCGTGACCCGGTGCGGCGTGCCGGTGGTCCGCCCGCCACCACCGAGGGCGGATGCCTGCCAGTCCTGCGAGCCGGTGATGAGCGCTCCGGTCGGCACCGACCACGACCATCCGTTCGCGCCGTCGCTGAGGACGGTGTCGGCTGCGCCGCCGCGGAACACCGGGTCGGGATCGACGGCCGCGGTGCGGCCTCCGTAGCCGAGGCTCCGCATGCCACCGGATGCCGACCAGAGCTGCCCGCTGCCCGCGCTCGGCAGCCACGCCGCGTACAGCACGCCACCTGCGACCACGGGAGCCGCCGCGAAGCCGCCGCCCGCGGTCGTCAGCATCGTCTTGACGCCCGTCCGCAGATCGAACGAGTACAGGCCGACGCGGTCGACGACCGCGACGGCGGCACCCGCGCTCGGCTGTTGGAGCGCGGCGTCGGCACCCAGGCCCGTGGGCACGGAGCCGTCCGCGAACCACAGGCGCGCGCCTGCGGAATCCAGCAGCGCCCAGCGCCCGCCGACCACGGTGAGCGTGCCCGCCGTCGGACCGTCGGCGAGAGGGTCGCTGCCGAGCTCGGCGCCGGAGGCCAGGTCGACGCGCAGCACCGCCCGCGCGGCGTGCGAGTAGCTGTAGAGGATGCCGTCGACTCCGATCGCGACGGCGTCGGCCGTGTACGACACCGCCCCGGCCGGCGCGATCGGCGTCGGCGCCTGGCCGATGGGGCCGGCGTAGACCTGACCGGCATCGGTCACGTAGGCGACGAAGCCGTCCTCGGCGACGAGGTGCGCCGTGCCCGCGGGGGTCGCGGCCAGCGCGCTCGAATCGGCGGGAAGATCGGCGGGGCGCGCCGGGTCGATGAGCGCCGCCTTCGCGAACGACTGCGTGAAGACCTCGGCCGCGTCGCCCGCCTGCACGATGTCGCTCGGGTCGTCGACGCTCTTCACACCGGTCACCTCGCCCAGTGCGGTGTCGATGCTCGCGTAGCGGGCGCCCGCGCCCTGCCCCTGCAGCACCCACACCGTGGCATCCGGTGTCGTCGGCCGCACCACCGCATACCCCGTCGCCGCGATCGCGCCCGCAGCGAGGGCGCCGACGACCACCGCGGCCAGACCTGCGAAGACCAGGGTGCCGCGCCGCACGTCTAGGCCTTCCCGAACCAGCGTCGCCGTCGCCGGCTCTCGACGGGGACCGCGGCGATGACGGCGCCGCGGAGCTCGTCGTCGGCGAAGGCGGCAGGGTCGACCTCGGGCCCCCAGATCTCGCGCGGCAGCTCGAGCGCGGTGACCGCGAGGCCGAGCACCTGCTGCGCGGCCTGCAGCTCGCGCGCGAAGGCGAGCATCGAGGTCGGCCGGTCGGGCGGATTCCGCTGCAACGCCGACTCCACGACGCCGGCTGCGGGCCCGGGCACCCCGGGCGGCAGCGCGAGCGCGCGGCCGCGGATGATGCGGGCGCGCTGCTTGTCGCGGGTGTCGGTGGCCGGGTCGCCCGTCTCGAACGGCGCATGCCCGGCGAGCAGCGTGTAGAGAGTAGCCGCGAGCGCCCACACCTCGCTCGCCACCGTCCCCGAGGTCTTCTCGGCGAGCACCTCGGGTGCCGTCCACGGCACGGACATCGCCCAGATCGGCTCGCCGGTGCCGGTGAGGGACGCGGCGATGCCGAAATCGGAGAGCGCCGGGGTGCCGTAGACGCTGACGAGGATGTTGGACGGCTTGACGTCGCGGTGCAGCACGCCCGCCCGATGCGCGGTCTCGAGCGCCGACGCCATCCGCACTCCGATGGCGAGCACGCGGTCGACGGGCAGCGGATCACTCACCCCGCGCCCGTCGCGGCGGATGAGCGGGCCGGGGCAGTGCTCCATGACGAGGTACGGCCTGCCGTCGGCGGAGATGCCCGCGGCGTGCACGGAGACGACCGAGGGGTGCGCCCCGAGCGCCGCCATCGCGTCGGCCTCGGCGTTGAAGCGCCGCAGCACGTCGGGGTCGACGAGCGACTGCAGCAGCACCTTCACCGCCACGTCGCGGTGAGGACGGTCCTGCTCGTAGAGGAACACATCGGCGAATCCGCCCACGCCCAGCGGGTACTTGTAGGCGAACCCCGGGAGAACCGGCGGAACAGATGGTGCGCGGGACGCCATCGCCACCTCCTCCCCAGGCTGTGCGACTTTCCAGAAAGGCTAACCCACGCCGAAGGGCCGCGGGTTTCCCCACGGCCCTTCGCACACTGATCCGGACTAGCTGTAGCTGCCCGGGGTGTAGTCGTCCGAGCTGAGGCTGTCGAAGTCGGCGAAGCCCAACGATGCGTCGTCGAACGATGCGTCGTCGCCCCACACGCGGTTCGGGTAGCGCTCGGCCTTGGCCTCTTCCGTGGCTTCCACCGTCACATTGCGATAGCGCGCGAGCCCCGTTCCGGCGGGGATCAGCTTCCCGATGATCACGTTCTCCTTGAGGCCGACGAGCGGGTCGCGTTTGCCCTCCATGGCGGCCTGCGTGAGCACGCGAGTGGTCTCCTGGAAGGACGCGGCCGACAGCCAGGACTCGGTCGCCAGCGAGGCCTTGGTGATGCCCATGACCTCCTGGCGGGCCGATGCCGGCTTCTTGCTCTCGGCGAGCGCGGCGCGGTTGATCTCGGCGTACTTCTGGCGGTCGACGAGTTCGCCGGGGAGCAGGTCCGTCTCGCCGTGGTCGACGACCGTGACCTTGCGCAGCATCTGCCGCACGATGACCTCGATGTGCTTGTCGTGGATCGGCACGCCCTGCGAGCGGTACACGCCCTGGACGCCGTCGACGAGGTGCTTCTGGACCTCGCGCACGCCCATGACGCGCAGCACCTCCTTCGGGTCGACCGTGCCCGCGATGAGCTGCTGGCCGATCTCGACGTGCTGGCCGTCCTCGACGCGCAGCGTCGAGCGCTTGAGCACTGGATAGACCTGCGGTTCGTCGCCGTTGTCGGGGGTGATGATGACACGACGGCTCTTGTCGGTGTCCTCGATCGTCACGCGGCCGGCGGCCTCGACGATCGGGGAGGCACCCTTCGGGGTGCGGGCCTCGAAGAGCTCCTGCACACGGGGCAGACCCTGCGTGATGTCATCCGCCGACGCGGCACCACCCGAGTGGAAGGTGCGCATGGTGAGCTGCGTGCCGGGCTCGCCGATCGACTGGGCCGCGATGATGCCGACCGCCTCGCCGATGTCGACGAGCTGGCCGGTCGCAAGCGAACGGCCGTAGCAGTTCTGGCAGACGCCGACCGCCGACTCGCAGGTGAGGACGGAGCGGACGCGGATGCGCTCGACACCGCTCGCGATGAACTCGTTGATGAGCACATCGCCCACATCGCTGCCGGCCTCGGCGATGACCTTGCCCTTGGCGTCGACCACGTCGGCGGCCAGTGTGCGGCCGAACACCGAGTTCTCGACGTTCGCGTCGCGGACGAGCTCGCCGTCAGCGCCCTTCGCCGCGATGACGAGGTCGAGACCCTTGGTCGTGCCGCAATCCGCCTCGCGGATGATGACGTCCTGCGAGACGTCGACCAGGCGGCGGGTGAGGTAGCCCGAGTCCGCGGTGCGGAGCGCGGTGTCGGAGAGACCCTTGCGGGCGCCGTGGGTCGCGATGAAGTACTCGGCGACCGAGAGGCCCTCGCGGTACGACGAGATCACCGGGCGCGGGATCGGGTCGCCCTTCGGGCTCGCCACGAGGCCGAGCATGCCGGCGATGTTGCGCACCTGCAGCCAGTTGCCGCGGGCACCGGAGGTGACCATGCGGTAGATCGTGTTGTCCTTCGCGAAGTTCTCGCGCATCGCGACCGCGACCTCGTCGGTCGCCTTCGTCCAGATGTCGATGAGCTCCGTACGGCGCTCCTCCTCGGTGATGAGACCGCGGTCGTACTCGCCCTGGACCTTGGCCGCCAGCTTCTCGAACTTGGCGATGATCTCCGCCTTCTTCGGGGGGGTCGTCACGTCGGAGAGCGCTACGGTCACACCCGACCGGGTCGCCCAGTAGAAGCCGGCGTCCTTGATGCGGTCGAGGGTCGCGGCGGTCTCCACCTTGGGATAACGCTCTGCGAGGTCGTTGACGATCTGCGAGACGGCACTCTTGTCGGCGACGGCCTCCACGTAGGGGTAGTCCGCAGGAAGCGCCTCGTTGAAGAGCGCTCGACCGAGGGTGGTCTCCTTCAGGGTCTTCGTGCCCTGCACGAAGCCCTCCGGCGCGTCGGCCTCGGCGAGGTGCAGGTTCTCGATGCGGATGCGCACGACCGCGTTGAGGTCGAGCGAGCCCTGATCCTTGGCGAGGATCGCCTCGGCGACCGACGAGAACGCCCGGCCCTCGCCCGCTGCTCCCTCTTTGACGGAGGTGAGGTGGTGGAGGCCCATGATCATGTCCTGCGCGGGAACGGTCACCGGGCGGCCGTCGGACGGCTTGAGGATGTTGTTCGACGCGAGCATGAGGATGCGGGCCTCAGCCTGGGCCTCGACTGACAGCGGCAGGTGGACGGCCATCTGGTCGCCGTCGAAGTCCGCGTTGAACGCGGCGCACACCAGCGGGTGGAGCTGGATGGCCTTGCCCTCGACGAGTTGTGGCTCGAACGCCTGGATACCGAGACGGTGCAGCGTCGGCGCGCGGTTGAGCAGCACGGGGCGCTCGCGGATGATCTCCTCGAGCACATCCCACACCTGAGGGCGCGAACGCTCGACCATGCGCTTGGCCGCCTTGATGTTCTGGGCGTGGCCGAGGTCGATGAGGCGCTTGATGACGAACGGCTTGAAGAGCTCGAGCGCCATCTGCTTGGGCAGACCGCACTGGTGCAGCTTCAACGTCGGGCCGACGATGATGACCGAGCGGCCCGAGTAGTCGACGCGCTTGCCGAGCAGGTTCTGGCGGAAGCGGCCCTGCTTGCCCTTGAGCATGTCGCTGAGGGACTTGAGGGCGCGGTTGCCGGTGCCCGTGACCGGGCGGCCGCGGCGGCCGTTGTCGAACAGCGCGTCGACGGCCTCCTGGAGCATGCGCTTCTCGTTGTTGACGATGATCTCGGGTGCGCCGAGGTCGAGGAGGCGCCGCAGGCGGTTGTTGCGGTTGATGACGCGGCGGTAGAGATCGTTGAGGTCGGAGGTCGCGAAGCGGCCGCCGTCGAGCTGCACCATCGGGCGGAGCTCGGGCGGGATGACCGGCACGACGTCGAGGACCATCGCGGCCGGCGAGTTGCCGGTCTGCAGGAACGAGCTGACGACGCGCAGGCGCTTGATGGCGCGGATCTTCTTCTGGCCCTTGCCGTTCGCGATCTGGTCGCGCAGCGAGTCTCCTTCGGTGGCGAGGTCAAACGCCTCGAGGCGGCGCTTGATCGCCTCGGCGCCCATGTGCGCCTCGAAGTAGAGGCCGTAGCGGTCGACGAGCTCGTTGAAGTCGGCGTCCTCGGGCTTGAGGTCGCCGACCTTGAGGTTGCGGAAGGAATCCCACACGCGCTCGAGGCGGGCGATGTCGTCGTCGAAGGACTTGCGCAGCTGCGCCATCTCCTTCTCGGCGCCGTCCTTGACCTTGCGCTTCTGGTCTGCCTTCGCACCTTCGTCCTCGAGCGCGGCGAGGTCGACCTCGAGGCGCTGCAGACGCTCGGCGACGGCGAAGTCGCGCTGGTCGGTGAGGGTCTTGATCTCGAGGCGAAGCTCGTTCTCGAGGCCCGGGAGGTCGTTGTGGCGGCCGTCCTCGTCGACGTCAATGACCATGTACGCGGCGAAGTAGATGACCTTCTCGAGGTCCTTCGGCGCCATGTCGAGCAGGTAGCCGAGGCGGCTGGGCACGCCCTTGAAATACCAGATGTGCGTCACCGGAGCGGCGAGTTCGATGTGACCCATGCGCTCGCGGCGGACCGAGGACTTGGTGACCTCGACGCCGCAGCGCTCGCAGACGATGCCCTTGAAACGGACGCGCTTGTACTTGCCGCACGCGCACTCCCAGTCGCGTGACGGGCCGAAGATCTGCTCGCCGAACAGGCCGTCCTTCTCGGGCTTCAGGGTGCGGTAGTTGATGGTCTCGGGCTTCTTGACCTCACCGTACGACCACTTGCGGATGTCGTCGGCGGTGGCCAGGCCGATGCGCAGCTCGTCAAAGGTGGTTGCGTCGAGCACAGTTTCTCCTTGGAAGATTCGTCAGATAAGTCGCGTTGGCCCGGCTCAGATCTCGTCGATCGACGAGGACTCGAAGCGGGTGGAGAGGTTGATGCCCAGCTCTTCTGCGGCGCGGAATGCTTCGTCGTCCGTGTCGCGCAGGCTGACCGCCGTGCCATCCGCCGAGAGCACCTCGACGTTCAGGCAGAGCGACTGCATCTCCTTGATGAGGACCTTGAAGGATTCCGGGATGCCCGGCTCCTGGATGTTCTCACCCTTGACGATGGCCTCGTACACCTTGACCCGGCCGAGGATGTCGTCCGACTTGATCGTCAGGAGCTCCTGAAGGGCGTAGGCGGCTCCGTAGGCCTCGAGGGCCCACACCTCCATCTCGCCGAAACGCTGGCCGCCGAACTGGGCCTTACCGCCCAGGGGCTGCTGCGTGATCATCGAGTAGGGGCCGGTCGAGCGCGCGTGGATCTTGTCGTCGACCAGGTGGTGGAGCTTGAGGATGTACATGTAGCCCACCGAGACGGGCGCCGGGAACGGCTCGCCCGAGCGGCCGTCGAAGAGCACCGTCTTGCCGGTGTGGTCGATGAGGCGGTCGCCGTCGCGGGTAACGAGGGTCGAGTCGAGAAGGCCTGCGATCTCCTCCTCCGAGGCGCCGTCGAACACCGGGGTCGCGACCTTGGTGTTCGGCGCGGCCGCGAAGGCGTCCTTCGACAGCTTCGCAGCCCACGCGGGTTTGCCCTCGACCTTCCAGCCGGTCTTGGCGATCCAGCCGAGGTGCGTCTCGAGCACCTGGCCGAAGTTCATGCGACCGGGGATGCCGAGCGGGTTGAGCACGACGTCGACCGGCGTGCCGTCCGCGAGGAACGGCATGTCCTCGACGGGCAGGATCTTCGAGATGACGCCCTTGTTGCCGTGACGGCCGGCGAGCTTGTCGCCGGCGGTGATCTTGCGCTTCTGGGCGATGTAGACCACCACGCGCTGGTTGACGCCCGAGCCGAGCTCGTCTTCGTCCTCGATGTTGAACTCGCGGACGCCGATGACGGTGCCCTCTTCGCCGTGGGGAACCTTGAGCGAGGTGTCGCGCACCTCGCGGCTCTTCTCGTTGAAGATGGCGCGCAGCAGGCGCTCCTCGGCCGACAACTCGGTCTCGCCCTTCGGCGTGACCTTGCCGACGAGGATGTCGCCGGGGCGGACCTCGGCGCCGATGCGGATGATGCCGCGCTCGTCGAGGTCGGCCAGCAGCTCCTGGCTGACGTTCGGCAGATCGCGGGTGATCTCCTCCTTGCCGAGCTTGGTGTCGCGGGCGTCCACCTCGTACTCCTCGATGTGGATCGAGGAGAGGGTGTCGTCCTTCACCAGGTTCTGGCTGAGGATGATGGCGTCCTCGTAGTTGTAGCCCTCCCACGGCATGAACGCGACGAGGAGGTTCTTGCCGAGCGCGAGCTCGCCGTTCTCGGTCGCGGGCCCGTCGGCGATGACCTCGCCGACCTCGACGCGGTCGCCGGCGGAGACGATGACGCGGTGGTTGTAACTCGTGCCCTGGTTGGAGCGCTCGAACTTGCGCAGCGCGTACTCGGCCGTGCCGCCCTCGTCGAGCTGCAGGGTGACGGCGTCCGCCGAGACCTCGGAGACGACGCCGGCCTTCGCGGCGGTGATGACATCGCCGGCGTCGATGGCCGCGTAGCCCTCCATGCCGGTGCCGATGAGCGGGCTCTCGCTGCGCAGCAGCGGGACGGCCTGGCGCTGCATGTTCGCGCCCATGAGGGCGCGGTTCGCGGCGTCGTGCTCGAGGAACGGGATGAGCGAGGTCGCGACCGACACCATCTGGCGCGGCGAGACGTCCATGTAGCCGATGTGCTCGACGGGGATGAGGTCGACCTCGCCGCCCTTCTCGCGGGCGAGGACGCGGTCGTCGGCGAAGTGGCCGTCGGCCTTCAGCGGCGCGTTGGCCTGGGCGACGATGAAGTCGTCCTCCTCGCTCGCCGTGAGGTAGTCGATCTGGTCGGTGACCCTGCCGTTCACGACCTTGCGGTACGGCGTCTCGACGAATCCGAACGAGTTGATGCGCGCGAAGGACGCCAGCGAGCCGATGAGGCCGATGTTCGGGCCTTCCGGGGTCTCGATGGGGCACATGCGGCCGTAGTGCGACGGGTGCACGTCGCGCACCTCGACGCCGGCGCGCTCGCGACTCAGGCCGCCGGGGCCGAGCGCCGAGAGGCGGCGCTTGTGGGTGAGCCCCGCGAGCGGGTTGTTCTGGTCCATGAACTGCGAGAGCTGGCTGGTGCCGAAGAACTCCTTGATCGCGGCCACGACGGGGCGCACGTTGATCAGGGTCTGCGGGGTGATCGCCTCGATGTCCTGCGTGGTCATGCGCTCGCGGACGACGCGCTCCATGCGGGAGAGACCGGTGCGGACCTGGTTCTGGATGAGCTCGCCGACCGCGCGGATGCGGCGGTTGCCGAAGTGGTCGATGTCGTCGACGTCGAGGCGGAGCGTGATCGGCTTGCCGTCGCGGACACCGTCGAGCGTCGTCTCGGTGTTGTGCAGCGCGACGAGGTACTTGATGGTGCGCACGATGTCGTCCTTGCTGAGGACGGATGCCGACAGCGGCGCGTCCAGGCCGAGCTTGCGGTTGACCTTGTAGCGGCCCACCTTCGCGAGGTCGTAGCGCTTCGGGTTGAAGTAGAAGTTGTCCAGCAGGGCGCGCGCGGCCTCGCCGGCGACCTGCTCGCCCGGACGGAGCTTGCGGTAGATGTCCTTGAGGGCCTCGTCCTGCGTCAGGATGGCGTCCTTCTCGAGGGTGAGCTCGATCGAGGTGTAGCCCTTGAACTCCTCGAGGATCTGCTCGCTCGTCATGCCGAGGGCCTTGAGGAACACGGTCACCGACTGCTTGCGCTTGCGGTCGATGCGAACGCCGACCTGGTCGCGCTTGTCGATCTCGAACTCGAGCCAGGCGCCGCGGCTCGGGATGATGCGCGCCGAGTAGATGTCCTTGTCGGAGGTCTTCTCGGGGGTGCGCTCGAAGTAGACGCCGGGGCTGCGCACGAGCTGCGACACGACGACGCGCTCGGTGCCGTTGATGATGAACGTGCCCTTGTCGGTCATGAGCGGGAAGTCGCCCATGAACACGGTCTGCGTCTTGATCTCGCCGGTCTGGTGGTTCATGAACTCGGCCTCGACGTAGAGCGGCGCGGAGAAGGTCTTGCCCTTCTCCTTGCATTGGTCAACCGTGTACTTCTTCTCTTCCAGGAACGGGTTCGTGAAGGAGAGCTGCATCGTCTGGCCGAGGTCCTCGATCGGCGAGATCTCTTCGAAGATCTCCTCGAGGCCGGTGTGCTCGGCGAGGTCCTGGCGGCCGGCCTGCTTCGCCTCGGCGACACGCGACTTCCAGGCGTCGTTTCCGACGAGCCAGTCGAAGCTCTCGGTCTGAAGAGCAAGCAGATCAGGCACGGTGAGCGTGTCGGTGATCTTGGCGAACGAGAGACGAGAGTGGCCTCGTCCGTTCTTGGGGGTGTGGGTGGATGCGGTGCGCGCAGCAGCCAAGGAAACAACCTCCGGAGCCCACGGACTAGGCGGGCCGTTGTGTTACTGGTGGTCTGGACGAGAGACTCCACACACGCGCAGCCGACCGCAATATGAGGGCTGGGGAAAGGGGAGCGCAAAGGTCAACTATATCCCCGAGTTGTCCACATTGTCCAGCGCGTTCCTTGACCGATCCGGGGTCGCGAGGTATAAGCCGGGCGATTCAGGTCGTTTTCCCAGGTTGGGCCCCGCCTAGGGTGGGAACGTGCGCGAGCATCCGTCGGTCATCCTGGAGCATTCCGGTTTCTGCGCCGTCATCGAGCCCGACCGCTTCGTGCCCGGCTCGTACCAGCTCGTGGTTGACGGCACCCCGCAGTCCCACGTCGACGTCGACGACCCGACGCACCTCTTCTTCGAGTACATCCAGCGGATGGGCAGCGTCATCGACCTTATCGGGATGCCCGGGCAGCCCATCACCGCGGTGCACCTCGGCGCCGGCGCCCTGACGCTGCCGCGCTACATCCACGCCACCCGCCCCGGCTCCCGCCAGCAGGTCATCGAACTCGAGAGCAGGCTCGTCGACCTCGTGCGCGAGACCATCCCGCTGCCCAGGGACGCGCAGATCCGCATCCGCTACGGCGATGCCCGCGAGGCGCTCGGCCGGCTGCCGGCGGGATTGCGCGGCACGGTCGACCTCGTCGTCGCCGACATCTTCAGCGGTTCCCGCACCCCCGCCCACGTCACCAGCGTGGAGTTCTACCGGGAGGCCGCCGCTCTGCTCTCCCCCACCGGCATCGTCCTCGTCAACGTCGCCGACGGGCCGCCGCTGCGGTTCGCGCGCGCGCAGGCGGCCACCGTCGCTGCGGTGCTCCCCCACGCCATCGCGATGGCCGAGGTCGGAGTGCTCA
This sequence comes from Actinomycetes bacterium, assembly GCA_021779075.1. Classification (GTDB taxonomy): domain Bacteria; phylum Actinomycetota; class Actinomycetes; order Actinomycetales; family Microbacteriaceae; genus Gryllotalpicola. Next base: position 2,972 of record JAJYBG010000027.1, on the reverse strand, counting down.
AGGGCCGCCGGTTCGGCAACATCGTCCTCGCCGCCTCGGCCGCCGAGCTCCCCACGGAATGGCTGCCGCGGCTGCTCGCCACGGGTCCGCACCCCGCGAAGCTCGTCGTCGGCGACGAGTTCGCGGAATTCATCCGCCCGGCATCCGTCGTCACCGACGCGACCGCGGTGGCCTCGCCGCTGCCCGCGCGCTCCTACTTCGCGACGAAGCCGCGGGAGTGACCGGGACAGTGTCGGCGCGCGGGGTTAGCGTTGGCCCGTGGCCGACCTCGCGCGCGTGACGACCTGGGCGAACGCGCTCATCGCGCTGCACCTCGATGCGCGCACCTGGTCGTTCGGCTTCGACAACGCCAAGCGCCGGGCCGGCCTCACCGACTACACGCGGCATCGGATCACCGTCTCGCGCTACCTCGCCGCCCGGTGGGAGGACGACGACATCCATCAGGTACTGCTCCACGAGGTCGCGCACGCCCTCGCAGGCCCCCGTGCCGGGCACGGCCCGACCTGGCGGCGCATCGCGGCCGAGCTCGGGTTCGACGGCGGCAGACTGCACGATGGCGAGACCGCCGACGAGCTCGCGCCGTGGATCGGCACCTGCCCGAACGGGCACACCGTCTACCGCTTCCGCAGGCCGACGCGGCCGCTGTCCTGCGGCACCTGCCATCGCGGCTTCTCGCGCGCCTTCCTCATCGAGTGGCAGCGCCGCGAGGTGACCGCCGCCGCCCGCCGTCGGGCGGCGTCCTCGCGATGACGACTGGTCGGCGCTCAAGCTCGTCTGGCGGCGCACGAACGGGTGACGCCCGGGCCCCGGCCGAGGGCCAGCAGAACGCGCTGTAGACTAAAGACACGTTTGCGGCTTCACCTACGAAACCGCCTCGTCGTAGAACGACACAATTTCTTCTCTGCCGCACCACGCGGCATTCCTCGAATTCGTGCGAATCCCTCGCACCGTTGCGTACGGCGACCAGCGCTTGACAGCGCGGAACCGACCACCCTCAAGCCGAAAGGCACCCCCATGTCCCTGCCCACGTTCGCCGAACTCGGCGTACCCGCACCCCTCGTGACCGTCCTCGCCAAGGACGGCAAGACCGAGTCCTTCCCCATCCAGGCCGACACCCTGCCCGACACGCTCGCCGGACGCGACGTCCTCGGCCGAGGCAAGACCGGCTCGGGCAAGACGATCGCCTTCGCCATCCCGCTCGCCGCGCGTCTCGGCACGCGCCTCGCCGGCGGGCGACGTCGCGCCGGGCATCCGCTCGGCCTCATCCTCGCCCCCACCCGCGAGCTCGCCACCCAGATCGAGCAGACGGTCAAGCCCCTCGCCGGAGCCTACGGCCTCACGACCACGACGATCTACGGCGGAGTGAAGCAGGGCCGCCAGGTCGACGCGCTGCGCACCGGCGTCGACATCGTCGTCGCCTGCCCCGGCCGACTCGAAGACCTCATGAAGCAGGGCCACGTCTCGCTCGACGCCGTCGAGATCACGGTCATCGACGAGGCCGACCACATGGCCGACCTCGGCTTCCTGCCCATCGTGACCCGCATTCTCGGCAAGACGCCCGAGGGCGGCCAGCGCCTGCTGTTCTCGGCGACGCTTGACAACGGGGTCGACCGGATCGTCAAGCGCTTCCTCCACGACGAGGTGCTGCACTCGGTCGACGAGGTGAACTCGCCCGTCGCCGCAATGACGCACCATGTCTTCGAGGTCGAGTCGATGGCGAGCAAGGACGCCGTCGTGCGGGCGCTCGCCTCGGGCACCGGCCGCCGCATCCTCTTCATGCGCACGAAGCACCAGGCGAAGAAGCTCGCGGTCAAGCTCACCGAGTCGGGCATCCCCGCCGTCGACCTGCACGGGAACCTGTCGCAGAATCAGCGCGACCGGAACCTCGCCGCGTTCCACTCCGGCGAGGTGCGCGTGCTCGTCGCGACGGACGTCGCCGCGCGCGGGGTCCACGTCGACGACGTCGAGCTCGTGGTCCACGTCGACCCGCCGACCGAGCACAAGGCCTACCTGCACCGCAGCGGTCGCACCGCACGCGCTGGCAGCGCCGGCGACGTCGTGACGATCGCGCTGCCCGAACAGCGCAGCGACCTGCGGGCCCTGCTGCGCAAGGCCGAGATCACCGTCACCCCGGCCACGGTGACAGCCGACTCGCGCCAGGTCGTCGAACTCGTCGGGCAGGTCGCGCCGTTTGTCGCTCCGGCGCCTAAGGCAGCGCGCCCACCGATGCCAGCGCAGCGCGCAGGAGGGCTCCGCGACCGCCCTCAAGCTCAGCGCACACGTCGTCGGACGCAGCCTCAGCGGGCGTCATCCAGGTGATCTCAAGCGCATCCTGACGCGCCTCGATCGTGCCGGAGACCGGCACGACGTAGGCGAGCGAGACCGCGTGCTGCCGGTCATCGGTGAATTGCGACAACCCGGGCAATGGAAAGTACTCGGCGACCGTGAACGGCACCGGGCTCGGGGGCAACTGCGGGAACGCCATCGGGCCGAGGTCCTTTTCGAGGTGACGGAACAGCGCATCGCGCAGCGTCTCGCCGTACATCACCCTGCCAGAGACGATCGTGCGGGTGATCTCGCCGAGCGCAGTGCCGCGCAGCAGCAATCCCACATCGACGACCCGCCCGAAGCCGTCGACGTGCACCGGGACCGCCTCGACGTAGAGGATCGGCAGGCGGTGACGGATCTGCTCGAGCTCGATGTCGGTGAGCCATGTCGGCCCCTGGGCCGGGATGCCCGACTCGGGTTCGTCGGGGGAGTTGAACGGATCAGGAGTGCGCACCGACATGGAGACATTCTTACCGGGCCGAAAGCCGCCGGAAATCCACAACCGCTGACGCCCCCCTTTTGGGGGGCGTCGAAATGGGTTACTGTCAAGGCAACCGCCGGACGAAGCGCACCGCAATCCAAGGGGGAAACCGGTAACCAGGCACATACCTGGCGGTACTGATAAGCAAAGCCCGGGGCAGGGT
>JAJYBG010000123.1 GCA_021779075.1 Actinomycetes bacterium | reverse complement strand
CTTCGTCCGCGACGCCAGGTAGCCGGTTTCAGCCCCGGAGCCGCAGGGCGAGCAGGGGGCAGAGCGCCTCCGCGTCGCGCGCCGCGTCGGACAGCCGGGGAGGAATCGGGACGTCCGACGGGCTGTCGCCGTCCTGCAGCACGCCGGGCCGGGCGATCGGGTAGCCCCACTCGTCGCGCTCGATGACGGCGCCGAGCAGTTCGGTGCACAGGCCGCGCCCGTCGCATCGCGTCCAGTCGATGTGCAGGCGGACGGTGCCGGCCATGATGTCACGTGCGCTCACGATGCGCTTCTTCTCGCAGCGTGCAGGCAGTGTCCCTCGGTGTGCTGCTCGAGGTCGTCCGCGAACACGCGCGCTGCGCTCCTGCTGAGGCGGACGGTTCCGTCGGGGTGGGCGCACGCACCACGGCCGTTCACCGCGATGGCGAGCCCGGCGAGGCGGGTTCGGACTGAAGGATCCGGGACGCCGGAGGCGAGGTCCCGCCAGGTCGAGGCCAGGGCGGGCAGACCGAAGCGGCACGGCCCGCACTGCCCGGCGGATTGGGAGGCGAGGTAGTCGATGATCTCGGCGGTCGCGGCGATGCCGCAGCGGCCCTTCGCGAGGGTGACGAGGATTCCGGCGCCGGGCGAGGCGCCATGAGCTGCGAGGCCCTGCCTGCTCATGGGCACGCTGAGGTCCTCCGCGGCGATCCAGGCGCCGTGGTATCCGCCGACGAGGACGGCGCGCAGGCCGTCGGGGTCCCAGCCGGCGAGCCGGAGGATCTCGTCGACGGGCATTCCTCCCGGAACCTCGAGGACCCGGGTCTGCGCCAGGTCGCCGCTGACGGTGACGAGGCGGGTGCCGGGGTCGTCGACGGTGCCCGCCGAGCGGAACCACTCCGATCCGTATCGGGCGATGAGCGCGATGTGCGCGAGCGTCTCGACATTGTGCAGCAGCGTCGGCCCTCCGGCGAGACCTGCGGTGGACAGGTGCGCGACATGGTCGCGGGGCACGGCGAGGCCGCGCTCGATGGCGTTGACGACCGCGGTGGCTTCACCGGAGACGAACGCGTCGGGGGCTTCGAGGAGTTGGATGCGCGCGGCCTCCTTCGCTCCGCCCCCTCCCGCCGCTCGACGCTCGTCGATCGCGGCTGCGACGGCTTCGAGCCCGTCCCTGCCCGCGTAGAGGTAGCAGCGGTGCGCTCCGACCGCGGCGGCGGTGGCGAGGATGCCGTCGATGACGAGGTGCGGTGCGTTCCTGAGGAGCACGGCGTCCTTGCGGCTCGCCGGTTCCCCCTCCGCTCCGTTGGCGATGACGACGGGGCGCTTCGACGTGTCGGCGTCCGCCGTCGCCATGAGCTTCCGCCACGCCGGAAAAGCGGCGCCGCCGCGCCCGGTGAGACCGGAGCGCTCGAGTTCGGGCAGGAGCGTCGAACTGATCGACCGGGGGTCGAACGCGCCGAACGTGGCGAGGTGCGTCGCGAGGTCGGCCAGATGCCCCGCGGCGAGCAGGCGAGGCGGGATCGGCGCGGGCGACAGGCCGACCCGCTGGCCCGGTTGGGGATAGTGAACTGCAGCGGTGGTCATACCCTGGTCTCCTGCCTGATGGTGGAACGGTCGCGGTAGAGGTCGTCGGTGCGCTGTCGAACGGCGGCCGCCTCGTCGAAGCGCCGGGAGAGGCGCCAGACGATCGAGGCGGCGACCGCGGCGCAGCAGACCGCTCCGAGGACGAGGAACCAGACGGCGGCGCCGTTCGTCCCCGAACCGATGGCGTGCGCGAGGGCGATGGGCCACAGCGCGTAGGCGCCCCAATGCACGGCCTTGAAGACGCGGGCGCCGATACGCCGCCGCAGCAGCGCCGTGACGACGACGGCGATGACGAGGTCGACGGCCACGGTGCCGAATCCCACCCAGGCGGGGTTCTTCGCCGCGGAGGCGAACGGCACCACGACGTCGATCACGGAGAGTTTCGCGTAGCTGTCGAGCAGCAGCGTGCCGACGTGGAGAACGGTGAACACCGTCGCGGCGAGAGCGATGTTCCGATGGATGAGCTGCACGGAGAACCGCGGGATGGCGGGCAGCGGCCGCCCGGATCTCGCCAGAATCCCGAGCACGACCGAGATGGTCAGAAGTACGAGGGCGACGATTCCGCTCGCACGTCCGAACGCCCACATCGCGTTATCGAACATCGACGGCCCCCTCCCGAATGCTCTCCTGGTCGGGCCAGCCGCCGAACCGGTGGATCCTGCCCGACGAGTCGACGAGCCGCGCTGCAACACCGGCAGAGGTCAGGAGGGTGCCCGCGGCGCGTCCGCGGACGATGGCTGCCGTGCTCAGCGCGTTCGCCTCGAGACAGGTGGGCGCGGCGACCGTCGCGGTGCGCCAGGTCTCCGCGGCGGGCAGGCCGCTGCGCGGGTCGAGGATGTGATGCATCCAGCGGCCGTCGGCCAACCACCGCCGATGCAGAGTGCTCGACGTGGCGATGGCGCTGCCGGGCTCGAGGGAGACCTGCTCCGCGGGTTCGCCCGTCCGGTCCTGGACGCGCACCTGCCACGGCGCGCCGCGCTCGCCGGCGGTCGCGATGTCTCCGCCGAGAGCGACGAGGACTCCGACTCCCAGTTCGTCCGCGACGCGCCCGGCGACGAGGTCGGCGGCGACCGCCTTCGCGGTCGCTCCGAGGTCGAGGGCGAGGCCCGGGGGAACGGTGAGCCGCCGCCCGTCGAGGCGGATGCTCCGCCACGCGGCCACCCGGCCGGGGAGGACGGTCTGCGAGATCCGCACCCCGTCCGGCCCGGCCTGGCGCCGCACCTCGCGGAGGTCTCGGTCGTAGCCGAGGGCGGCGATCGCTCCGCCGAGGGTCGGATCGACATCGCCTGATGTCCACTCCGCGGCGTCGAGGGCCGCCCGCACCAGGGTGGCGAGCAGGGGCGAGACCTCGTCGCCGTCGCGGTGGGCCTCGGCGATCCTGAGCACCTCCGAGTCGGGACGGAAGCGGCTGCAGGCGAGGTCGACCTGATCGAGCACGACTTCGGCGATCTGCGACGCCTCCTCGAGCCTCTCGGCGTCGGTGACGACGAGCGAGGCGTCCAGATTCCACACCCGCCAGTCGGCGCGGGCCTCGCGCGGAGGTGCGAGCGTCGTCATTCCGGTCACGATCCCGCCGAGGTGACCTGCGGGGCACCGCCACCGCCGGCGCCCACACCGGGGTTCTGCACCGTGCTGGCGGTGGAGTTCTGCGTGGTGCTCGAACTGGTGGAGGACGTCGGATTCGGCGCCGCGGGGCTGCTCGACGAGGAACTGCTGGACGGAGAGGACGACGGGCTGCTGGAGGGCTTCTTCGGCGACGGGGAGCTGCTGGACGGGCTCGTCTTCGACGTCGACGACGAGGTCTTCGCCGCGGCGCTGCTGCTCTTCGTGGCCTCGCCATGCCAGAGCGCGGCGCCGATGAGGGTGGTGGCTCCGACCGCGAGCGCCGTGACGGCGGTGCCGGTGACGGCGGCGATGCGGGTACCGCGGCTTCTGAGGCTCATGCGAGGCTCCTCGGGTCTGGGGCGTTGGGGAACGATTTCCAGACTGGGCGCCGATTCTTCCGCAATTCTTACGGCTGCTGAGAGAAAGCCGAAAGGAGCCTATTCATTCGCCATGCGGGGCAGATGAACCGTGATGAGGCCGCCGCCCTCGGGGGCTTCGCCGATCTCGACTCGTCCCCCGTGACGCGCAGCGACCTCGTCCACCAGGGCGAGCCCGAGGCCGTAGTGCCGGCGTCCTTCGCCGGTCTGCGCCTGCTGCGGTGCCGCCCTGAGGCTGGCGAAGCGCTCGAAGACCCGCTCTGCCGACCCGGGCGGGAAACCGGCACCATCGTCGGCGACCTCGAGCACCGCCTCCTTGCCCAGTGCCGCAACGCTCACCCTGACGCGGGTGCGGGCATGATCCAGCGCATTCGAGACGAGGGCGAGCGTAAGCCGGTAGAGCGCCGCCCTGGTGCCGAGCACGGTCACGTCGTCGTCGCCGACGCGGTCGACGACGAGATCTCGGGCCTCCGCCGCGGCGGCGACGGAGCGGACCGCCTCATCGACGATCTCGCCGAGCGCGACGGGCGCATGGTTCGCGTCCTGGCGGGGGTCGGCTGCCACGAGCAGGTCGTCGAGGATCGCCGTGAGCGCCTTTGCGTCGCCGACGACCTCGCCGAGGTTCGTGCGCTGTTCCGGGGAGGCTGTCCGGGCGAGCAACTGCACC
>JAJYBG010000122.1 GCA_021779075.1 Actinomycetes bacterium | reverse complement strand
CGACGTGCCGGTCCACGGATTCCCCGCGATGATCGCATCGCGCGGCACCTCCTTCGGCACGCGCCGCAGCAGGGCGAGGGCGTTCGGCGTGATCAGGCGCGACTCCGGCGTGACGCGGTAATTGGAGGCCGCCTTCCGCCATTCGTGCGCGAGCGATCCGCCGAGCTGGGGGGCGAGTCCGCCGACGAGGGCGGCGACGGCGAGCACCGCCACCGTCCGGATGGCGCGGCGGCCCGGAGTCCCCGGCCGCCACCGACGCCACGCCGCGCTGGCCAGGTCGCCGGCCCAGAGGACGCCGAGCACGGCGAGCGGCACCTCGACGACGGGGAAGAGCGCGATGAGCCGCCGGATGTCGCTGTACCAGGTGCCCGTGACCCAGAACCGCCAGCCGCCCACGGGAAGCGACGCCACGGCGAGGTAGAAGAGGTCGAGGACGCCGAGCGAGGCGACGACCCAGCGGCCCCGACGGGCGACGAAGGCGCTCGCGATCCCGGCGAAGACGAGCACCGAAAGGGCGATGGCGGGCACGATCATCTGAGCGTTGACGAGGGCGTCGAGGACCGCCGCCGGCAGGCTCAGCGTCGGCTTCCAGCCCGCGGCGGCGCGCGGCGGCCGCAGCACCAGGAACAGGATGACGAGCACGACCGCGACCCCGGCGAAGGCCGCGCCGCCGCGCAGATAGTCCCGCCGCGGGGCCGAGCGCTGTCGCAGGGCGTTCCACCACCGCCAGAGCTCGACGAAGTACAGCGGAGCACCCAGCACCAGGACCGAGATGAGCCCGTTGGGCTGGGCGAGGGCGAGGCCGGGCAGGACCGCCGCGAACGCGACCCAGGCCGCGAGGGGCCTCAGAGCGGGCTGCCGCCCCCGGCGCAGCGCGGCGACCAGAGCGCCGAGCGCAGCGGGGACGAGCGCGATGGCAAGCAGGTTGGGGTAGAGCACCCCGAAGTCGAGCGGCAGCAGCGGAAAGGCGCCGAACCCGCTCGCGACGATGCCGGCCGTGATCATCGCGAGCCGGCGATCGCCGACGAGGGCGCGGACGAGGAACAGGATCGACAGCGGCCAGACCACCCCGCCGATCGCGATCGCGACCGCGTTCGCCCCGACCGCGATGTTGCCGCCGCTCGAGGCGGTGACGAAGGAGGCGAGGGCGTGCCAGAGGTTCGGGTAGAACGCGCCCTGGCCGTCGTAGCGGTACGAGATCGAACTGAAGGTGAGCGGGTCGATGTCGCCGGTGGTGAGGATGTACCGCACGCCGTTGAGGTGGAAGATCGCGTCGAAGGTCTGCGAGACGTGGTCGGGCGCGCCGAACGCCGCCGCGAGGCGGAATCCGATGAGGAGGAAGGCAAGGCCCGTCCCCGCCAGCAGAGAGCGCGTGCCGCCGCGCGGTGCGCGGACCATCGCTCGGGCGACCGGCCGGTGCCCGGCGGCCCGCTGCACGACGAGCCGTGCCGCCCAGGCGCCGCCGATGAGGACCGCGAATCCGATCACGACGCTGAGCGGATTCCACGGGACGTGGAGCACTCCGTAGCCGAGCGTCAGCACCGCGAGGGCCGTCATCGACAGGGCCGGCGCGAGCCCCCACAGCGTCGGGCCGCGCAGCGCCGTCAGCCGTCCGATCGCAAGACCGGGAACGAGGACGGCGGCGACGGCGACCATGAGCGGCAGCGCAATGGCCCACCACGTCATGAGAGGATCCTAGACTCGCTCTCGGGCACCACGGACGCAGGCAGAAGGACACGGTTTGGCTTCAGGTGGACGCGTCACTGTCGTGCGCAAGGTCGCCGCATTCACGGCGACGGTCGGCGTGGGGACCGTCCTCGGTTTCGTCTCGGTCCCGACCCTGGTCGGCAGCCTCGGCGCCCAGGCCTGGGCGACGATCGCGCTCTGCCAGGCCGTCTGCCAGCTCGCGGGGGTCGCCGTCGCCTTCGGCTGGGGCGTCGTCGGACCGTCCACGGTGGCCCACACCGCCGCGCCGCGGCGGCCGCAGCTCTACGCCGACTCGCTGGTCGGGCGCGGCTACTTGTTCCTCGTCACCGCGGCGGCGACGTGGGCGGTGCTCGTCGCACTCACCCGCGGCGCGGAGCCCGTGCTCCTGCTACTCGGCGCCGTCGCCTACTTGCTGCCGTTCGCCGGCGGGTCATGGTACTTCGTCGGCGAGTCGCGGCCTGGCCGCTTATTCTTCTTCGACTCGCTCCCCTCGCTGCTCGGCACGATCGCGGGCCTCATCGGAGCCGCGCTGACCCGCGACGCGCTCGTCTTCCTCGGCGCCCAGGCCCTCGGCAACGCAGTCGCTGTCGCGATCGACGCCGTGGTGATCCTCCGCTCGGCTCCCGCGCCGATCGTTCTCGACCCGCGGCCGGCCACCGTGCTGCGCGCGCTCGGTGGACAGCGCCACGCCGTCGCCAGCGCGGCGCTCACCGGGCTGTACGTGAGCACCCCGGTGATGGCGGTGCAGCTGCTCGACCCGGCCGTGCTGCCCGTCTACGTGATGGCCGACCGCTTCTTCCGCTACGCGAGCCTCGCGTTCGCGCCGGTCCAGCAGTACTTCCAGGGCTGGATCCCGGGCCCGGTCGGGCTCGTGAGGCGCGCCGTCGCGGCGACCTGGGTGGCGGCCGGCTTCGGACTCGCCGGAGGGCTCGCGATCGCGCTGCTGTCGCCGTGGGCGTCGCTCGTGCTCTCACACGGGGTCATTGAGGTCGCACCGGCGCTGAGCATCCCGTTCGGCATCGCCTTCGTCGGCGTGACGGTCGCGTCCGTCGTCGGCTACGCCTGCCTCGTCGCCCTGGGACGCAGCTCGGCGCTCGCCATCTCGGCGCTGCTCGGCGCGATCGTCGGCATCCCGCTCATGATCGTGTTCGCGGCGCTGCGGCTGCCCCCCGGGGTCGCCTGGGCGGTCGCGTTGTCCGAGCTCATCGTGGCCGGATACCAGGTCGGGGCGTTCCGGCGGGCGCTGGCTCAGGAGTCGCGGACGCCCGAGGGCGCCGGCGCGCCCGGCTGAGAGTCTGGCGCCTGGCCGATTTCTCGCCGAATTCTTGGAGCCGGATGCGTATCGTCCGAACCGTGCCCACTTTTCTCGCGGACTCGCTCGCCGTCGCCGCGCTGACCGTCGAGTAGAGAAGGAAGAATCGTCGACATGGTGCCTACTGCCGTCGTGGCCGCCCTGGTCAACCCCTTGAACCCGGACGCGCTCCTGACCGCCCTCGGGCCGTGGGCGCTGGCCGGCATCGCGATCATCATCTTCATCGAGTCGGGCGTGCTCTTCCCCTTCCTGCCGGGCGACTCGCTGCTCGTCACGGCCGCGATCCTCGCGTACCCGCTCGGCCTCTCGCACTGGGTGATCGCCATCGTCGCCTTCGTCGCGGCCTTCGTGGGCGACCAGGTCGGCTACCTGCTGGGCCGGCGCTTCGGTCGCCGCCTCTTCAAGCCCGACGCGCGGATCCTCAAGACCGAGCACCTCGAGGAGGCGGAGCGCTTCTTCGCCAAGTACGGACCGGTGTCGCTGGTGCTCGGCCGGTTCGTGCCGATCGTGCGCACCTATGTGCCGCTCGCGGCGGGAACAGCGGCGCTGAGGTACTCGCGGTTCCTGCTCTGGAACGGCCTCGGGGGAGCGGCGTGGGTGGCGAGCCTCACGCTCGTCGGGGTGTTCCTGGGCGGCATCCCGTTCATCGCGAACAACATCGACGTGCTCATGATCGTCATCGTCGTCGTTTCGGTGCTGCCGGTCGCGATCGGCGGATTCACCCGCTGGCGGCGGTCCCGCGTCTCGCAGTAGGAGGGCGAAGCCCGGGGGCCGGGTTCTCCAAGAAAACTCCGAAACTCCGTTCACCAGCGTTTCACCTGCCGTATGGGGCGGGGCCACGTTCGTTTCCTAGCGTCTGTAACAGTCGTTATGCGCTTTGACAAACGAACGAGAAAGAAGCCCCCTCATGCCCCAGCACTTCCGCTCCGTTGCGGTGATCGCGGCGCTGGCTGCCGCGGGCACGCTCGCCGCGTGCTCGTCCTCGCCGCAATCCTCGTCGCCGACCGGCACCGGCTCGACCACCGCGTCGACGACCTCGGCCGCCGCCGCCGCCGTCGTCGAGCCCCTCGTCCTCTACGCCGCCGAGGGCTACGACTCGGTCATGGCCAAGGCGTTCACGGCCAAGACGGGCATCCCGGTGAAGCTCGACGACGACAGCACCGGCCCGCTGCTCACCAAGGTCACCGCCGAGGAGAACAATC
>JAJYBG010000121.1 GCA_021779075.1 Actinomycetes bacterium | reverse complement strand
GGGGAGCTGCCCGCTCTGCGGGATGGCGCTCGAGCCGCGCACCGTCGCGGTCGAGGAAGCACCGAACCCGGAACTGGTGGACATGACGCGGCGGTTCTGGATCAGCTCGGCGCTCGCGCTGCCGCTCCTCCTGGTCGCGATGGGCGAGATGGTCCCCGCGTTCAGACACGCCCTCGCAGTGCCGTGGCTGCCGTGGGTGCAGCTCGCGCTCGCCACACCGGTGGTGCTGTGGGGCGGGGCGCCGTTCTTCGGGCGCGGCTGGCGCTCGATCGTGACGTGGCGGCTCAACATGTTCACGCTGATCGCGATCGGGACCGGCGTCGCGTACGCCTACAGCGTGGTAGCGACCGTCGCGCCGGGGATCTTCCCCGAGTCGTTCCGGCTGCACGGCCACGTCGCGGTGTATTTCGAGGCCGCCGCCGTGATCGTCGCGCTCGTCCTCCTCGGCCAGGTGCTCGAGCTCTCCGCCCGCGCCCGCACCGGCAACGCGATCCGCGCCCTCCTGGGCCTCGCTCCGACCACCGCGCGGCTCGTCCTGCCCGACGGCGGCGAGCGCGACGTCCCGCTCGCCGAGGTTAAACCTGGCGACCGCCTGCGCGTGCGCCCCGGCGAGAAGGTGCCCGTGGACGGGGTCGTCGAGGAAGGGTCGTCCTCGGTGGACGAGTCGATGCTCACCGGCGAGCCGATTCCGGTCGAGAAGTCGGCCGGGGTCAAGGTCACCGGCGCGACCGTGAACACCACCGGGACGTTCGTGATGCGCGCCGAGCGCGTCGGCGCCGACACCATGCTCGCGCACATCGTGAAGATGGTTTCGGAGGCGCAGCGCTCGCGCGCGCCGATCCAGGGCCTCGCCGACAGGGTCGCCGCAGTGTTCGTGCCGGTCGTGGTCGCGGCCGCGGCGCTCACCTTCGGCGCGTGGGCGGCGTTCGGCCCCGAGCCGCGGCTGGCGCACGCGCTCGTCAACGCGGTCGCCGTCCTGATCATCGCCTGCCCGTGCGCGCTCGGCCTCGCCACGCCGATGTCGATCATGGTTGGCGTCGGCCGCGGCGCCGCATCCGGTGTCCTGATCCGCAACGCGGAGGCGCTCGAGGCGTTCGAGACGATCGACACGCTGGTGGTGGACAAGACCGGCACGCTCACCGAGGGGAAGCCCCGCCTGACGACCGTGGTCGCCGCCGACGGGGTCGCGGAGGACGACGTCCTCCGCTGGGCGGCGGCGCTCGAGCGCGGCAGCGAGCACCCGCTCGCCGCCGCGGTGCTGGCGGCGGCAGCGGCCCGCGCGATCGAGCCGCCGGCGGCGGATAGGTTTCGCTCGCTGCCGGGGATGGGCGTGGCCGGCACCGTCGCCGGCCGGCCTGCGGCTCTCGGCAACGAGAAGCTGCTCGCCGAGATTGGTGTCGACCCCGGCGTTCTCGCGGCGCGCGCCGAGGCACTGCGCGCGGATGGGCAGACGGTGGTGCTCGTCGCCTCGGGCGGCGCCGTCGTCGGCCTGCTCGCCATAGCCGACCCGGTCAAGCCGACGACCCCGGCCGCGATCCGCGCCCTGCACGCGGCGGGCGTGCGCGTCGTCATGCTCACCGGCGACTCGCGCACGGCGGCGGAAGCGGTCGCCGGGACCCTCGGCATCGACGAGGTCGAAGCCGAGGTCTCGCCGGAGGGCAAGGGCGAGGTCGTCAAGCGGCTGCAGCGCGGGGGCCGCAAGGTCGCGATGGCCGGCGACGGGATCAACGACGCGCCCGCGCTCGCCGCCGCCGACGTCGGCGTCGCGATGGGGACCGGCACCGACGTCGCCATGGAGTCGGCCGGGATCACGCTGGTCAAGGGGGACTTGATGGGCCTCGCCCGGGCCCGCACGCTCTCCCGCGCGACGATGCGCAACATCCGCCAGAACCTCCTCTGGGCGTTCGGCTACAACTCGGTCGGCGTGCCGGTCGCCGCCGGCGTGCTCTACCCGTTCTTCGGCCTGCTGCTCTCGCCGATGATCGCCGCCGCCGCGATGAGCTTCTCCTCCGTCTCCGTGATCACCAACGCGTTGCGCCTGCGCCACCTGAAGCTCTGATCGCGTCACGCCCGCTCGGCACGGCCGTATGATCGGCCGCGGAAGGAGACGGTGTGCTCCACATCTTCGTCGACGCCGACGTCGAGGTCGTCGCGCGCGTCGGCAGCGGCGACATCCCTGGTCCTTTGAGTCCGATCACCTCGTCTGGAGTTGCGACATTGACGGCCGGCTTGCACATAGTGCAGACTCTTCTTGGTCTCCAGAGGCACGTGAGATGAGACGGATCCAACTGGTGCTCGTCGCCACAGTGGTCCTTGGCTGCAGCGCCGCCGTCGCGGCCTCGCCGGCAGGACCCAGGCTGGCCGACTACGTCGCGCCGGCGGGTGCGTCATGGTGTGTGTTGCCGGGCGGCGGGGTGGCGGTGTTGGAGGGACGAGCGGGTCCGATGCGGACGTGGGACGCGGCCGGCCGCCCGGCCGGCACGATCACGGTCGTCGACGCTCCGGTCGGGGGAAGCCCGATGCCGCCGGCGGCGTCGCGGACGCACATCGCGCTGCTTTGGCGAGGCGCCGACGACGGCGTGGTCGTTCAGCTCTACTCACTGGCACGCGGGCGTCGCATTCGCCAGCTGACGTTCCCCTCGTTTCCCGCGACCGTGACGCTGGGCCCCGACGCCGTCGTCATGGAACGGCTGTCGCTGGACGACCCGGCCCCGCTCCAGGTGTTCGATCTGAAGGGGAAGGCCGTCGCGACCTATCCGCTGCCTGCCGATCTCGTCAGATCCGTGCGGCTCGAGACCGGCTCGCCGTGGCTCGCGCACGTGCGGACGTTCTTCGCCGGCGACGAGCTCTGGGGCGTGCCCGGCGGTCTCTACGAGCTCTGGCGTCTCGGCAAAGCTCCGTCCCGAATCGAGGTCGAGCCAGGCCGGAGAGTCGTTGGCAACCGCCTCACGGGCGAGACGGCCGCACGGTGGTACGAGGAGCGCGGGGTCCCGCCGGGGCCGAGGCGCGCGGCGGCCGTTTGGCAGCCCGCGGTCCGGCAAGCGAGCCCGAGCGGGCACACCGTGGCGCTTCTCCTCGAGGACCGCCCGGATGCCGAAAGCGGCCGCTGCAGGGTGGATCTCTGGTCGTTCCCAGGGCCAAGGCCGGGAGAGTCGGTTCGGATCCCGGGCCCATGTCCCGACGCCGTGTACCAGGGCGTGGGCGGCCTCTGGCTCAGACGTCAAGGGAGGGTCGAGTGGTTTCCGTGGGCAACGGCTTGCCGGTGAGCGGCACGCGTCGTCTGCCGAGGCGGCCGCCTGTTCCGTCGATGGCGGCGATGCGCGGCTCGGCAGGGCCTCAACACACGGACGGTGGCTGCTTCGGCGCGATTCGTCGGAAGAACGAATAAACGGGCCTGTCCCGTTGGGGGTGTTCCATGACCCGTCGAGCTCTGGCGCTGGTTGTGACCGCTGTGGCGGCCATCGCGGCCTCGATCCCGGCGGTCGGGCAGACCCCGAAGCCCCGCATCGACGACCCGGGGCGAACGTTCTCGACCACCCGACTCCTGAGCGACGGTTCCGGCGGGCTGGTGGGATGGGACGACGAGAGCCGAACGCTCACCCAGTGGAACGCCGACGGGGTGCTCACCGCGACGTGCAAGCCGAAGTTCGGCCCGACCGCTGCAGGCTGGGCGAAGGTCGCCGCGCGGGGCAACGAGGCGATCTTCGTGTTCTCGGACACGGTCGTCGGCAAGGGCGACGAACGGCGGCTGGCGGTGGTCGACATCGACCGCTGCGAGGTCGCCGCGACCGGACCGTTCCCAATCGGCCACCCGGTCTACCTCGCGGCCGGACGGTACGACTGGCTGACCACGGCGAGGCCCGTGGCGAAGGAGCTCGATCGCTTCGTCTTCGTGGCGTTCGACGACGAGGGCACGACCACCGCGGCGTACGACGCCTACGGCGCGATCGACGAGCTCGTCACGAAAGGCAAGCTCGAGGCCCCGTTCGGCCCGCACCTCGCGGAGATGGCGGTCGCCGCCAACGAGGTGTGGATCCTGCCCAAGGCGACGTACGCCTTGCTGCGGCCCCCGCAGGGCGGGTTGCCGCTGCGAACAGTCGAGCCGCCCGATTGCCTTGCGGCAGGGGGAACGGTCCGGAACGGCAGAGACGCAGCGAAGATCTTTCGCGACAAGATCCTGAAGCGCCTTTCACCGGACGATCGCAAACAATCCGAGGAAAGACTGAGCAAGGGCGGCCAGATCACCGGCTTCGAATACTCGTTTGGATCG
>JAJYBG010000120.1 GCA_021779075.1 Actinomycetes bacterium | reverse complement strand
GCCCTTCGGGCGGTTCGCGCGTGGTCGGGGTCGGTGCTCCGCACCGAGGTGCTCACGTCGGGCGTGAAGGTGCCCGCAGGCCCCGTCTGCGTTCCGGGCTGGTGCTCCGCTATCGGATGGACGCCTCTGTGTGAGCCCGGCCCGCACAGGCACGTCGGCGCGGTGGGGTTCGGCTGTCCCGATGCGGGGGCGGCGGCGCGGTGCGTGCTCGGCGCTCGCGCGCCGTGCGCGCGCCCCGCATCCCCCGTCGCCGCATCGGGGCACGTCCGGCCCGCTCCGGCTCCCGGGGTGGCTTCGAGGGCTCCCGAGTTACGTTGCTATATCAAGTCAAGAGACGCCCGCTGGCGCGCCCCGATTACTCCCAACCTTCACGAACCTGCGTCGCCTGGCGGTCGACCCATAGGCTCAGTTCATGCTTGAGACTTTGGGCCCGGACACATCCTCGACCTACTGGGCGGCCGTTGCCCAGATTGTGCCAGTCTTGTCACTGGCTCTTGTCCTGGAAATGCGAAGATCGGCAACCCGCTGGACACCGCAAGCACGGGCACAGCGTCGAGTCGAATCGGCCGCCCATCTTGTGAACGGTTTACTTCTCGTCACAACGTTTATTGCCGCAACCGACCCCTTGCGCGGGAGATCGCCCTATCTGAGCGGGCGCACCGTTTCGACTTTTCTCGTAGTCTCCCTTTTCCTGCTTGTCATTAATCCGTTGTACTACGCGACGGTGCGATCGAATGTGGATCTCATCGTCCAAGCGGATCGACGAGTCCGCCGACTCTTCATGAGAAGGAGGCGCCAGGCCATCGCGTCATATCGCGCCAAACTCGCAGAGCTTAGAAGCGAATTAGTCGCTATGGAGGATGCGGTCAGGACCTCAATCACCCAAGCGCGCACTGCTGCAGCCGAGGTTGGGTTACTTGGAATGACCGCCGCAGAGTGGAGAGTGTCGATCATCAAGGATGAACCTGCGCCGCAAGGCAGGTACGACGCGCTGCATATCGGCAACTTTGCGAGGCTCGTCGACGAGTATGACCGACACCCAACAGCGGAACTCGCGAGTCGGCTGCGAAGATTCCGCGTCTGGATGGCACACGAGAACCTTGCGATCTTTCGTCGAATCGAGACAGAGATCGGCGATCTGGAGGCTAGTGCGGCTCTCGTTGAGGCACGCCTCAAGACCGGTCGACTTGATTCGGTCGAAATCATGTTCGTTGAAGAGAACATCAAGCACGCAGGAGAGGATTTCATCGCAATGTGGTCGAGCCGGCACCCGATCTGATTGTGGCTCGTGCGTGGCAGCCCAGTCACTGAAGGTAACGAGCGGCAAGCGGGTCGCTCAGGGGGCGCACTGGCATCGTGCCGGGTTCGCGACCAGGGTCGCGCCGCATCGCTTCCGCGACCGTGGGCGCCGGACTGGCCTCCCGACTTCACGGATGTGGCTCGCGGTCCCGCATTGACCAATCCGCAATCTGGTAGCGGCGCCGCATCCTGCGCGGCCCCGGCGTCGTTCCACACGACTGGTCTTGCCGGCCTCCCGGTGGGCGGACGCGCTCGATAGGCTGGCGGCATGGTCGAGCTCGAGGTGGATGGTGCCGCTCTGGCAGCAATCTGCGAGCAGTACGGCATCTCTCGGCTTGACGTCTTCGGCTCTGTGTCGCGCAGCGAGGCGGAGGTCGGGAGCGACGTGGACGTGTTGTACGACCTGGCGCCAGGGCGTCACCGGACGTGGGACATCGAGTTGCTCGTCGACGACCTGAGCGAGCTGTTCGGTCGGTACGTGGATCTCGTGTCGCGCCGGTCACTGCACCCCCTGATTCGCGCGAGCGTCGAGGCCGACGCGAAGGCGCTCTATGCGGCGGGATGCCCTGGGTCACGATGGTCTTCGACTACTCGGGTCGGTTTCAGCGACTCTCGGTCGACCATTGCTAGGCGACGGGATCACCGATGATGCCGTTCTGGTCCAGTCGAGGCACCCATGCCAGTGCCGCACGACGCGCCGCCGTCGTCTACGCGCTTCTAGCATGCCTGGGTCTGACCCGCGCCATCGCCAAGGGAGCCACCGGTCCTGAGCTGCTTTCAGGGGTGATCTTCTTCGCGCTGGGCGGAGCGCTCGTCGGACTTGTGGCATGGGCGACTACTCGGGGTGGGCGAAGCCGTACGAGACGCGACGACTCGTAGGCGTGCCTTTGGCCGGGCGGTCACGGAGACCACTCGGCCAGAGGCGTCTCGTCGCCCCCGAAGGCCGCCACCAGATGCGCGTCAGCATCTGCGGAGTCAGCTCGGCGGCCGGCGCCACGAGCGCGCGCGGCCGTCGGTCGGCGCGCCGCGTCCCGGCGACGAACAGGGCGAGGCCTCCGATCAGCCATCCCGACAGCACGAGCAGCGGACGGGTGATCGCGGCACCGTCGAAGAGGGCGACGTTGCGCAGCAGTGTCCCGGTCGCACCCGGGGGGAGGAGCTGTCCGATCGTGCCCCACGGGGTCGGGAGCAGCTCCGGTGCGCTGGTCAGCCCGGACAGGGGGCTGCCGAGCAGGATGAGCGCCACGACGGCGAGGCCCAGGCCCACGCGGCCGAGCATCCGCTGCAGCCCGAGAACCGTGAAGCAGGCGGCACCGGCGCCGAGCATCGCGCCCAGCGCGGTGAGCCAGTAGCTGCCGTCGACCGTGCCGAACCCGAACTGCAGGGTGGCGGTCAGCGCGAGGCCGCCGAGGACGGCGAACCCCAGCCCGGTCAGCACCCGCTGGCGGGCGCCGCGCACTCCCGCCATGATGCCCACCGCGGCGATCCAGCCACCGAGGGCGAGCGGCAGGGCGCCGGCGGACAAGCCGAAGCCGGTCGGTTCCCGGGCAGGGAACGGGCGCAGGTCGTCGACCGTCAGTGGCACCGACATGCCCGCTGCGAGCGTGGTCGCCGCGTGGGTCAGCGTGGTGGCCATCGTGGGGCTCGCGGCGGAGGCGACCTCCAGGGTGAGGCCGGACGTGCCGACCACGAGTGCCGCGTAGACCTCGCGGCCGAGGATCTGGTCGCGGGCCTGGTCGACGCTCGTGAGCGTGCGCACGTCGAACCCGCCCGGGCTGGCCTGCTCGAGGCGGGTCGTGAGCGCTGTCGCCTGGGGCGCAGGCGCGACGATCGCGACGGGGACGTGATGGAGTCCCGAGTGGATCCCCGGCAGCGCGAATGCGAGCAGCAGGATCACGACGGCACCGACGAGCCCGAGGGTCGTCAGCCCGATGCGTCGCCAGCTCGACGGGGCAGGGTGCTCGAGAGGTGCCGTCGGTGCCATGGCCATGGATCTGCCCTCCGTGCGTCAGAGGGTCGCTAAGATACGCCCCGTGTCTCCGAAGGGTAGGCCGTTGCGCTAAGATACGCAACGTATTCTGCAAGAGAGGGTGCACATGTCGACATCGACGACCCGGCGGCACGGCGACGCGCTGCGGGCAGGGATCCTGCGCGCCGTCCTGGACGAGCTGCACGACCACGGCTATCCGGGCGTGACCTACGACGGCGTGGCCCGACGGGCGCGCACGAGCAAGCCCGTGCTCTACCGGCGCTGGCGCTCGCGCGCACACCTGGTCCTGGACGCATTGACCGCCGAGCTCCCGCCGGTGCTCCCGATCCCGGACACCGGGAGCCTGCGGGGAGACCTGATCGCGCTCCTGCAGCTGATGCGCACCCGGTTCGCCCTGGTCGGAGCCCAGACGATCCGCGGCATCGTCGCGGACGCCGATGACGAGCTCCGTCGGGTTGCCCTCGAGCTCACGGACGTGTTCGCCGCCGAGATCTCCCGCTCGGTGGTGCAGCGCGCCAGCGACCGGGGCGAGATCGGCCCCGCGCACGTCCCGCTCCTGGTCTGCTCCGTGCCGGTCGTCCTGCTGCGGCACGAGCTGCTGCTCGCGGACGAGCCGACCGATCAGCGGATCGTCGAGATCGTCGACGTCGCCGGCCTGCCGCTGATCATCGACACTGCGAGGGCCTGACCCGCGAGGTGGAGTCGGGCCGCTACACCGGCCGCGTGATCGCCAGCACGAGTCGCGCCATCGTCGTGCGGGCGTCCTCCTGGTCGCGCACGGCATGACCGTCCCGGATCCCGCGCTGCAGCATGTCCTGGTAGAGGCTGGCGAGCACGCGGACGCCGACGCCGGTGGGGACGACGAACGTGCGGCCAACGCTGTCGAGCGCCCGCTGCACGATCGTGATGAGCGACGTCTCGAACTGCTCCTGGTGCGTCCGGAACACGATGGCGACCTCGGGGTCCCGCAGCGCCATCAGCCGGAACTCGTGATCGATCAGGC
>JAJYBG010000119.1 GCA_021779075.1 Actinomycetes bacterium | reverse complement strand
GACGCGAGGCCGGGTGACGCGCAGCCCCACGCGCCTGAGGCGCTCCGCGGCGTCGGCAGCCGGGTCGATGTCCATCGTCACGGCGCCAGTGTGGCAGCCTTTCCTGAACGAGTCAAGAAACACCATCCACTGACTGGGACTCGCTCGGAGTGCATTGAGAGCCGCCGGCCATGTCGGGGGCACGCTCGTTCTCTTCCCGTCATCAGACGCGACAGCGGCGGGCAGCACGGTCGCCCCGGAGATCAGCCCGACCCGGACCGCTCCGGCGCGGCGAGGAACGCAGCGGATGCGTCGAGCCCGCCCCCCTCGCGCGGCTCGAGGCGCGCCGTGCCGCCGCTCGCGGCGGCGAGCTGCGCGACGATCGCCAAGCCCAGCCCGCTCCCACCACCCGACGGCGAACCGCGCCAGAAGCGCTCGAACGCGCGCCCGCGCTCCGCCTCGCCGAGCCCCGGACCCTCGTCGAGCACATGGACGACGACCCGGTCGGATGCCTCCACCAGCACCGTGACCGTCGATCCCGGCGGGCTCACACCCAGCGCATTGTCGATGTAGTTGTCGATGATCTGCTCGACCGCCGTCTCGACGGCGACGGCGGGTGCGGAATCCGGCCCCTGGTACCGCACCGCGACGTCGGCCTCCTGGGCGAGCGGCAGCCACTGCTCCACCCGCTCCTGTGCGATGCGCGCGACGTCGTGCACCCCGGCCGGCTCAGCCTCGGCGCGGCTCAGCGCCAGCAGGCCGTCGATGACCGTCCCCAGGCGGTCCAGCTCGGCGTCGGCGGCGGCGAGCCGCTCAGTCGCGCCGACCGGATCCGTGTCGACGAGGTCGCGGGCCGCGTCCAGCCTCAGCCGCAGCGCCGTCAGCGGCGTGCGCAGCTGATGGGATACGTCCGAGGCGAAGGCGCGCTGCAGGTCGATGAGCGCAGCGAGCCGTTCCGCCATCGAGTTGAACGTGCGGGCCAGTGAACGCACCTCGGGCACGCCTGCCCGCTCCTCGGCGCGGGTGGCGAGCTCGCCGGCGGCGAGCTGCTCCGTCGCGGCCTGTAGAAGCCGCAGCCGCCGACTGATGCCGCTCGCGAAGACCGCTGCGACGACACCCGCCAGCAGCACGGTCACCCCCGCGACCGCGATCAGACCCCACACCTGCCGCGCCGCGGCATCCGCGAACTCCTGGGAGGGATAGCTCAACCGCACGGCGCCCTCGGTCGTGCTGCCGCTCAGCACCGGGACGGCGACGTACAGCATGGTGATGCCGAGGGTGTTGGAATGGCGCTCTCCGCTGACGATCCTGCCCTGCAGCGCGGCGGCGATTTCAGGTCGGGACAGGTACGAGGCGCCCACGCGCGACTGGTCGGCATCGCTCGTCGAGACCGCGACACCCTCCTCGTCGACGACCACGACCCGCGCACCGCTCGCCGCGCTGTATGCCGCGACGGTCGCGACGGCGGTCTTGTCGCCGGCAGCAGTGCCTTTGCTCAGCGCGTCCTCGAGCCGGCCCGCGAGCACGAAGGCATCCCTTTCGAGGGTGGTCACCACCCGCTCGCGCTCCACGCCGGTGAGGTAGAACGCGAAGGGAATGTTCTGGACGAGGAGCACCACAACGGTGAAACCCATCATGGCGAGCATCAGGCGGCGCCTCATGTCGGCTCCTCGCCGGAGTGCACCGCCTCCGGCAGATCGAACCGGAACCCGACGCCGCGGACCGCCTCGATCCACGCCGGATCGCCGAGTTTTTTGCGGATGGCCGCGACATGCGCATCCAGGGTCTTGGTCGTGCCATACCAGTTCATGCCCCACACGTCGCGCAGGATGTCGCCGCGGCGCAGCGCGGCGCCCGGCTCGGCCGTGAGGTAGTCGAGCAGCTCGAACTCCTTCACGGTCAAGTGCACGGGCTCCCCCGCCATGGTCACCCGGTGCGCGCGCACGTCGAGCACGAGCGGACCGAAGGTGCGCACGGCGGAGCCGGCGGTGTCCGGCTGCGCCATGCGCCGCGCGAGGGCACGGATGCGGGCGGTGAGCTCCCGGAACC
Source organism: Actinomycetes bacterium (assembly GCA_021779075.1). Classification (GTDB taxonomy): domain Bacteria; phylum Actinomycetota; class Actinomycetes; order Actinomycetales; family Microbacteriaceae; genus Gryllotalpicola. The sequence continues at coordinate 2,282 of JAJYBG010000119.1, read as the reverse complement.
CGAAGGGCTTGACGAGGTAGTCGTCCGCACCGACCTCGAGCGCGAGCACCCGGTGGAACTCCTCGCTCCGGGCACTCACCACGATCACCGGTACCGACGAGACGGCACGGATGCGGCGGCAGACCTCCACTCCGTCGAGGTCGGGCAGGCCGAGGTCGAGGAGCACCATGTCCGCCGCACCCGCGGCGACGGCCGCGAGCCCATCCGCGGCCGTGTCCACGCGGACGCCGTCGAACCCGGCGCGGGTCAAGGCGTCGAGGATGCCGGCCGCGATCGAGTCATCGTCCTCGATCAGGAGCACTCGCACACCGCCATTCTCGCGGGAGTCGTCGATGCGCCGGGCGGCGGGCGTGGAACCGGCGCAGAAATTTGCCGAATCTTGGATCTTCGGGGGAACGGTCTTCACCATCGCCTGCCTAGCGTGGAGGACATGAAGAAGGCAGCGATCACCACACTGTCCGTGCTCGGCGTCGTCGGTGCGGCCGCTATCGCCACGGCCGCCAACGCGAACACGCTCGGCGTCCTCGGCGGCACCGGCGATACCTCCTCCAACGTGGCGGTCCTGGACGTGCGCTCGCCGTTCGACGGCTCAGTCGCCGCGCCCTCCCCGTCGGCCACGCCGCATCCGACCCCGTCCGACGCCTCGCCGGCTTCCGTCGCGCCGGCGGTCACGGAGCCATCCGAGAGGCCCGCACACTCAGCGTCACCGGAGGTGTCCCCCGCGCCGGCGGTCACAGAGCCATCCGAGAGGTCAACACACTCAGCCTCACCGACGGCATCCCCCACGGCATCGCCGGTCTCGCCGGCACCGGTTCACGCGACGACGAGCGGATCCGGCCAGTCCGCGGTGAGCGGCGGCGACGAGACTGAGAACGAGACGTCAAGTGACGGAGCCTCCGAGCCCGCCGGTGATTCGGGCAGCACCGGCGGCCAGGCCGATGACTGATCGGCGGGACCCGGGGCGGGTCGCGCGCGCGATCGTGAACACCGCGTCGCTCGCGGCCTTCGGCGGCATTCTGGGCGGATTCCTCCTCCTGCCCCAGGGGACGGCCGCGGCCTCGGCAGGCCTAGCAGCACCGGCTGCGCCGCAAAGCCCGGCCTCGACCGCACCGGCCTCGACCGCACCGGCCTCCGCTGCAGCGCCGACCCCGGCCAATCCATCGCCGACGGCCTCGACCCTCCCGACGCCTCCGGTCTCGGCGAGCCGAGCGCCCTCCGCCGCCGCGAACCCCGCACCCGCGGCGGCGCCATCCGCGGCGTCGGCTCCGAAACCGGCACCACGACCCGCGGCGAGCGCGTCTCCGACGACGAAGAAACCCGCCCCGCAGCCGGCGAAGACCACGGCACCCGCCCCTGCCCCGTCGTCGCACCCGGCGCCTGTCCCGGCCCCTCCAGCACCAGTCCCAGCCCCTCCGGCACCCGTCCAGGCGACCACCTCCGGATCAGGAGGCTGAGATGGCGACGAGCGGCGTCGCTGCACCGACCGGCGCCCGCGGCACGGCGGTGAGCGCGGAGACGATGGCGATGGGCAACCGGTTCGTCATGACCGTGGTGGATGCCGACGACGATGTCGCGAACGGCGCACTCGCGCTCGCCCGACGGCTCGATGCGCTCTGGAGCCGGTTCCGCGCCGACAGCGACATCACCGCTCTCAATCTCGCCGAGGGCGAGCCGCGTCGTGTGGACCCGCTCACGTCCCTGCTGATCCGCGAGATGCTCGAGGCCCACCAGCGCACCGGCGGCGACTACGATCCGACACTGCTCCCGACGCTCGTCGAGGGCTACCGCTCGTCGCGCCTCGACCCGACGCTGAGCACCCTCCTGCCCGCTTCCGCCCGCGCACCGGGCGACCTGACAGGGGTGCGCATCGGCGACGACACGGTCGCGCTGCCCCGGGGCACGACCCTCGACCCGGGCGGGATCGGGAAGGGACTCGCCGCCGACCTCGCCGTCCGATACGCCCTCGACCGCGGAGCGGAAGGGGCCCTCGCCCAGTTCGGCGGCGATGTGGCGGCCGCCGGCAGGGCACCCGACGGCATCGCATGGCGCATCGGCGTGGAGGACCCGTTCCACCCGACGGAGCACTGCGATATCGTCCGCCTCGTCACCGGCGGGGTCGCGACCTCCAGCACGCGCCGACTCCGCTGGAACACCCTAGGAGGCGGCTCCGCGCACCACCTCATCGACCCGCGCACTGCGGCGAGCATCCCCACCGACATCCAGACCGTCACCGTCATCGCCGCCAGCGGGGCGCGGGCCGAATCACTCACCAAGTCCGGATT
>JAJYBG010000118.1 GCA_021779075.1 Actinomycetes bacterium | reverse complement strand
CGGCGTCGGGCAAGGTTGGAGAGGGGCACGGCCTCGTGCCGGCCGTCGACGCGAAGGACTACGCGCGGATCGCGGCGCTGAACGCGCTGGCGGCGGCCGGTTCGGTGGTCCCGCTGGACGCGGTGGTGCGCGTCGTCAAGGTCGTGGTGTTCGTGGCATCCGACCCGTCGTTCACCGGGCAGCCGGGGGTCGCCAATGGCGCGTCCGAGCTGCTCGCCGAGGTGTTCGAGGATGCCGGGCGCCATGCCCGCTCCGCCGTCGGCGTCGCGGTGCTGCCGCTGGATTCGCCCGTCGAGGTCGAGCTCGTCCTCGAGGTCGCGTAGCGGGCCCTCCGCGCCCGCAGCGAGCGGAAGCCGGCTGCCCTATTTCATCGTGCTGGCGATGATGCTCATGACCTGGGTGTCGGCGAGGGTGGTGGTGTCGCCGATCTCGCGGCCCTCGGCGACGTCGCGCAGGAGGCGGCGCATGATCTTGCCGGAGCGGGTCTTGGGCAGTTCCGCGACGATGAAGACCTGGCGGGGGCGGGCGATGGCGCCGATCTGCTTGGCGACGTGCTGGCGGAGGATCTCGGCGGCGTCCTCGGCCGCGGCGGCATCCACTTGCGAGTCCTTGATGATGACGAACGCCACGTGGGCCTGGCCGGTGGTCTCGTCGGCGGCTCCGACGACGGCCGCCTCGGCGGTGAGGGGGTGGGAGACGAGCGCGGACTCGATCTCGGCGGTGGAGAGCCGGTGGCCGCTCACGTTCATGACGTCGTCGACTCGGCCGAGGAGCCAGATCTCGTTGTCCTTGTCGCGGCGGGCCCCGTCGCCGGCGAAGTACCAGCCCTGCGTGGCGAACTGCTCCCAGTAGGTGGAGACGAACCGGTCGGGGTCGCCCCAGATGCCGCGGGCCATGGCCGGCCAGGGCTCGGTGATGACGAGCAATCCGCCCTCGTCCGCGCCGACGGAGGCGCCGTCCTCGGCGACGATGTCGACCTCGATGCCGGGAAGCGCCACCTGGGCGCTGCCGGGCTTGAGCGTGGTGACCCCGGGCAGGGCGGAGATCATGATGCCGCCGGTCTCGGTCTGCCACCAGGTGTCGACGACCGGGGCGGTGTCGGCGCCGATGACCTCGCGGTACCAGATCCACGCCTCCGGGTTGATGGGCTCGCCCACGCTCCCGAGCAGACGCAGCGAGGACAGGTCGCGGTCCTCGGGGATGTGACGGCCCTGCTTCATGAACGAGCGCACCGCGGTCGGGGCGGTGTAGAGGATCGTGACGCCGTATTTGGCGACGACGTCCCACCACCGGCCCAGTGCCGGGTAATCCGGCGTGCCCTCGTAGAGCACCTGCGTGGCCCCGTTCGCGAGCGGCCCGTAGACGACGTAGGAGTGCCCGGTGATCCAGCCGATGTCGGCGGTGCACCAGTACACGTCCGTCTCCGGCTTGAGGTCGAAGACGTTCCGGTGCGTGTACGCGGCCTGGGTGAGGTAGCCGCCGGTGGTGTGCAGGATGCCCTTCGGCTTCCCCGTCGAGCCGGAGGTGTAGAGGATGAACAGCGGATTCTCCGCGGGGAACGGCTTCGCCTCATGCTCATCGGAGACCTGCGCGAGCTCGTCATGCCACCACAGGTCGCGGCCCGTCGTCCAGGCGACGTCATTGCCGCCGCGGCGGACCACGAGCACATGCTCGACCGTGTGCGCGCCATCCTGGAGCGCTTCGTCGACCGCGGGCTTGAGCGGGGAGACCTTGCCGCGCCGGAATCCGCCGTCGGCCGTGATGACGAGCTTCGCGGCGGCGTCGTCGATCCGCGAGCGCAGCGAATCGGACGAGAACCCGCCGAAGACGACCGAGTGCACCGCCCCGATGCGCGCGCACGCCAGCATCGCGACGACCGCCTCCGGGATCATCGGCAGGTAGATCGCCACCCGGTCGCCGGCGCCCACCCCCAGCGCGGTGAGCAGGTTCGCCGCCTTCTTCACCTCGACGAGCAGCTCGGCGTACGTGATCGCGCGGCTGTCGCCCGGCTCGCCCTCGAAGTGGATCGCCACCCGGTCGCCGAGACCGGCCAGCACATGCCGGTCCAGGCAGTTGAACGCCACGTTGAGCTCGCCGTCGGCGAACCACTTCGCGAACGGCGGATTCGACCAGTCCAGCGTGTGCGCGAAGGGGGTGTGCCAGTGCAGCAGCTCCCTGGCCTGGTCCGCCCAGAAGCCCAGCCGATCCTCGCCCGCGCGCTCGTACAGCTCCGCGGTCGCCACCGCGTTCGCCGCGAACTCCGCCGACGGCGGAAACCGCCTGGCCTCATGCAGCAGGTTCTCGATCGTGTCAGCCATGACGTTCCTTTGCGCGAGCCGGGTGGGGGATTCCCGAAACACGACCATACTGCGGCAATTCCACCCATTGCGCCCGCCGCATTCGGGAATACACTGTCAACCGGCCGAAGAAATTCTGGCTTGTGGCGCGCAGATTCCCCCCAATCGGGCGCCACCGAGGCCGCACCAGTTCCCCCAACCGGTGCGGCCCCCCTCTTTTTTAACGACCATTATTTTCTAACGACCATTCGTTTTTAACGACCCCTGTTGTTTTTAGCGAAGGGGGTCGCCCACGCGGCGCGGACGATGGCCTCGTCCTCCACATCTCGGCATCCCGGCTCGGCGGTGCGAGCAGACAGTGCTGCGACGGGCGGGTTCCGTGAGGCGCCGCCTACCGTCCGGGCCGTGTTCCCGTTTCCCCTGCTCTCCGCACGCGGCCGCGCTGCGCCGCCGAGCGCGCCGCTGGCCCTGTTCGACGACCGTGCGGACGCGGCCGTCGACGCGCTGCAGGCGAGGCTGCGGAATCCCGGCGTCACCGACGTCGTCGTCAACGGCTCGGCCGGGCTCTGGACCGACAGCGGCTTCGGGCTGCGCCGCGACACCGCGTGGCAGCTCGACGAGGCCGGCGTGCGCGCGCTCGCCGTACGGCTCATCGCGCTCGGCGGCCGGCACCTCGACGAGGCGAGCCCGTGCGTCGACGCGGTGCTGCCGACCGGCGAGCGGGTGCACGCCGTCCTCGCACCGGTCTCGGCGTCGGGGACGCTCCTCTCGATCCGGGCACCGAGCCGCGCCTGGTCGTTCGACGCGCTCGTCGCCACGGGGATGCCAGGGGCGTTCGAGCGGCCGCTGCGCGCCGCCATCGCCGAGCGCCGCAGCGTGCTCGTCACCGGAGCGGCCGGCAGCGGCAAGAGCACCCTGCTCGGCGCGCTGCTCGGCCTCGCCCCGGCGGCGGAGCGCCTCGTCCTCGTCGAGGACGTCGCGGAACTGCGGGTGCGCCATCCGCACGTCGTCGCCTTGCAGGCCCGGCAGGCGAACGTGGAGGGCGCCGGCGCGATCGGCCTGGACCGGCTCGTGCGCGAGGCGCTGCGGATGCGGCCCGATCGGCTCGTCGTGGGCGAGGTGCGCGGTGCCGAGGTGCGCGACCTCCTCGTCGCGCTCAACACCGGGCATTCCGGCGGCGGGACGCTGCACGCCAACTCGCTCGCCGACGTGCCCGCCCGCCTCGAAGCGCTCGGGGCGCTCGCCGGCCTCGACATGCCAGCGCTCGCCCGCCAGGCGGGCAGCGCCATCGACCTCGTCGTGCACGTCGCACGCACCGACGGCGCGCGGCGGGTCACCGGCCTCGCCCGGCTCGTCGCGGGGGAGCGCCTCGAGATCGACGAGCTCGCCGCCGCAGACCTGCGGAGCGCCGCATGACCGCCGTCTCCGCCGCCTGCCGCACCCTCGGCGCACTCGTGTCGGCCGGGGTGCCGCTGCCCGTCGCCGTCGCCCACGCCGGCGCGCTGCCGATCGGCCCCGAACACGACCTCGCGGATGCCGCGCTGCGCGTCGCCCGCGAAAGCGGCGCACCGCTGTCCGCGGCCCTGGCGCGGCTCGCGGAGACGCTCGACGCCGCCGACGCCGCGCGTCGCGAGGTGCGGATCGCGTTCGCGGGGCCGAAGGCGACCGTGCGGCTCGTCGGCTTCCTGCCGCTCGTCGGACTGCTCCTCGGCGCGTGCCTCGGCTTCGACACCTTCGGTGTGCTGTTCGCCCGCCCGACGGGCTGGGCCTGCCTCGTGCTCGGGGCCGGGCTCATGTCCGCGTCCTGGCGATGGAGCGCCGCGCTGCTGGCGCGCGCCCAGCCGGTCGACTCGGCGCCGGGCTTCGCGCTCGAGCTCGTCGCGATGGCGATGGGCGGGGGAGCCGCGCTCGATCGCGCCTGCGCGCTCGCGGAATCCGCGCCGAGAGGAACGCCCCAGTCGAAGGCGCCGAGATCGCGCCTGCGCGCTCGCGGAATCCGCCCGCCCCCCGGGTCCCGCCGAACAG
>JAJYBG010000117.1 GCA_021779075.1 Actinomycetes bacterium | reverse complement strand
TCGCGAGCGCTCGCGATCATGCCGTCGCTGACGTGGCCGTAGGTGACGCGCGCGGCGATCGGGAACGGCCCCGGCAGCACCGCACCGGGCAGGGTCACGACGACCTGGTCGCCCGCGACGAAGTTGAGCGCGCCGCAGACGATGCCCCGCACTCCCCCATTCGCCTCCCCGACGTCGACCTGGCACCAGCGGATGGTCTTGCCGTTCGACTGCGGCTCCTCGACGAACTCGACGACCTGGCCGACGACGACCGGGCCGGTCACTTCGAAGCGGTGGATGTCCTCCTCCTCCAGCCCGACCGTGACGAGGGCGGCGTGGACGGCCTCGGGCGAGACGTCGACGGGGAGGTCGACATATTCCGCGAGCCAGGACAGCGGGACGCGCATCACACCACCATCCCGAAGGCCTGCGAGAAGCGGATGTCGCCCTCGAGGAAGTCGCGCATGTCGCCGAGGTCGTTGCGGAACTGCAGGGTGCGCTCCAGCCCCATGCCGAACGCGAAGCCCTGGTAGACCTCGGGGTCGATGCCCGCCGCGCGCAGCACGTTGGCGTTGACCATCCCGCAGCCGCCCCATTCGATCCAGCGCGGGCCGCCCTTGGCGGCGGGGTGCCAGATGTCGAGTTCGGCGGAGGGCTCCGTGAAGGGGAAGTAGTTGGGGCGCAGGCGGATGCGCGCGTCATCCCCGAACATCACGCGGGCGAAGTGCTCCAGCGTGCCGCGCAGGTGGGCCATGGTGAGGCCCTTGTCGACGGCGAGGCCCTCGATCTGGCTGAAGACGGGCAGGTGCGTGGCATCGAGCTCGTCGGTGCGGTACACCCGCCCGGGGCACACCACGTAGACGGGCAGGTCGCGCTCCAGCAGCGAGCGCACCTGCACCGGGCTGGTGTGCGTGCGCAGCACGAGATGCGAACTCAGCGGCTCGACGAAGAAAGTGTCCTGCATGGCGCGCGCCGGGTGGTCGGCATCGAAGTTGAGGGCGTCGAAGTTGTACCACTCGCTCTCGAGCTCGGGCCCCTCGGCGACCTCCCAGCCCATGCCGACGAACACGTCCGAGACGCGCTCCTGAATGAGCGAGAGCGGATGCCTGCTGCCCGAGCGCCCCGGCACCGCGATGGCGGTGACGTCGACGGCCTCCGACTCGAGGCGCCGCGCCATCTCGGCGGCGGCGATGTCAGCGTCCTTCGCGGCGAACGCCTCGTTGACCTGGGCGCGGGCGCCGCCGACGAGCTTGCCGAACAGGGCCTTCTGCTCGTTCGGCACGCTGCGCAGCTGCGCATTGAGGAGCGCGAGCGCCGAGTGCTCGCCGAGATGCTCGGCGCGGACGGCCTTGACGGCCGCGGAATCCGCCGCGCCCGCAATGGCCGCAAGGGCCGCCGCGACGGCTGCGGCGACGGATTCTTCGCTCAGCGCGGGGTTCTCTGACACAAGCACCAAGTCTAGAGAGCGGTGACAGGTGCACCCGCTCAGCCCCGGCGATCCGGCGGCGGGTATGGCGGATCGCCGGGCGAGGACCGGCGCGGCGATCAGGTCCGCTGCGCGAACGCGCTTTCGTACAGGCAGACGCTCGCCGCGGTCGCGAGGTTCATCGACTCGGCGCTGCCGTAGATCGGGATCGTGATGACCCGGTCGGCCTGGGCGAGTTCGTCGCCCTCGAGGCCGTGCGCCTCGTTGCCGAACACCCACACCGTCGGCGCGGCCAGCGCGGCGCGCGCGGCGAGCAGGTCCTCGCCCTTGACGTCGGCGGCCAGCACCTGGAGCCCGCCCGCGTGCGCCCGCGCGACGATATCGGCGAGCTTTGCACCGACGGCGATGGGCACGTGGAAGAGAGATCCCGTCGTCGAGCGCACCACCTTCGGGTTGTAGAGGTCGACCGAATCGTCCGAGAAGATCACGGCGTCGGCGCCCGCGGAATCCGCCGCCCGCACGATCGTGCCGGCATTGCCGGGGTCACGAACCCGCTGCAGCACCGCGACGAGCTTCGGCCCTGCCGCGAACACCTCGTCGAGCGAGGTCGGGAACTGCCGGGCGACGCCGACGAAGCCCTGCGGGGTGATCGTGTCGGACATCGACTCGAGCACCGCCTCGGTCGCGACGCGCACGTCGACGCCGGCCTCGACGGCGATGATCTCGATGTCGGGATGCCGCTCGAGTGCGCTCTTCGTGGCGTAGAGCTCGACGACGAGCTCGGGCCGGTAGTTCAGGATCTCCTCGACCGATTGGGGTCCCTCGAGGAGGAACAGCCCCGTTTCGGTGCGCGCCGACTTCTTCGCCAGCTTGGCGACGGCGCGCATTCGAGGTGATCGGGGATTGGTGAGCACGCCACCAGACTACGGAAAAGGGCCGCCCCGCCGAAGCGGTGCGGCCCTTTCGCCGAACGCGACCTACGCGGCCTTGGCGTTGACGTCGGCCGGCAGTGCCTTCTTCGCGGTCTCGACGAGCGAGGCGAAGGTCGCCGGCTCGTTGATGGCGAGCTCTGAGAGGATGCGGCGGTCGACCTCGACACCCGCGAGCGCCAGGCCCTGGATGAAGCGGTTGTAGGTGATGCCGTTGGCGCGGGCCGCGGCGTTGATGCGCTGGATCCAGAGGCGGCGGAACTCGCCCTTCTTGGCGCGACGGTCGCGGTAGGCATAGACGAGGGAGTGGGTGACCTGCTCCTTCGCCTTGCGGTACAGACGCGAGCGCTGGCCGCGGTAGCCCTCGGCGCGCTCGAGCGTGGTGCGGCGCTTCTTCTGGGCGTTGACCGCCCTCTTCACACGTGCCATTTCTCTTCCTCAGGTCTCTCTATGTCTCTGTCTCAGCGGCCGCGCGACTTGCCGAGCAGCCGCTTGATGTTCTTGGCGTCGTTGGCGGGCAGCACCTGATCCTCGTTGAGGCGGCGGGTGCGGCGGCTCGACTTGAGCTCGAGGTTGTGGCGCATGCCGGACTGCTGCTTCTGCACCTTGCCGGAGCCGGTGACCTTGAAGCGCTTCTTGGCACCCGAGTGGGTCTTCTGCTTGGGCATCCTGCTATTCCTTCTCGGTTGTCGGTTGCTCAGTTGCCGCCGGGGTCTCAGCCTCGGTCGGGGTCTGGGTGTTCTGCGGAGGGGTTCCGGTCTTCGCCTTCGCCTTCGCCGCGTTGGCCTCGGCCTTCGCCTCCGCCTTGTTCTTCAGCGGGCCGATGACCATGACCATGTTTCGTCCGTCGACGGTCGGGGTGGATTCCACGGAACCCCACTCGATGACGTCTTCGGCAAATCTCTGGAGCAGACGCACGCCCATCTCGGGGCGGGACTGCTCACGACCGCGGAACTGGATCATCGCCTTGACCTTGTCGCCGTTCTGAAGGAACTCGACGGCCTTGCGCGTCTTCGTCTCGTAGTCGTGCTTGTCGATCTTGAGGCGGAACCGCACCTCTTTGAGGATGGTGTTCGCCTGGTTGCGCCTGGCCTCTTTGGCCTTCTGTGCGGCTTCGTACTTGAACTTGCCGTAATCCATGATCTTCACCACGGGAGGCTTGGCCTCGGGGGCCACCTCCACGAGATCGAGGTCGGCCTCCTGCGCCAGGCGCAGTGCCACCTCGGTCTTCACGATGCCGATCTGCTCGCCTCCGGGGCCGATAAGGCGGACCTCGGGGACACGGATACGGTCATTGGTACGGGAATCGCTGATGCGGGGCTCCTCTTGCTCGATCTGCGGCGGCCGAATGGCCACGAGAGCGGGAGCACAGCGCTTGCAGGATGCCGCGCGCGCGGCATCCGTTCGGCCAACCCCCTGTCGCCGCACCCCGTTGCCTGGGTGGTCTCGGACGGTCTGCCGGAGAACCGGCGGAGGGTTGCAACCCGGTAACCTGGAAGGCGGTCAACGCGGGTGGGATGTGATTCCACTTTCGTTCTGCAACCTGGGCTGCAGAGCCAAAATCCAATCATACCAGAGCCGCCGCTGGCGGCCAAAGGCGGGTCAATCGGTCATGAGCGACGAGTACGTCCACAGGTATTCGGCCGAGGCGATCGACGCCTTCGATGCAGTCGGCGAGCAGGTCATGGACATCGGCGCGGTGCCGGCGATCGAGATCATCCAGACCGTCGTGCTGCACCTCATGAGCGCCGCGGCCGTCTACCTGGGGCTCGGCGAGGGCGAGAACGCGGCCGAGCAGCTCGACCTCTCGGAGGCGCGCAAACTCATCGAGGCGCTCGCCGGTCTCGTGACGGCCGCCGCGCCCGACCTCGGCGACCATCACGCGCGCCCGATCCGCGACGGATTGCGCACGCTGCAGCTCGCGTTCCGCGAGGCCTCGCCGTTCCCGGACGCCCCGGGCAAGGGTCCCGGCGAGAAGTACACCGGCTCGGTGATCTGAGCTTGTTTCCGCGCCGCCGCCGCTGCGGCGCGGGTCGCTGCGCGATGCGACGTACCCGCCGTCG
>JAJYBG010000116.1 GCA_021779075.1 Actinomycetes bacterium | reverse complement strand
CGCACCGACGAACACGAACCTCGCGTTGAGCGTGCGCTTCGTCGAGCCGACGAGGCGCTTGACCGTGACCTTCCACGTGCCGTCCGCGCGCTTCTTCAGGCCGGTGACCTCGGAGTTGAGGTGGAGCTGGGCGCCGTTCGCGGTGAGGTGGTCGAAGAGCGCGTTGCTCAGTGCGCCGAAGTTCACATCGGTGCCGGCATCCGAGCGGGTCGCGGCGAACACTTCGTCCTTGGCGCGCTTCTCGATGAGCAGCGGCGCCCATTCGGCGATCTTCGCGGCATCCTCCGAGTACTCGATCTCGCTGAACAGCGGCTGCTTCTTCAGCGTCTCGTACCGCGCACGCAGGTACTCGACGTGATCCTGCTGGTTCACGAACGTCATGTGCGCGATCGGGTTGATGAACGCCGTCGGCTCGGGAAGCACACCCTCCTCGACGAGCTTCGCCCAGAACTGCCGGCTCTGCTGGAACTGCTCGTTGATCTGGAGGGCCTTCGACGGGTCGGCCGGATCCGGCATGTAGTTGAGCTCGCAGAGCGCGCTGTGCCCGGTGCCGGCGTTGTTCCACGGGTTCGAGCTCTCCGCGGCGACCTCGCCGAGGCGCTCGAAGATCTCGATCTTCCACTCCGGGTGAACGCGCTGGAGGAAAGTGCCGAGGGTGGCGCTCATGATGCCACCGCCGATCAGGACGACGTCGACAGGGGCGGAGTCACTCACGAATCGTCATCCTATTCTCTTGACGTCGAGACACTTCGTCTCAGGCAGCCGCGAGGCGCTTCGCCGCGACGATCTCGGCGATCTGCACGGCATTGAGCGCCGCGCCCTTGCGCAGGTTGTCGTTCGAGATGAACAGCGCGAGGCCGCGCCGGCCCGGCACGCCCTCGTCCTGGCGGATGCGGCCCACGAAGCTCGGGTCCTTGCCCGCCGCCTCGAGCGGGGTCGGGATCTCGACGAGCTGCACGCCCGGGGCATCCGCCAGCAGCTCGCGCGCCCGCTCGGGCGTGAGCTCGCGCGCGAACTCGGCGTTGATGGACAGCGAATGGCCGGTGAAGACCGGCACCCGCACGCAGGTGCCGCTCACCAGCAGCTCGGGCAGCTCGAGGATCTTGCGGCTCTCGTTGCGGAGCTTCTTCTCCTCGTCCGTCTCGCCCAGGCCGTCCTCGACGAGGTCGCCCGCGAACGGCACCACATCGAACGCGATCGGCTTCCGGTACACGTGCGGCTCGGGGAGCGCGACCGCGCCGCCGTCGTGCACGAGGCCGATCAGATGCTCGTCGACCACCGCGGCGCGGGCCTGGTCGGCGAGCTCCTGCACGCCCTTGAGACCCGAGCCCGACACCGCCTGGTAGGTGCTCACGATGAGGCGCTCCAAGCCGGCCTCGGCGTCGAGCACCTTGAGCACCGGCATCGCCGCCATCGTCGTGCAGTTCGGGTTCGCGATGATGCCCTTGACCGCGTCGCCGATGGCATGCGGATTCACCTCCGAGACGACCAGCGGCACCTCAGGGTCCATCCGCCACGCGCTCGAGTTGTCAATGACGATCGCGCCCGCCGCGGCGAAGCGGGGCGCCGCGGCGCGCGAACCCGTCGCGCCGGCACTGAACAGCGCGATGTCGATGCCGGAGACATCCGCCGTGTCGACGTCCTCGACGAGGATCTGCTCGCCCCGGAATGGCAGCGTCGTGCCCGCCGAGCGGGCGGTGGCGAAGAAGCGGATGCTCTTCACCGGGAAGTCGCGCTCGTCCAGGAGCTGCCGCATGACCGCGCCCACCTGGCCGGTCGCGCCGACGACGGCGACGCGGAATCCCTCGTTCATGTCAGTCCCTTCCCGCGTTGCCGCTGCGTACCGGCGCGTCCGTCCGGACGGGCGCGCTCGTATCTACGGGCAACGTAACGCGTGCCATCAGCGGCCGGTGCCGGCGTAGACGACGGCCTCGGCATCGCCGTCGAGCCCGAACGCGGTGTGCACCGCCTGCGCCGCGGTCTGCAGGCTGTCGGCGCGCGTCACGACCGAGATGCGGATTTCGCTCGTGGAGATCATCTCGATGTTGATGCCGGCAATGCTCAGCGCCTCGAAGAAATTCGCCGAGACGCCGGTGTTCGTGCGCATGCCCGCACCGACGAGGGCGAGCTTGCCGATCTGGTCGTCGTACTGCAGGCTCTGGAAGCCGATCACCGGCTGGTCGGCCGTGAGCGCGGCGATGACCTTCTGGCCGTCGGCCTTCGGCAACGTGAACGAGATGTCGGTGAGGCCCGTCGCGGCGGCGCTCACGTTCTGCACGATCATGTCGACATTGGCGCCGGCGCCCGCCACGACATTGAAGATCGCCGCCGCCTTGCCGCGCACGTCGGGAACGCCGACCACCGTGATCTTCGCCTCGCTGAGATCGGTGGCGATACCGGAGATGATGGGCTCTTCCACTGTTCCGTCCTCACTGGTCGTGGACTCGCGCGCGATGCGCGCGGCGTACTGCTCGGCGGTCTCGTTGATGACAAGAGTGCCCTCGGCGTTGCTGAAGCTGCTGCGGACATGAAGGGTCACGCCATGCCGGCGCGCGTACTCGACCGCGCGGATGTGGAGCACCTTCGCACCCGCCGCGGCGAGCTCGAGCATCTCCTCACTGGTGATCCGGTCGATCTTGCGGGCCATCGGGACGACGCGCGGATCACTCGTGAAGATGCCGTCGACATCGGTGTAGATCTCGCACACCGCCGCGTCGAGGGCGGCTGCGAGCGCCACCGCCGTCGTATCGGAGCCGCCCCGGCCCAACGTCGTGATGTCGCGGCTTTCGCGGCTGAAGCCCTGGAAGCCCGCGACGATCGCGATGTTGCCCTCGCGCAGCGAGTCGAGGATGCGACCAGGGGTGACGTCGACGATGCGGGCGGCGCCGTGACGGGAATCCGTGATCATGCCCGCCTGCGAGCCGGTGAAGGATTGCGCGCTGTAGCCCTGCGAGCGGATCGCCATCGCCAGCAGCGCCATCGAGATGCGCTCGCCGCTCGTGAGCAGCATGTCGAACTCGCGCGGGTCGGGCATCGGCGTCACCTGATGCGCAAGGTCGGCGAGCTCGTCGGTCGTGTCGCCCATCGCGCTCACCACGACGACGACGTCGTGGCCCGCCTTGCGGGTCTCGATGATGCGCTTGGCGACGCGCTTGATGCTCTCGGCATCAGCGACGGAACTGCCGCCAAACTTCTGGACGATCAGGGACACGAGGTCAATCGTACCGGGTGTGTTTCGGGGAAGTTTCGACCGTCAGACGACGAGGCGGCGGCCCTCGAAGGCCCGGCCCAGCGTGACCTCGTCGGCGTACTCGAGGTCGCCGCCGACCGGCAAGCCGCTCGCCAGCCGACTCACCTTCAGGCCCGGGGTGCCGGCGAGCAGACGCGACAGGTAGGTCGCCGTCGCCTCGCCCTCGAGGTTGGGATCGGTGGCGATGATGACCTCCTCGACCGCGCCGTCGGCGAGGCGCTGCACGAGCTGGCGGATGCGCAGGTCGTCGGGACCGACGCCGTCGATCGGCGAGATCGCGCCGCCGAGCACATGGTAGAGGCCCCGAAACTCGCGGGTGCGCTCGATGGCGACGACGTCCTTCGCCTCTTCGACGACGCAGATGAGGCGCTGATCGCGCCGCGGATCGCGGCAGATCGAGCAGCGCTCCTGCTCGGAGACGTTGCCGCAGATCTCGCAGAACCGCACCTTGTCGCGGACGATGAGGAGCGTCTCAGCGAGCTTGGTCACGTCGAACGACTCGGTCTGCAGGATGTGGAAGGCGATGCGCTGCGCGGACTTGGGGCCGATGCCCGGCAAGCGGCCGAGCTCGTCGATGAGGTCCTGGATGACGCCCTCGTACATCAGGACTCGGCCCCGAGGGTCGTGCCGGGGGCCTCAGCGGGCCGGGTCGACCAGGCGGAGGAGGCCGGGGGCAGCGGCTGCTCCTCGATGAACCGGGCGTCGAGGATCTCGCGGACGACGGCCTCGCCGTAGCGGGAGACGTCCTCGAACGCGGGAAGGGCACGCAGAGGAGAACGGCCGGCCGACGCGGGCGCCGCCGAACCGTCGTTGCGGGACGGTCGGGCCGCCGGCGACGGTACGGAATCGACGCCTCGCGCCTCGTCAGGTTCCGGCTCGCGGTCCTCTTCGGGCTCGGGCTCGGACTCGGACTCGAGGACCGGGGCGACGGAGCCCGGGATCACGGCGGTCGGCCACGACGATGTCGAAGGTTCCGGCCGGCGGACGGATTCGCCGGAGCGGGCGTTTCTGGCCGATCTTTCCGCTGGCGGGGTGCTCGTCCGCCGACCGGCGCCGGAACCTGCCGACGGCGGCGTCACGGGCTCCGGCACGGCGGCGGGTGCAGGCTCCGCGGCGGCGGGTGCGGGCTCCGCGGCCACGGGTGCGGGC
>JAJYBG010000026.1 GCA_021779075.1 Actinomycetes bacterium | reverse complement strand
GGCGTGGACCGCGATCTTCAGGATGTCCTGGATGCGCTCGGCCTCGGACGGCGTGCGGCCGGTCGTCGGGTCGGTGGTGATGTCGCTGACGGAGAACAGCCCGAACTGCATGGCCTGGTCGCTCATGGCCTCTTCCTCGATTGTGGGCGGAGTCCTCGCGAGCTCCTAATTTTCATACGTCTGCATAGAACTGCGCAACTCGGCGAGGTATTCCCACCGTCATCCAGCGGCGAAGAGCGCCGAGGCGATGAGCGCGCAGCAGACACCCAGCAGCTGCAGGATGCCGAGCCGCTCCTTGTCGAGCACGCGGGCGAGCAGCAGCGTCGAGAGCGGGTAGAGGCTGATGAGGACCCCGACGACGACAAGATCGCCGTGCTGCAACGCGAGGACGATGAGAGCGTTGGCTCCGGCGACGAGTGCGCCGCTGACGACCGCAGGCCAGGTCGGGCGCAGTGCGGTGACGGCGGCACGGAATTCGCGCCACGTCGCCAGAGCCAGCACGAGCATGACGACGAAGCTGCCCGCCGTGTCGATGAAAGCGGGTACGAGACCGGCATCCGCCGGCGCCCGATCGAGGAAGACTATCGCGAGGCCCAGACCAAGACCCGAGAGGAAGGAGAGGCCGACGACTTTGAGACCGAGGCGCCCGAGCTCGGGGTGGGGTTTGACCGACATGAGAAGGCCGGCGGCGATCGCCATAGCGACCGCGAGCCAGGTGAGCGGGGTGAACTCGACGCCGAGGACGACCCCGAAGACGACCGGCACCTCGGACTCGAGCACCGCGATGAATGGCGAGACGAGGCTCACCGGGCCGACGACCATTGCGGCGAAGAACGCGAGCATGCCGCCGATCGCACTGAGCGCGGCGAGCGCGGACCACCCCACCGCGGCCCACGACCAGGTGCCGCCGACGGCGATCAGGGCGACGGCGATGACGATCGTCGCGACGAAGTAGCCGACCGCCGTCGCCGGGATGAGCCTGAGACGCGTCGCGGCGACGGCACCGTAGTAGTCGGACACGCCGTAGACCAGCGCGCCGATGACCGCGAGGACCGCGCCGAGCCACATAGGACCAGTCTGGCGCGGACCGCCGACTCAGCCGATCTCGAGAAGCAGGTCGCGGCCGTCGACGTTCTGGGTAGCGGCGATCGCGACCCGGGTGACCGTGCCTGAGACGGAGGCCGTGATGGCCCCCTCCATCTTCATCGCCTCGATGGTGGCGACGGTCTGACCGGCCTCGACGCTGTCGCCGACGGCGACCTTGAGCGTCACGACGCCCGCGAACGGCGCCGGCACCTGGCCGGGCGTGGCGGGGTCGGCTTTCTCGGCGGTCGTGGACTCGACGACGACGGACAAGTCGCGCACCTGGACGGGGCGCAGCTGCCCGTTGAGGGCGATCATGACGGTGCGGTACCCCTTGTCGTCGGGTTCGCCGATGGCCTCGAGGACGACGTAGAGCTGGAGGCCCTTCTCGACCGTGATGCTGGTCTCGTCGCCAGGGGTGAGGCCGTAGAGGTAGTCGATGGTCTCGAGATTGGCGAGGTCGCCGTAGTTGGCGCGGAAGGTCTGGAACTCGCGGGTCGGGCCGGGGAAGAGGAGGCGGTTGAGGGTGGCGCGGCGGGTTGCGGAATCCGCGGTCAGCGCCGCCTCGTCGTCGACCGTCAGCGGCGTGATGGAGATGTCGACGCTACGACCTGCGAGGACCTTGCTGCGGAACGGCTCCGGCCAGCCGCCGGGCAGGTCGCCGAGCTCGCCGGCCATGAACCCGATGACCGAGTCGGGGATGTCGTACTTCCCGGGGTTCGCCTCGAACTCGGCCGGATCGACATCCGCGGCCACCATCTGCAGGGCGAGATCGCCGACGACCTTCGATGACGGGGTGGCCTTGGTGGGGCGACCCAGGATGCGGTTCGCGGCGGCGTACCAGTCCTCGATCTTCTCGAAGTGGTCGCCGAGCCCGAGGGCGACGGCCTGCTGGCGCAGGTTGGAAAGCTGCCCGCCGGGGATCTCGTGGCGGTAAACGCGGCCCGTCGGGCCCGGGATGCCGGACTCGAACGGCCGGTAGACAGCGCGCACGGCCTCCCAATACGGCTCGAGGTCGCTCACCGCATCCAATGAGAGGCCGGTATCGAGGTCGGTGTGGGCCGTGGCTGCCACGAGAGCGCTGAGCGGCGGCTGCGAGGTCGTGCCCGCCATGGGCGCGCTGGCCGCATCGACGGCATCGGCCCCCGCGTGGGCCGCGGCGAGCAGGGTGGCGAGTTGACCCCCGGCGGTGTCGTGAGTGTGCACGTGAACAGGCAGGTCGAAGCGCTGCTTGAGTGCTGGGACGAGCCTCTCGGCGGCACCGGCCCTGAGCAATCCCGCCATGTCCTTGACGACGAGGACGTGCGCGCCGGTCTCGACGATGCGCTCGGCGAGGTGCAGGTAGTAGTCGAGGGTGTAGAGACCCTCGGCGGGGTCGAGCAGGTCGCCCGAGTAGCACATCGCGACCTCCGCGACGGCCGTGCCGGTCTCGAGCACCGCCTCGATCGCAGGCCGCATCTGATTCACGTCGTTCAGCGCGTCGAAGACGCGGAAGATGTCGACTCCCGACGCCGCCGCCTCGCGCACGAAAGCCGTCGTGACCGCCTCAGGGTACGGGGTGTAGCCGACGGTGTTGCGCCCGCGCAGCAGCATCTGGATGGCGATGTTGGGCAGCGCCTGCCGCATCGCGCCGAGACGCTCCCACGGATCCTCGCCGAGGAAGCGCAGCGCCACGTCGTACGTCGCCCCGCCCCAGGCCTCGATGGAGAGCAACTCGGGGGTCAGACGGGCGATGTACGGCAGCACCTGCACGAGATCCCGGGTGCGTACCCGCGTGGCGAGCAGGCTCTGGTGCGCGTCGCGGAAGGTCGTGTCGGTGACGGCGAGGCGGGTGGACGCCTTGAGGTCGGCCGCGAAGCCGGCGGGCCCGAGCTCGAGCAGCCTCTGCCGCGATCCCGCCGGCGCCGGAGCGGCCAGGTCGATGGCCGGCAGTTTGGACGCCGGGTCAGTGAGTTGCGGCTTCGGGCCGTTCGGCTGGTTCACCGTGACGTCGGCGAGCCAGGTCACGACCTTCGTACCGCGGTCCTTCGATTCACGCGGCGTCAGCAGCCACGGCCGCTCCTCGATGAACGCCGTCGACAAGTCGCCGCGGGCGAAGTCCGGATCCTCCAGCACCGCCTGCAGGAACCGGATGTTCGTCGCGACCCCGCGGATGCGGAACTCGGCGAGCCCGCGCTTGGCGCGAGCGACGGCGGCGGGGAAGTCGCGGCCGCGCACCGTCATCTTCACGAGCATCGAGTCGAAGTGCGGCGACACGTACACGCCCGCGTTCACGGTGCCGCCGTCGAGGCGGATGCCGGCGCCCCCCGGCGAGCGGTAGGTCGTGATGCGGCCGGTGTCGGGGCGGAAGCCCTGCGACGGGTCCTCGGTGGTGATGCGGCACTGCAGGGCGGCGCCGCGCACCGTCACGGAGTCCTGCGACAACCCCAGGTCAGCCAGCGTCTCGC
The DNA here is from genome assembly GCA_021779075.1 of Actinomycetes bacterium. Classification (GTDB taxonomy): domain Bacteria; phylum Actinomycetota; class Actinomycetes; order Actinomycetales; family Microbacteriaceae; genus Gryllotalpicola. The sequence goes on along the minus strand of JAJYBG010000026.1, from coordinate 14,778 downwards.
CCGAGGCGATGCGCAGCTGCGCCTGCACGAGGTCGACGTCGGTGACCTCCTCGGTGACCGTGTGCTCGACCTGGATGCGCGGGTTCATCTCGATGAAGACGTGCTGCCCGGCGCGGGGGCCGACGGTCTCGATGAGGAACTCGACCGTGCCCGCGTTGACGTAGCCGATCGAGCGGGCGAACGCGACCGCGTCCTTGAGGATCGCGGCACGGATGCCGGCGTCGAGGTGCGGCGCCGGCGCGATCTCGACCACCTTCTGGTGGCGGCGCTGCACCGAGCAGTCCCGTTCGAAGAGGTGAATGGTGTCGCCCGCGGCATCCGCCAGGATCTGCACCTCGATGTGGCGGGGCCTGAGCACGGCCTGCTCGATGAACATCGAGGAGTCGCCGAACGCGGCATCCGCCTCGCGCATCGCCGCCTCGAGCGCGCCCGGCAGTTCCTCGCGGCTCTCGACGCGGCGCATGCCGCGGCCGCCGCCGCCCGCGACCGCCTTCGCGAACACCGGGAACCCGATCTCGTCCGCTGCGGCGACGAGCACGTCGATGTCGGTCGTCGCCGGGCTGGAGGCCAGCACCGGCACCCCCGCGGCGATCGCATGCTCCTTCGCGGTGACCTTGTTGCCGGCCATCTCGAGCACCTGGGCGCCCGGGCCGATGAAGGCGATGCCGTTCGCCGTCGCGGCGGCCGCGAGGTCGGGGTTCTCGGACAAGAACCCGTACCCCGGGTAGATCGCGTCGGCGCCGGAGAGCTTCGCAACCCGGATGATCTCGTCGATGTCGAGGTGCGCGCGGACCGGGTGGCCCTTCTCGCCGATGAGGTACGCCTCGTCCGCCTTCTGGCGGTGCAGCGAGTTGCGATCCTCCCAGGTGTAGACGGCGACCGTCTTCGCACCCAGTTCGAAGGCTGCGCGGAACCCGCGGATCGCGATCTCGCCGCGATTCGCCACCAGAATCTTGCGGAACATGCTCGCCCTTCGTCGTAGCGCGGATTCGTCGTCGGCCCTCCGACATGACTAGCGGATGCGGGGACCGCAGCAAAATCCTGTGTACAACAGGGTCGACTTTGGGCTAAATTCTAGGGACAACCACGGCCTCTGTATACAGAGGCCGTTCAACGAGGAACGATGCGGACCAGCGATCGAGTGCACGCAACCCTGCGGCGCGAGATTCTCGACGGCATCCTGCCGTCGGGCGCGGTACTCGGTGAGATCGAGCAGTCGACACGACTCGGAGTCTCGCGCACCCCGCTTCGCGAGGCGCTCGGCCGCCTCGTCGCCGAAGGGCTCGTCTCGCCCGGCGCCGGCCGCCGACTCGTCGTCACGGCAGTCTCGCCCGAGCAGGTCCGAGCGTTGTTCGAGGTGCGCAAGGCGCTGGAGGTCGAGGCGGCCCGGCTCGCCGCGCGGCGGCGCGACGCAGCGGTGTTCGAGGCGCTCCGCAGCGAGTTCGGGGATGCCGACGAGATCATCGCCACGGACGACGAGTTCCTCCACGCGTACTACGAGCTCGCGAGCCGCCTCGACCAGGCGATCGACGACGCCGTCGACAACCCCTACCTGCTCGGCCCGCTGCAGACCGTGCGCGCCCACATCGCCCGCATCCGCCGGGTCTCGCGCGACAACCCCGCCCGGCTGCGCGAAGCGGCGCGCGAGCACCTCGCGATCATCGACGCGATCATCGACGGCGCGGAGAGCGTCGCCGCCCACGCGACCGAGCTCCACCTCCACCGCAGCCTCGCAAGCATCCTCGCCTCGATCGGCGATGCCGTGCCCGCGGAGGGCCGTCGGCGCCGCATCGCCTGACCACGACCCGCCCCCGAAAGGAAACATCCCAGCATGCAGACGATCCATGTCCGGACGCACCGCAGCGACGAGAACCTGCCACGCGAGGAGCAGCTCGCCTGGAAGATCGCCGAGGTCGCCGCCGACCCGGTCGAGGTGATTCCCGAGGTGGCCGAGATGGTCGTCAACCGGGTGATCGACAACGCGGCCGTCGCCGCGGCATCCATCACCCGCTCGGCTCCGTCGTCGGCGCGCGGACAGGCGCTCGCCCATCCCGTGTCGATCGGCGGTGCCGGCTCGACCGTCTTCGGCGTGGATCCCGGCCGGCGCACGAGCCCGGAATGGGCGGCGTGGGCGAACGGGGTTGCGGTGCGCGAACTCGACTTCCACGACACCTTCCTCGCCGCCGAGTACTCGCACCCCGGTGACAACATCCCGCCGGTCGTCGCCGTCGCACAGCACGCGGCGGCCCGCGGCGTCACCGGGCGCGACGTCATCCGCGGCATCGCGACCGGCTACGAGATCCAGATCGACCTGGCCCGCGCCATCTCGCTGCACGCGCACAAGATCGACCACGTCGCCCACCTCGGGCCGTCGGCCGCGGCGGGCATCGGCACCCTCCTGGGCCTGCCCGTCGAGGTGATCTTCCAGGCCATCGGCCAGGCCCTGCACACGACGACCGCGACCCGCCAGTCGCGCAAGGGCGAGATCTCGTCGTGGAAGTCGCACGCCCCGGCCTTCGCCGGCAAGATGGCGGTCGAGGCGGTCGACCGGGCGATGCGCGGGCAGACCTCGCCTACTCCGATATATGAAGGAGAGGACGGCGTTATCGCCTGGCTGCTCGACGGGCCGGACGCCGTCTACCACGTCCCACTGCCGGCTCCCGGCGAGGCGAAGCGCGCCATCCTCGACTCGTACACGAAGCAGCACTCCGCCGAGTACCAGGCACAGGCCTGGATCGACCTCGCCCGCAGACTGCACCGCGAGCACCCCGAGATCGCCGACCCGGCGAACGTGGGCTCCGTGCTGCTCAAGACCTCGCATCACACGCACTACGTCATCGGCTCGGGCGCAAACGACCCGCAGAAGTACGACCCGGCCGCCTCGCGCGAGACGCTCGACCACTCGATCCCGTACATCTTCACGGTCGCGCTGCAGGACGGCGAATTCGACCACAACACCTCATACGATCCCGCCCGGGCGGCACGCGCCGACACCGTGGCGCTGTGGCGCAAGGTGACAACCGTGGAGGACCCGGAGTGGACGCGCCGCTACCACTCGCTCGACCCCAAGGAGCAGGCGTTCGGCGGCGCCATCGAGGTGAAGCTGACCGACGGCACGACCTTCCGCGACGAGATCGCGGTCGCCGACGCTCACCCCCTCGGAGCGAAGCCGTTCGCCCGCGAGGACTACATCGGCAAGTTCCGCACCCTCGCGGGTCCCGTGCTGGAGCCCGCCGAGATCGAGCGGTTCCTCGACGTCGCGCAGCGTCTGCCCGCGCTGAACGCGGACGAGCTCGGCCGACTCACCTTCACCGCCGCACCCGGTGTGCTCGCGTCGGTGCCGGCGACCACCGGGCTGTTCTAGAAGGGAACGACCGTGCTCTACGCGAAGTCCACTGCCGCGGCCAAGCGCGCGGCCTTCCGCGAACGCCTGGCGAGCGGCGAGCTGCTGCGCTTCCCCGGCGCATTCAACCCCCTCTCGGCTCGCCTCATCGAGCGCAAGGGCTTCGACGGCGTCTACGTCTCCGGCGCCGTGCTCTCCGCCGACCTCGGGCTTCCCGACATCGGACTGACGACACTGACGGAGGTCGCGACGCGATCGCACCAGATCGCCCGGATGACCGAGCTGCCGGCCCTCGTCGACGTCGACACCGGCTTCGGCGAGCCCATGAACGTCGCCCGCACCGTGCAGGAGCTCGAGGATGCCGGCGTCGCCGGAATCCACATCGAGGACCAGGTCAACCCCAAGCGGTGCGGCCACCTCGACGGCAAGCAGGTCGTCGACGAGGACACCGCGCTGAAGCGCATCCGCGCCGCCGTCGACGCCCGCCGCGACGACAACCTCCTCGTCATGGCCCGCACCGACATCCGCGCCGTCGAGGGCGTGCCCGCCGCTCTCTACCGTGCCAAGGCGCTGGTGGATGCCGGGGCCGACGCGATCTTCCCCGAGGCGATGGCCGACCTTTCGGAGTTCGAGGCGGTGCGGAAGGCCGTCGACGTGCCGATCCTCGCCAATATGACCGAGTTCGGGAAATCCGACCTCTTCACCGTCGACCAGCTCCGCGATGTCGGCGTCAACATCGTCATCTGGCCCGTCTCACTGCTGCGCCTGGCGATGGGCGAGGCCGGACGCGGACTCGACGAGCTCAACACGAGCGGCTCGCTCGAGGCCAAGCTCGCTGACATGCAGCACCGCGCCGACCTCTACGACCTCATCGACTACGAGGGGTACAACCACTTCGACAGCTCGGTGTTCAATTTCAGTATCACGAAGGGATGACACCATGACCGACACGATCGAGATCAAGAAGGGCCTGGCCGGCGTCACGGTTGACTACACGGCCGTTTCCAAGGTCAACCCCGAGACCAATTCACTGCTCTACCGCGGCTACCCCGTGCAGGAGCTCGCCGCCTCGAAGTCCTTCGAGGAGGTTGCCTACCTCCTCTGGCACGGCGAGCTGCCGACGCCCGAACAGCTGGCGCACTTCGAGGAGATCGAGCGCCGCTCGCGTGCCCTCGACGATGTCGTCAAGGGGGTCATCGACGACCTGTCGGAGCGCACCCACCCCATGGACGTCGTGCGCACGGCAGTGAGCGTCATCGGCGCCAACGACCCGGAGGCGTGGGACAGCGAGCCCGACGCCATCCTCGGCAAGGCGCTGCACCTCTTCGCGAAGCTGCCTGCCATCGTCGCCTACGACCAGCGCCGCCGGCGCCGGCTTCCCGTCGTCGAGCCGCGCGCCGACCTCGGCTACTCGGCGAACTTCCTCTGGATGACCTACGGTGAGGTGCCGTCCGAGGTCGTGCGGAAGGCGTTCGACGTGTCGATGATCCTCTACGCCGAGCACTCCTTCAACGCCTCCACCTTCACCGCACGCGTCATCACGTCGACGCTGTCGGACTACTACTCGGCGATCGTCGGCGCGATCGGAGCGCTCAAGGGGCCGCTCCACGGGGGGGCAAATGAGGCTGTCATGCACATGTTCGACGAGATCGGCACCGCCGACAAGGCCGAGACGTGGCTGGATTCCGCCCTCGAGTCGAAGCGCAAGATCATGGGCTTCGGCCACCGGGTCTACAAGAACGGCGACTCGCGCGTGCCGACGATGAAGGCCGCCCTCCTCACCCTCATCGAGGAGTACGACCGCGGCGACCTGCTCTCGCTCTACGAGTCGCTCGAGGCGGCGATGGTCTCGAAGAAGAACATCAAGCCCAACCTCGACTACCCGTCCGGGCCCGCCTACCACCTCATCGGATTCGACACCGAGCAGTTCACCCCGCTGTTCGTGGCATCCCGCGTCACCGGATGGACGGCGCACATCAACGAGCAGCTCGCCTCGAACGCGCTCATCCGCCCGCTGTCGGCCTACAACGGGCCGGATGAACGACACATCGAGCACTGACAGGTCTTCGGCGGGTGGGGCCCCGTCAGCCGGCGTCCGCGCCCAGGGGCGGGCATCCGATGGCTCGCTGCTCGACGACTTCGCCGTCGACCCTGACCTTCACAAGGCGAAAAGCTAGAGCGTGCCGGTTATCGGGCCGGACTCGGGCTTGGCACGGGCGGTGAATGAGGCCAGCACGATGCCCGCGGCGATGAGCACGATGCCGAGCCATCCGCCGACCGAAACTGTCTCACGCACCACGAAGACCGCGAGCACCGCCGCGACGGCTGGCTCCGCGAGGGTCACGGTCAGCGCGACCGAGGCCGAGACCGTGCGCAACCCGTGGGCGAACATGATGTACGCCAGACACAGCGGGAAGATCGCGAGATAGGCCGCGACCGCGACGTTCTGCCAGCTCGCCAGGATCGGCCCGCCGAGCACGATGAGCATGGGAATGAGCACGAGCGAGCTCTCGCCGAACATCGCACCCATCGCGGCGGTCGGGCTCACGCCCTTCTCGATCGCCTTGCGCGAGGCGTATGCGTAGAGGGCATACGAGACCCCTGCGGCAAGCGAGAGCACGAGCGCAAGCGGCACGTTCTCGGCGTCGCCCTCGCCGATCGCGCGCTGCGCTCCCAGTGCGAGCAGAACCACGCCGACGATGCCGAGGCCGGTGCCGAGCATCCACTGCCAGGAGAGTCTGGCGCGATCGAAGATCGCCTCGAGGAGGGCGGCGAAGACCGGGGCCGAACCGAGAGCGACGGTGACGACGAGGGCCATAGGCGCCATCTTCAGCGCCGGATAGTAGGTGACCGGGTAGCCGAGCGTGCCGACTGCGCCGATGAGAACCCAACGGCGCGTGCCCTTCGACCACATCGCCCGCCACGAGCTCTTCGCGTAGATGCAGAAGTAGAGCAAGCCGCCCAGGCCCTGCGCGCAGGCGCCGATCGCGAGTGCGTCGACGCCGGGCATGAAGTTCGCCGCCGTTCCCGTCGTGCCCCACAGCAGACAGGGCAGCAGGACAAGCAGGAAGGGCATGGGCTTTCACCCTATCGACAGCCAGCGGCGGCAGGGGGATCGCTCCAGAAAGCCCAGACAGTAGGACGGCCGGGAATGGCGGCAGCCCGCCCGGAGTTGAATTGGCCCGTGACTGACGCGACTGTGGAATTCGGCCTCGACACGTTCGGTGACCGCCTCGAGGACAGCGCGGGCGGCAAGCTCAGCTACGCCGCGTCGATCCGCGCGCTCGTCGAGCACGCCGTCATCGCCGACGAGCTCGGTGTCGACGCGTACAGCGTCGGCGAGCACCACCGTCCGGATTTTGCGGTGTCGAGTCCGGAGACGGTGCTGGCAGGCATCGCGACGCGAACCTCGCGCATCAAGCTCGGTACCGGCGTCACCGTGCTGTCGTCGGATGACCCGGTGCGAGCCTTCGAACGCTTCGCGACCGTCGACGCGCTCTCGGGCGGGCGTGCACAGGCCGTCATGGGCCGCGGCTCGTTCATCGAGTCCTTTCCGCTCTTCGGCTTCGACCTGGCCGACTACGACCTCCTCTTCGAGGAGAAGCTCGAACTGTGGTCGAAACTGCTTCCCGAGACGCCCGTGACCTGGACCGGCACGACGCGCGCGCCGCTCGCCAACGCCGACCTCTACCCCAAGACGGAGCACGGTCGTCTCAAGACCTGGGTGGGCGTCGGCGGCTCTCCCGAGTCGGTCGTCCGCACCGCGCGGTACGGCTTCGGCCTCATGCTCGCCATCATCGGGGGCCCGCCGCAGCGGTTCATCCCCTACATCGATCTCTACCACCGCGCGATCGGACAGCTCGGCACGACGGAACAGCCGATCGGCGTGCACTCCCCCGGCTTCGTCGCCGACACCGACGAGGAGGCGAAGGAGCTGCTCTTCCCGCGCTTCAAGGCCACCCGCGACAAGATCGGAAAGGAGCGCGGCTGGGCCCACGAGGTCACCCGCGAGGATTTCGAAGCCGAAGCGCAGTCCGGCTCGCTCTATGTCGGCTCGCCCGAGACGGTCGCCCGGCGGATCGCGGCGACGGCGAACACGCTCGGCATCGGCCGCTTCGACATGCTCTACTCGTCCGGATCGATGCCGGAAGGCGCTCTTGCCCACGCCGTGGAGCTCTACGGGTCGAAAGTCGTGCCGATGGTGAAGGACATCCTCGCGTCCTAGCTGTGCCCGATCACCTAGCCCGGGACGTCGCGGTTAGTCGCGACCCGCGACCGCGACGATGCGCAGGCGCCGCTCGTAGGCGAACTCGGCCCTGGCGCGGGCCACGGCAACGCGGTTATACGACGGCGGGCATGCCGTCGAGCTCAGGGTGCGCCGTGACGAGGCGAGAGCCCGGGGTGCGCCGGGGCCTTCCAGTAGCGGGGGCGGGACTCGAACCCGCGACACCACGATTATGAGCCGTGTGCTCTAACCTCCTGAGCTACCCCGCCAGGTATGAGGTTCCGAGCCCCGAGTCAGGATTGAACTGACGACCCCTTCCTTACCATGGAAGTGCTCTACCACTGAGCTATCGGGGCGACGCCCGACGCGCGGGCAACCCGAAGAGCATATCAAGCGGGATCAGGCAGCTGCACGCCGGGCAGTGACCACGCGGTGAACGAGATTCCGGGGGCGTCGAGTTCGAGGAATCCGTCGGCCTCGTCGATGCTGGGATGCGCGGTGAGCACCGCGGGGCCGTGGAGCAGACGGGACTCCTCGGCGCCGAGGACGACGCCGAGCGGCAGGCGGATGCGGTCGGCGGCGCGAGTCGCGAGGACGAGCACCGACTCGGCGGCGGACTCGCGGATGAAGGCGATCGCGTCGTCGCCGACGTGGACCCAGCGGAATCCGCCGTCGGACAGGACCGGGTGAGCCCGGCGCAGCGCGAGGACGGCGCGATAGGCGGCGAGCGTGTCACCGGCGAGATCGCTCCAGGGCATCGGGGTGCGCGACGTCTCGCCGTCTTCGCCGACGAGGCCGAACTCGTCGCCAGCCCAGACGACCGGGATCCCCGGCACCGTCACCGACAGTCCGAGTGCGACCGGCACAGCGCCGGGCAACGCTCCCCCACCGAAGCGCGGGGTGTCGTGGGTGTCGAGCGCGTTCATCGTCGCGAGGCGCGAGCGCCACGGGAAAGCGGCGGTGAAGGCCTGGTGCTGCGCGACGAACTGACGGCCGGTGAGCGCAGGCACCTGCTCGCGGGCGAAGCCGATACCGCCCTTGGCGACACGGCCGGGCCGCGAGAGCCATCCCCAGAGCGGGCGGGTGAAGTTGCCGTACGTCATCGCACCGTGCCACGCATCGCCCGGGAAGTCGGGGGCGGCGTCGTTCGTCGACTCGCCGAGCAGCATCGTATCGGGGTTGACCTCGACCATGGTGCGGCGGATGATCCGACGCACCTCGGTATTGAAGTCGTCGGCGAGGTAGCGACCGGTCATGTTGGAGACGTCGATGCGCCAGCCGTCAAGGCGGAACGGCGGCTTGAGCCAGTGCGCGACGACCGAGTCCGGGCCGTCGATGAAGCGGCGGCGCAGCTCGGGGCTCGCCCAGTTGAACTTCGGCAGGCTCGGCACACCGAGCCACGACACATACTGGGTGTGCGCGTCGTCGAGCCAGTAGAAGAACTCGCTCTCCGGCGCCTCGGGATCGCCGAGGGCGGCGCGGAACCATTCATGGCCGTCGCCGCAGTGGTTCGTCGTGAGGTCGCCGATGACGCGGATGCCGTGCGAGTGCGCTGCGCCGACGAGCCGGATCAACGCCTCGTCGCCCCCGAGCAGCGGGTCGACCCGGTTGAAGTCGACGGAGTCGTAGCGATGGTTCGAGCGCGCAGCGAAGAACGGCGTGAGGTAGAGGACCGTGACGCCGAGGCCGATGAGGTGGTCGAGGTGCTCGACGATGCCGTCGAGGTCGCCGCCGTAGAACTGCTGCGAGCGGCCGGGAGGCTCGGGATCGACCGGGTCGGTCCACTTCGCCGGGATGGCCCAGTCCGGCAGCGCACGGTCATCGGCCGCGCTCGACCGGGCGAAGCGGTCGGGGAACACCTGGTAGAGCACGGTCCCCGGCAGCCAGGCAGGCGGCGCGGGGTAGCCGGTGAAGCGGAAGTCGTCGGCGTCGGGGACCTCGATGTCGTGGAATCCCGCCGCGTTCACCCAGCGCTGCGCACCACCGGCGAGCACCACGAGCCAGCGATAGCCGTGCACCGGATTCTCGACGGTGACGGGGGCTTCCCACCAGTCCCAGCCGTCTGCGGTCCAGACCAGGCGGGCGTCGCGCCAGCGCGGTTCGCGGTCGGGGTTGGAGCGGGTCTGCACCGCCGTGACGGGGCCGAGCGAACGGGGAATCCGCAGCCGCACCAGCACCTCCTCGCCCAAAGCGGGGTACGGATTCGATACGCAGAGGGCCGACCCGTCGTGATGCGGAAGTACCGATGGTGTGGCCAACTCAGGAAAACCGCCTTCTGATCCGCGCTTTCGGCCAGGATATTGGCGTTTCCGCACCGAGCTTCCGGAGCTCGCCACCGTAGTTTGGAGAAATGGCCGGCGAGTGGTGGCGCGACGCGGTGATCTACCAGGTGTATCCGCGATCGTTCGCGGATTCCGACGGCGACGGGGTGGGCGATCTGCCGGGCATCACCGCGCACCTCGCCGCTCTTGCCGAGCTCGGTGCCGACGCGGTGTGGCTCTCGCCGTTCTCGCGCTCACCGCAGCGCGACGCCGGCTACGACGTCAGCGACTACTGCGACGTCGATCCGCTGTTCGGCACGCTCGAGGACTTCGACCGGCTGCTTTCCACGGCGCACGGGTTGCGATTGCGCGTCATCGCCGACCTGGTGCCGAACCACACCTCGAGCGACCACCCCTGGTTCATCGCCGCGCTCGCGGCGGCGCCCGGCTCGCCCGAGCGGGGCCACTACCTGTTCCGGGACGGGCGTGGCCCGGGCGGAGACGAGCCCCCCAACAATTGGGAATCCGTCTTCGGCGGGCCGGCCTGGACCCGCACGGCGAACCCGGACGGCACGCCCGGCCAGTGGTACCTCCACCTCTTCGACTCGTCGCAGCCCGACCTCGACTGGTCGAGCGCCTGGGTGCGGGAGCAGTTCCGCGACATCCTGCGGTTCTGGCTCGACCGGGGCATCGACGGGTTCCGGGTGGATGTCGCGCACGGGCTCGTCAAAGCGGCAGGACTGCCCGACTGGACCCCGCCCGCGGCGGCCGGCTCGATGGGCGACGACCTGCCGACGAACGCGGTGCCGTACTGGGGACAGCCCGGCGTGCATGACATATACCGGGATTGGCATGCGGTCTTGGCCGAGTACCCCGGCGAGCGCGCGCTCATCGGCGAGGCGTGGGTGAGCCCGCTCACGCTGCTGGCTGACTGGGTGCGGCCCGACGAGATGCAGCAGACGTTCAACTTCGCGTACCTCGCCGCCCCCTGGGATGCCGAAGCGCTCCGCGCAGTCATCGACGCGTCGATCGCCGCTTTCTCGGCCGTCGGGGCACCGAGCACCTGGGTGCTCTCCAACCATGACGTCGTGCGGCACGCCACGAGGCACGCGTTGACCTTTGAAAACCCACAGGGCGCGGGGATCGGCCCGCGCCACATCCCGCACCTGCCCGATCCGGTGCTCGCGCTCAGGCGCGCGCGGGCAGCCACCGCGGTGATGCTCGCGCTGCCGGGTTCGGCGTACCTCTACCAGGGCGAGGAGCTCGGGCTGCCCGAGGTCGTCGACCTGCCGGACTCGGCCCGGCAGGACCCGACCTGGTTCCGCACCGGCGGCGAGCGCTACGGTCGCGACGGCAGCCGCGTGCCGATCCCGTGGGCGGCCGACGAGCCGGCGTACGGCTTCTCGCCGACCGGCAGGTCGTGGCTGCCGCAGCCGTCTTCCTGGGCTCAGCTCGCGCGCAACGCGCAGGCCGCCGACCCGGACTCGACGCTGTCTCTCTACCGCTCACTGCTCGCGCTGCGGCGCGAGCACGGCCTCGGCGACGGCGCGCTCGAGTGGCTCGGCGGATTCGACGCGGACGTGCTCGCCTTTCGCAACGGGGACGTCACCGTCGTCGCGAACCTCGGCAAGAAGCCGATCACGCTGCCCGACGGCGAGGTGCTCGCCGTGAGCGGGCGCATGGACGGGGGCATCCCCTACGACACGACGGTGTGGCTGGCGAGATAGCGCTCCGACTACCGGCGGGCATCGCCGCGCGAAGGTCCGACCGTCGCTTCCGGCGGCCGACCGCTACTCGGAGACCGAGACGAGCGGCGCGAGTTGGGCGTAGAGCACCGGCTCGGCGGCGATGACGAGCGGGCGCGGGCCCGGCTCGTAGCCCGTGGTCGCGCCCGCCTCCTGCGCGATGAGAGCGCCGGCCGCGAAATCCCACGGCTTGAGGCCGCGTTCGTAGTAGGCGTCGAGTTGGCCCGAGGCGACGTGGCACAGGTCGAGCGCAGCGGAACCCGCGCGGCGGATGTCGCGGATGCGGCCGATGAGGTCGCCGACGACGCGCGCCTGCTTCATCCTCACCTCGGCGGCGTAGCCGAACCCGGTGCCCACCATCGCGTCCGAGAGCTCGACGCCGGTGTTCACGTGCAGCCGGCGGGCGCCGAGGAAAGCACCTCCGCCGAGACTCGCCGTGTAGACCTCGCCGGTGACCGGGTTGACGACGCATCCGGCGAGCGGGCGCCACGTCGCCGGGTCGACTCCGCCCTCGACGACGGCGATCGACACGCAGTAGGAGGGGATGTCGTAGAAGTAGTTGGCCGTGCCGTCGATCGGGTCGACGACCCAGGTGAGACCGGTGAGGGATTGCGCCGTGCCGCCCTCCTCGCCGAGGAATCCGTCACCCGGGCGGGCGTCGTGAAGCAGCCCCTTGATGAGCCCCTCGGCCTCGCGGTCGGCCGCGGTGACGATGTCGGTGGCTGTCGACTTGAAGGCGGCGACCTCGACGCCTTCGGAGCGACGGCGCCTGATGAGTGCGCCCGCGGTCACCGCGGTCTCACGGGCCAGGTCGAGGAGTGCGACGAGTTCGCCGGATGGGACGGGCACTATTCGATGGTAGGGGCGGCCCGGCATACTGGGGCCATGACGATCCCGACCCTTCCGGCCCGACCGGCGACCGACGACCAGCCGCTCTACGGCGCGACGTTCGGGCAGGCATTCACCCGGTTCTGGCAGCGCTACGCGCTCTTCTACGGGCGCGCCAGCCGCAGCGAGTTCTGGTGGTGGTTCCTCGTGAACGTCCTCGTCGGCGGCGCGCTGTCGGCGCTGAGCGGCAACGGCACCAACCACTCCAATGCATTCTTCTCGATCCTCAGCGCGCCTGCGCCGCCGGCGGCCCCCGGACCGCCCGCCCCGCCGAGCGAGCCCGGCGGGGCGGCCGCGTGAGCCACGACCGCGACTGGCACGGTTTCGGTTCGGACAACCACGCCGGCATCCACCCCGAAATCATCGAGGCGATCGCCGCGGCCAACGGCGGTCACGTCAGCGCCTACGGCGACGACCCTTACACCCTGCGGTTCGAGGCGCTCGTGCGCGAGCTCTTCGGTGGCGAGGCGAGGGGATTCCCCGTCTTCAACGGCACCGGCGCCAACGTCGTCAGCCTGCACGCGCTGCTGCCGCGGTGGGGCGGGGTCATCGCGGCCGAGACAGCGCACATCAACGTCGACGAGGCGGCAGCGCCCGAACGGATCGCTCAGACCAAGCTCATCACCGTGCCGACACCCGACGGCAAGCTCACACCTGCGCTCGTCGAGAAGCACGTCGTCGACGTCGGCGATGTGCACCGCATCCAGCCCGCGGTCGTCTCGATCACGCAGTCGACCGAACTCGGCACGCTGTACACGCCCGATGAGATCGAGGCGATCGCCGACACGGCACACGGCCTCGGCCTGAAACTGCATGTCGACGGCTCGCGCATCTCGAACGCGGCGGCGTCGCTCGGCCTGCCGCTGAGGTCGTTCACGACGGATGCCGGCGCCGACGTGCTCTCGCTCGGCGGCACGAAGAACGGACTGCTCGCCGCCGAGGCGGTCGTCGTGCTGAACCCCGAGGTGACCGGCGTGGAGTACCTGCGCAAAATGGACCTGCAGCTCGCCTCGAAGCTGCGCTTCGTCTCGGCACAGCTGGTGGCGCTGTACGGCACCGACCTGTATCTCCGCTCGGCTGGCCACGCCAATGCGATGGCACTCAAGCTGCGCGGATTGCTCGAGGCGATTCCCGGCGTCATAGTCACGCAGCCCACCCAGGCCAACGGGGTCTTCGTCGTCTTCGGCGGCCTGGCACGCTCGACCGTGGCGGCGCTCGCCGAGAAGCACCACTTCTACGAGTGGGATCCGGCGCGCGGCGAGCACCGCCTCATGTGCGCGTTCGACACGACGGATGCCGACGTCGAGGCGTTCGCGGCGGACGTGAAAGCCGCCTACGCGGCGGCGTAGCCCGGCAAAGCTCAGCGCGCAGCAGCCGGGCCCGGAGCGCTGTCGAGCTCGTTGAGGTAATTGTAGATGGTGAACTTGCTCACGTTGAGCGCTGAAGCAACCAACTCGACGCTGTCACGGAGGCGGAAGATTCCGGCGCCCCTGGCGCGCTCGACGACCCTGAGCTTCTGCGACTTCTTCATCTGAGAAACGGCCATCCCCTCGGCCTCGATCGCTCTTCGCATGAGCGTGTCGACGAACTCGTCGATGTAGCTCACGACGACTTCCTCGCCGGTGCTCTCGATCGCGATGCGAATGCCCCCCGTCGGACCGGGCGACGCGGGCTCCGGCGAAGGCTCGAGGCTGTTGACGCACAACACGAGCAGGGGACTGTCATCGCGGTCGTTGATGACCGTCGTCTGACAGTGCATGATCTTGCCGTCCGGCAGTTGCAAGGAGTAGCTGAGCAGCCCGGTGCCGCGCCCGCGCAGGATAGATTCCAGCACCATCGCCGTGGTCGAGTTCTGGCCGGGCAGATGGTCTGAACCGGCATCGCCGATCTGGCGCCCCGTGACGTTCCCGGCAATCGCGATGATCGAGTTCGGCAGCTTGCGCAGATCGTGCAGAACCACTTCCGTGCCGACGGGAAGCACTTGACCCATCGGCTTCACGATGCTGGTCATCACCTGGACCAGCCGGTCAAGTTCGTCGCCTGCCGTCGCCTGGTCGCCGTCGACGATCTGTAACGCGCGCGCACTATCAACTCGCACGAACCCAAGTCTATTGGGTTTGCGCTCATCTTTGTGGAAGATCCGAATATCAACAGAATGTTGAATTCTGCTACGACAGACCCGGACGCCTTCGGGCGGGGGTAGATCACCCGTTTCATGGATGTTTCACGGGTTACGACTGGGTTTAACTTCGCGAGAGGCAATTCCAATTTTTTTGTTATGCGTCCAGTATCAATTACACGATCAATTGAATTTCA
>JAJYBG010000025.1 GCA_021779075.1 Actinomycetes bacterium | reverse complement strand
CTCTTCGGCGAGCGGGTCACCGACATGCTCACCGGCTACCGGGTGTTCTCGCGCCGCTTCGTGAAGTCGTTCCCGGCGCTCGCCCGCGAGTTCGAGATCGAGACCGAGCTCACCGTCCATGCCGCCAACCTCCGCGTGCCGCAGCGCGAGATCCCGGTCGGCTTCCGCGACCGGCCCGAGGGCAGCGAGAGCAAGCTCAACACCTACAGCGACGGATTCCGCATCCTCCGCCTCATCGTGCAGCTCTGGCAGCACGAGCGGCCGGTCGCCTTCTACGGCGTCATCGCGGCCGTCTTCGCCGTCATCGGCCTCATCCTCGGCATCCCGGTCATCGTGGAGTTCTTCGCCACCGGCCTCGTGGCGCGCTTCCCGACGGCGTTCCTGGCGGCCACCCTCATCGTCCTCGCCTTCGCGAGCCTCACCCTCGGCCTGATCCTCAACGGCATCCTGCGCGTGCGGAAGGAAGTCGCTCGCCTCGAATACCTGCACTGGGCGCCGCCGGCACCGGCCGAAGGCCTGCGGTGACCGCGACGGAGCAGCCGCAGCGGGGCCGGGTGCGGCGCTGGGTGCTCTCGATGCGGGGCGCCTTCCTGCGCTACCTCATCGTCGGCGGCATCAACACGCTGCTCGACATCGCGCTGTTCACGGTCTTCGCCGTCGTGCTCGGCTGGCCGCCGCTGCTCGCGAACCTGTGCTCCACCTCGATCACGATCTGCGTGAGCTATCTGCTCAACCGGCGGTTCGTGTTCCGCTCCGACCGCACGGTGCAGCACACCATCGTGCAGTTCGTCGCCGTGACGCTCACCTCGGCCTTCGTCGTCCAGTCCGCGGTGATCTGGGCCGTCATCGCCGTCGTCGGGCTCGCAGCGCCGGGATTCCCCCACGGGGTGCTCACGACCGGCGCCAAGGTGTGCGCGACCGCCGTCGGCATGATCACGAACTACCTCGGCTACCACTGGCTGTTCCGCCCGGGCGCCGCGACAGCGGAATCCGCAACGTCATCAGCCCCACGATGAGCACGCTCCCGTAGATCGACGGGATCATGTAGCGCGACAGCGCGATCGGCCCCGCGACGAGGAACCCCAGGTTGAGGAAGAGCGGGATCGTGGCAAGTGCGAGGAGGCCGCTGCGCCGCCGGATCGCGTAGGCGAGCGCGAGCAGCGGGATCCAGGAGCAGTACCAGGCGGCGCTCGAGAACGGGTTCTTGTTGAACACCGCGGCGGCGCGGTCGACCGCGGTGCGCAGCGGCGCGAGCGCTGCCGGCTGGTGGAGCGAGAGCGCGACCTGCGCGATCTGCTCGCGCGTTGTGCCGGGGATGCTCCACGAGAGCCAGACGTCGATGTACCGGTTGAGGGTGAGGCTCTCCTGGAACGCGATCGGCGTGACGGGCGCGAAGTAGGGGAAGGTATTGTCCGCGGTGGCGGCGAAGTAGGTGCTCGGGTAGCGCACCAGCTCGTCGAGCCAGACAACCGCATAGGCGAGTCTCTGGCTCGTGGTGGCGTGGCTGTTCCAGCGGCTCTTGACGCTGTCGGACCGCCGTGGCACATACGCCTGGGCGAGGCCGTCATAGCGCAGCACCGCATCGATCGCCTGCTTCTCGGTGGCGGGCAGGCTGCTGCCGTGCTCGAGGACCGTCCGCGCCGTCTGCTGGAGCGGGATCGAGAGGATGTCGGTGTTCGTGGCGGCCTGCACCCCCGCCGCGGGAAGGATCGCGAGCGGCCAGAGCACGCTCGTCACCAGGACGGCGACGACACCGCCGCCGAGGATGCGCAGCCGGGCGGGCCGGGCTGCGAGCACCAGCAGGACGATGAGGCACACCACGACGAGGTAGATGTTGGTGCGCTTCGCAAGCACGAGCGGGATGACGATGGCGAGCGCGCTCGCGCCGATCCAAGGTCGCATCAGAACCTGCCCGCGAGTGCGGATCGCCTCGACGAAGAGCACGAGGAACGGCATCCAGAAGACGCCCGCGAAGGAGTCCTTGCTCATCACCGACACGGCGATCGCGAAGACCGGGAAGACGGCGGCGAGCACCGTGAGGGTCCAGCGCCAGCGCCTCGGCAGTCCGAGCCTGCCGAGGTAGACGAGCGCGAGGCCCATGCCGAGCGCGGTCGCCGCCTCCTGCAGCACGAGGAACACGAACAGGCCGATGTTGTAGTCGCCGAACGCGTGGCCGAGGTTCCAGAACCACCCGAAGACCATGGTGTCGAACCACGGGTGGTGGTCACTGCGCACGGCGAGTCCGAGCCACTGGAACAGCTGCGTGATCGTGTCGCTGTCGACATTCCCCGGGAAGTGGATGAGCAGCCACGGCATCCATCCGGCGAAGAGCACGCCGGAGGTCGGCAGCAGCGAGCGGCGCAGCGCCGTGCGCATCGAGGTGATCTTCGCGGCCGGCCGGGCGTCGCTGCGTCGAGCGAGCCAGTCGAAGACGAGCTTGATCGCGACGTAGAACACGAGCCCGAGCCCGAGCACGACGAGGGCGCTGCCGAGCGCGGCCCCGGCCGACGAGGCGAACCAGGCCGGGGAATCCGTCGCGTCGAACGACGCGCCGATGACGATGAACAGGCCCAGCAGCACCGCGAGAGCGGCCGCCGACCAGTCGACCGGGACGGCGAACCGACGGAGCTGAGCGGGCATCGGGCGTCAGACTACTGCAGGTCCCGAGGCTGTCGCCTGAATGACCCGACGGCGCTCCGCGCGGCCTCGGCGTTCTGGGGCGCGGGCGGCAGGGGAAGCGCCTAACCGGGGATATGGCTCTCGGAAAGGCGCACTGCGTGGGTGCCGACGACCGAGCGGTCGTGCGTGACGAGCACCACGGTCTTCTCGCACAGCGCGGCGCGCATATCGGCCATGAGGGCGATGGCGGATTCTTCGTCGAGATGCGCCGTCGGCTCGTCGAGCAGCACGGCGTCGGCCCGTGCGAGCAGGGTGCGGGCGACGGCGACCCGCTGCCGCTGGCCGCCGGAGAGGAACGAGCCCTCGGCTCCGATCGGCGTGTCGAGGCCGAGCGGCAGCTCGGCGATCAGTCCGGCGAGGCCCACCTCGCGCAGCGCCGCGGCGAGCTCGGCGTCGTCGGGGGTGTCCGCGCGCGCCCGGGCGAGGGCGAGATTGCCGCGCAGGGTCGACGTGAAGAGGTGGCCCTCCTGCGGGCACCAGCTGATCCGGCGGCGCACCGCGTCGCCGTCGATGCCGGCGGCGGGCTCGCCGTCGATGCGGTACTCCCCCGCGGTCGGTTCCAGGTAGCGCAGCAGCACGCCGAGCAGTGTCGACTTGCCCGATCCCGACGGGCCGGTCACAGCGAGCCACTCGCCGCGCTCCACCGCGGCCGAGACGTCGGCGAAGGCGTCGCGTGCAGCTCCGGGGTAGCGGTACGCGACCTCGGCGAGTTCGAGCCGGTCGGCGGCGGTGAGCTCGGCACCGCCGGCATCCGGCCTCGTCGCCGCGGTGACGGCGTCGACCCGGCCGAGCACCTGGCGCAGCTCGCCCCAACGCTGCGCCGCCTGGATGGCCTCGAGCACCGGATCGATGAGGGCGAGCGCGGTCAGCGCCAGGACTCCGGCGACCGGGGCGGGGATGCCGCCCGCGAGCACCGGGCCTGCGCCGACGGCGACGAGTGCGAACGCCGCGAGCCCGAGCACCGCTACGGCGACGGCTGCGCCGGCGCCGAGCGACCACGCGGCGCGTCTCGCGCGCGCGGTCGCCGAGGCGTCGAGGGCGACGATGCGGTCGATCACCGCGTCGGCGACGCCGTTGCCGTCGAGGTCATCGCGCGCGGCGAGCAATCCCGTCGACTCGCGCACCACCGCGGATCTGTCGAGGTCGCGCAGCCGCGATGCGCGGCGGTCGGCCGCGATCGCCGCAGCCCCGCCGCCCACCAGGGCGAGCAGGGCGGCCGCGGCGATGAGCCAGCCCGCCGCCGGAAGGAGCAGCCCGAGCGCTACGCCGGCGGCCGCGATGGTGATGACGGCGGTCGCGGGCGGCAGCAGGACGCGCGGAGCCAGGTCGCGCACGGCGTCGGCGTCGCCCACGAGCCGGTCGAGGGTGTTCGCGGCGGTGAGGGCCTGCCGCCCCGACGGCCCCTGCGCGGCGAGCCCGCCCCAGAGCCGCAGCCGCAGTGCAGTGAGCGCGCGGAAGACCGCGTCGTGCGTGAGCAGCCGCTCGCTGTAACGCAGGGCGGCGCGCCCGATGCCGAAGAACCGCACGCCGACGATCGCCACCATGAGGTAGAGGATGTGCGGATGCTCGGCCGCGCGCAGGATGAGCCAGCCCGAGACCGCGGTCAGCGCTGCGGCGAAGAGCGCCGCGAGCGCGCCGACGGCCGCCGCTGCCGCGAAGCGGGCGACGGCCGGCCGCAGATACTCGCGAAGCGCACGCCAGGGCAGACCCGCGGGCGTCGGCAATGTCGGCAGATCCGGTCGAGTCCGGCGGGGAATCGCGGCGGAGCGCTCCGCCGGCGACAGATCTGCGGGAGTCGGTGACGCCCCGGCGACCGGCACCCTGATGTCGGCGAGGGCGCGCACCGCCGGGTCGTGCGAGGCGAGCACGACGGTGGTGTGCGCGCGCAGTCCCGCGATCGCCTCGCGCACGAGCGCGGCGGATTCCCCGTCGAGATGCGCGGTCGGCTCGTCGAGCAGCGCGAGCCGGGCTCCTGCCGAGACGCGCGCGAGCACGCGGGCCATCGCGAGGCGGCGCAGCTCCCCCGGGGACAGCCGGGCCGGGTCGGCGGCGGCGAGGTGCGCGAGGCCGACGGCGGCAAGCGGTGCGGCCGGGTCGGGCGCTCCGAAGCGCTCGACCTCCTCGGCCACGGTCGGTGCTGAGGTGTGCGGATGCTGTGGCAGCCAGGCGATCCCGGCGGGGCGCCGGACGGTGCCCGTGACCGCCGCTCCCGTGGCGAGCAGCGCTCCGCGGCCTGCGAGCACCTCGAGCACGGTCGTCTTGCCGGTGCCGCTCGCGCCTTCGATGCTGACGATCGAGCCCCCCGGGGCTTCGAACGACAGGCCGGAGACGACCGCCGAGGGCCGGTCGGCATGCTGCACCGTGAGGGCGTCGACCCGGAGGTCGCCGTCCGTCTCGCGCCAGACGATCCCGGCCTCGGGCTCGAGCTCGTCGAGCAGGGCCTGGACGCGTCGGCGCGCCTCGACGCCGTTCTGCGAGGCGTGGAACGCCGTGCCGATCTCGCGCAGCGGGGCATAGCACTCGGGGGCGAGGATGAGCGCGATGAGGCCGGCGTCGAGCGTCATGGTCCCGCTCACCAGGCGCACGCCGACGAACACCGCGACCAGGGCGACGGAGATCGTCGCGATGAGCTCGAGAGCGAGCGCCGAGAGGAAGGCGACGCGCAGCGCCGCCATGCTCGTGCGGCGGTGCTCCTCGGAGATCTCGCGCAGCGCTGCCTCCTGCGCCCGCGCACGGCCGAGGCCGACGAGCACCGGCAGGCCGCGGGCCAGTTCGACGAGGTGGTCGGAGAGGCGCCCCAGCGTCGTCATGGCCGCGGCGACCGACTCGCGGGTGCGCACCCCGATGAGGATCATGAACACCGGGATGAGCGGCACGGTGAGCACGATGATGAGCGCGCTCACCCAGTCGGCCACGAGGATGCGCGCACCCACGAGCAGCGGCACGGTCGCCGCCTGCACCAGCGACGGCAGGAAGACCGTGTAGTAGCGGTCCAGCTCGTCGAGCGCCGTCGTGGCGAGGACGGCCGTCTGACCCGTCGAGGCGCGCGAGCGGACGGCGCGGCGCAGCACCTGCTCACGCAGTCGTGCGGTCGCCCCCGCCGCGGTGCCTGCGGCGGCCCCCTGGAGCAACCACGTCGCGACCGCCCGCACCAGTACGCCGAGAACCCCGAGGAGGGCGCTGCCCTGCCAGGAATCCGCCCCGGCGAGCAGCGCACTGAGCGCGCCGGCCAGAGCGCCGGCGACGAGGATGAGGCCGAGGGCTTTGAGGGCGCCGAGCAGCCCCAGCAGGTACAGCCTGCCCTTGCCGATGTCGGCGAGGACCGGCCTCATCGGGTCGGAGCCACCGCCGGCTCGACGACGTCGTGCGGCGGGATGTGCGACGGCGCGACCCGCTTGCGGAAGATCCAGTACGTCCACGCCTGGTAAGCGAGCACGAGTGGCAGGCCGACGCACGCCACCACCGATATCACCCCCAGCGTATAGGACGACGACGAGGCGTTCGAGACGGTGAGATCCCAGGCGTGATCGAGCGTCGAGGGCAGCACGAGCGGGTAGACCGAGGCGAAGATCGACCCCGAGCCGAAGACGAGGAAGGCCGCGAGCGAGGCGAACGCCCAGCCCTCGCGCTTCGCGCGCGAGGCGAGCAGCCACGCGAGTGCGCAGACGACCGCGATGACCAGGGTGAGATATGTCCACCAGCGACCGGCGAGGACGACGACGAGGATCGCCCATACCGCGAGCGGAAGCAGGGCGACCCAGCCCCACGGCCAGGCGAGACCCGCCATCCGCTTGCGCACCGGCCCGTCGGTCTTCAGCGCGAGGAAGTTCGCGCCATGGAGCAGCGCGAAGCCCACGACGGCGAGCCCGCCGAGGACGGCGTAGCCGGTGAACCACGCGAAGCCGCCACCGACGATGTCTCCGTTCGCGTCGAGCGGCAGCCCGGTCGTGGTCAGCGCGAGTGCTGCGCCGATTCCGAACGCCGACACGAACGAGCCGAGGCCGATCGCCCACGTCCAGAACGCTGCCCAGCGCGGCGTCCGGCCCTTGCCGCGGTACTCGATCGCTACGGCCCGGAAGATGAGGCCGAGCAGCACGAGCACGAGCGGGATGTACAGCCCCGAGAACAGCGAGGCGTACCAGAACGGGAACGCGGCGAACGTCGCGCCGCCCGCGGTGAGCAGCCAGACCTCGTTGCCGTCCCAGACCGGGCCGATGGTGTTGAGCATCACCCGGCGGTCCTGCTCGCTGCGCGCGCTGACGAGCATGTGCATGCCGACGCCGAGGTCGAATCCCTCGAGGACCAGATACCCGGTCCAGAGGATCGCGATGAGGACGAACCAGATGGTGGGAAGCGCTTCAGCCATGACCGTCTCCTGGGCTCTCAGTACGCGAACGCCAACACATCGTCGGGCGCCTTGCCGGAGGAATCCGGCCCCGGCGGGTTCTTGAGCTCGGGGATGGCGCTCGCCACGCCGCCGCGCACGTAGCGGAACAGCAGTACCAGCTCGACGACGAGCAGGGCGAGGTACACGCTGCCGAGCGCGATGAGCGAGAAGAGCAGCATGCCCGCGCTCACCCCCGGCGAGACCGCGGCCGCGGTGAACATGAACACCCCGTCGACGCCGGTCGGGTTGGGGGCGACGATGAACGGCTGGCGGCCCATCTCGGTGAACACCCAGCCGGCGGAATCGCCGGCGAAGGGCGCGAGGATTCCGACGACCGCGAGCACCATGAGCCACTTGGCCTGCGGCACGGTGCCCCGGCGCGTCAGCCACAGTGCCACGAGCGAGGCGATCGCCGAGAGCGCACCGAAGGTGATCATCAGGCGGAACCCCCAGTAGGTGACCGGCATGATCGGCACGTAGCTGATGGTCTTACCGGCCGCCGCACCATACGTCGACGGGTCGTTCGGGACCGTCGTGCCGTACTTCTGCTGGTACTCGGGTACGAGCTGGTTGAGGCCCTGGACGGGGGTGCTGAAGTTTCCATTGGCGAGGAAGGACAGCACACCCGGCACCTCGATGACGCCCGTGACGGTGTGGCAGTCCTTGGTGTTCCACGCCCCGAACGAGAGCAGCGAGATGTCGGTCGTCGTGTCGCACGCCGCCTCGGCGGCTGCCATCTTCATGGGCTGCTGCTGGAACATGAGCTTGCCCTGCTGGTCGCCCGTGATGGTGAGCAGGCCGAACGCGACGACGGCGATGACGGCGCCGAGACGCAGCGAGTGCAGCCACAGCGCGTGGTCGGCCTTGTCGCGGCCGGGGATGGCGGGGTTCTCGCCGACGATGACCTTGTTGTCGGGGCCGATCGTGTCGATGCCGTCGCGCCGCCGCCGCCAGAGCTGGTACCACGAGATCCCGAGGAGGAAGGCACCCGAGACGGCGAAGGAGCCGACAAGGGTGTGGAGGAACGCCCAGATCGCGGTGTTGTTGCCGAGCACCGCCCAGATGTCGTTCATGATCGGGCGACCGTTCACGAGCTCGACGCCGACGGGATGCTGCATCCACGAGTTCGCCACGATGATGAAGTAGGCCGAGATGACCGAGCCGAAGATCGCGAGGATGAGCGTCGTGAGGTGCAGCCCCTTGGGCAGGCGGCCCCAGCCGAAGATCCACAGGCCGAGGAACGTCGACTCGAGGAAGAACGCGAGCAGGGCCTCCATCGCGAGCGGCGCGCCGAACACGTCGCCGACGAAGCGCGAGTACTCGCTCCAGGCGAGGCCGAACTGGAACTCCTGCACGATGCCGGTGGCCACGCCCATGATGAAGTTGATGAGGTAGAGCTTCCCCCAGAACTTGGTCGCCCGGTAGAAGCGCTCGTCGCCGGTGCGGTGCCAGCGCGACTGCAGGTACACGATGACCGGGCCGAGCCCGATCGTGAGCGGCACCATGAGGAAGTGGTAGACGGTCGTGATGCCGAACTGCCAGCGCGCGATGAGAAGTGGCTCGAGTCCGGCTGCCAGAACGTGCATGTCCGGTCCTTCCCGCGGCGGGGCCGCTCTGTGACGACTGCCCTGACGCTAGCCGTACGCGCACGCCGCCCGAAAGGGCCCCTTCCCACTCAGCGGGTCAGGTCGGCCCAGAGCTCGTCGACCTGGGCGATGAGCTCCCCCCGGGTGCCGGTGTTGTCGAGGACCGTGTCGGCGACCGCGAGCCGGGCGTCGTCCGATGCCTGGGCGCCGATGCGCGCGCGCGCGTCGGCCTCCGTCATCCCGCGGTCGCGCACCATGCGCTCGATGCGCTCGTCGGCGGGGGTGTGCACGACGACCACCCGGTCGAAACCGCCGCGGGGATCGCGAGCGCCTTCGGCGAGCAGCGGGACGTCGTAGACGACGACGGCGTCGGGGTCGCGGGCGCCGGTCTCGGCGATGCGCTGCGCGACGCGCTCCTGCACCGCCGGGTGGACGATGGCGTTGAGGGCGAGGCGCTTGGCCTCGTCGGAGAAGACGATGGCGCCCAGCGCGGGCCGATTGAGCGTGCCGTCCTCGGCGATGACACCCGGGCCGAAGGTCTCGACGATCCGTTCGAACGCGTCCTCGCCGGGCCGCTGCACCTCGCGGACGATCTTGTCCGCATCGACGACGACAGCGCCGAGCTCGGCGAGACGCTGCGAGACGGTGGACTTGCCCGACGCGATACCGCCGGTCAGCGCGATCACCTGCACGGATTCACCCTAACGGCGAAAGGGCCGGCCCCTGAGGGCCGGCCCTTTCGAACGGGCTGCTAGTTGCTCGTGCTCGAGAGCTGCTCGCGGAGAGCTGCGAGCGACTCGTCGTCGGCGAGGGTGCCGGTCGCGGCGGTCTCGCTCGAGTACGAGGCGGCAGGGGCGTCGACCGTGGCAGTGGCCCGGTCGGCGCGCTCCTTGGCGACCTGCTTCTTGTGGGCCTCCCAGCGGGCCTGGGCAGCGGCGTATTCCTGCTCCCATTTCTCGCGCTGAGCTTCGAAGCCTTCCTTCCACTCGTTCGTCTCGGAGTCGAAGCCCTCCGGGTACTTGTAGTTGCCGCTCTCGTCGTACTCCGTGAGCATGCCGTAGAGCGCCGGGTCGAACTCGGTGCCCTCGGGGTCGAGGCCCTCGTTCGCCTGCTTGAGCGAAAGCGAGATGCGACGGCGCTCGAGATCGATGTCGATGACCTTGACGAAGACCTCCTCGCCGACCGACACGACCTGCTCGGCGAGTTCGACGTGCTTGCCGGACAGCTCGGAGATGTGCACGAGACCCTCGATGCCGTCGGCGACGCGGACGAACGCGCCGAACGGGACGAGCTTGGTGACCTTGCCCAGCGCGACCTGGCCGATCGCATGCGTGCGGGCGAAGACCTGCCACGGGTCCTCCTGCGTCGCCTTGAGCGACAGCGAGACGCGCTCGCGGTCGAGGTCGACCTCGAGGATCTCGACGGTGACCTCCTGGCCGACCTCGACGACCTCGCTGGCGTGCTCGATGTGCTTCCACGAGAGTTCGGAGACGTGGACGAGGCCGTCGACGCCGCCGAGGTCGACGAATGCGCCGAAGTTGACGATCGAGGAGACGACGCCCTTGCGGATCTGGCCCTTGTGCAGGTTGTTGAGGAAGGTGGTGCGGCTCTCGGACTGGGTCTGCTCGAGGAGGGCCCGGCGCGAGAGGACGACGTTGTTTCGGTTCTTGTCGAGCTCCAGGATCTTGGCCTCGATCTCCTGGCCGAGGTACGGCGTGAGGTCGCGGACGCGGCGCAGCTCGATGAGCGAGGCCGGCAGGAAGCCGCGGAGACCGATGTCGACGATGAGGCCGCCCTTGACGACCTCGATGACCTGACCGGTCACGACGCCATCGGCTTCCTTGATCTTCTCGACGTCGCCCCAGGCGCGCTCGTACTGGGCGCGCTTCTTGCTGAGGATGAGGCGGCCTTCCTTATCCTCCTTCTGGAGGACGAGTGCCTCGATGACGTCGCCCACGGCGACGACCTCGGACGGGTCGACATCGTGCTTGATGGAAAGTTCGCGCGAGGGGATGACGCCCTCGGTCTTGTAGCCGACGTCGAGGAGAACCTCGTCGCGGTCGATCTTCACGACGGTTCCTTCGATGAGGTCGCCGTCGTTGAAGAACTTCAGGGTCTTTTCGACCGCGGCGAGGAAGTCGTCAGCAGAGCCGATGTCGTTGACTGCGATCTGCTTGGTCGCCTGGGCGGTCGTTGCGGTTGCCATTGAGTGGTTGCTCTCTTACGGATTGGGATCGGGCCTCAGGCGCACGGCCGGCGATCGTTTCGATGCGCGCTTCGCGCAACTCGCTGATCGAGGAGTGTGTGTGTTGCCGCCTGAGACGGGCGGATATCGGATGTCACACGAGTGACGTTCCAGTCTACGTCCGCAGGAAACGACGCGCCAGGCCGCAACGAGGGTCACCTGGAGTGCCCCCCACATGGGCAGCGCACCTCGATGAGCTTTCCGCATCCGGGCGGCCGTGACATCGCGACGCGGGGCCGACCTGACGATGGTCGACCCCGCGTCGCTGCCGGTCAGGCGGCCGCAGTCTCGCGAACGACGACCTCCGAGGGCACCTGGTGCAGCAGCGAGAGCAACTGGATCCAGTAGTACACACGGTTGAAGAAGGTCAGCAGGTTGCCGTGATGCAACTGCAGGTGACGGTACATGACGGTGCGGGCCGCGTCGTAGCCGCCGAGGAATTTCTGCCAACTCTCGTACGTGCCCACCAGGAGGTAGTCGCTGTCGCGCGCCTCGCTCGGCGTGATCACACGAACCTCCTGCACCGCGCCGGCCGCGATCCGGATCGCGACGAATTCGCCGGCGTCCAGGTCATCCCCCTTCACGGGCACCGCGCCGAGGGCGAGCACCCCCGAGAAGGTGGACGAGGCGGTGTCGATCCACTCCCAGTAATCCGGCAGCCGTCCCTCCCGGTCCTGCGGGGTGAATCCCTGCGACAGACGCGCCTGGACGTCGGCCGCCCATTGGTCGGTGAAGACCCTCGACATCGCTCAGCCTCCGATCGCGTTGTCGGCGGAGATGTTCTGGACCATGCCGGCCAGATCGGGCGGCAACTCCAGTCCGATGAGGTCCATCTTGCGCACCAACTGGGTGATGAACATGGCCTGCACGTCGTCACGGGTCCAGCCGATGGGCTCGTACGCCACGTACTGGCTCGAAGTGGAACTCATCAGCAGCAGAGTGCGGAGCGTGTCGTGAACCTCGCGGATGAGCGTGGGATCCTGTTCGATGGCCTCGGTGAGGAACCTCAGCCCCGCCTGGACGTGGCGGGCCTCGTCGCGCGCAGTGAGCGTGAAGCCCGCGTAGTACCCCGGAAGCACCTTGTGCTGGCGCGCATACCGCAGGGTGATCTGCATCACCGACACGGCGAGGACGCCCTCGATCCAGAGCATGTAGTTCGTCGCGTACTGCACCCGTAGCTTGAGGTCGTCGGGGTTCTTCAGCAGGGCGTCCGCCTGATAGGCGAGCAGACCGAACGGACCGATGAACGTCTCGCCGACCCACTCGAACGACTGGTCGAGCACCTCCATGAGGTCGCCCTCCAGTCCGACCCCTTCATGGTAGAAGCGGTCGAAGAAGACGGTGTGACGCGCCTCATCCTCGATCTGGCTCGAGATGAACAGCTTCTGATCCTCGCTGCCGCCGAGCATGAAGACGGGCAGTTCGACCTCGACCTGACGCTCGCCGTGGTGAAACCCGGATGCGATCGCCAGGAACGAGCTCTTCTCGGCCTCGGTCATGTTCTCGTGCCAGTCCTTGTAGTCCTGGCTGAAGTCGATGTCGTACACGTCCCAGCGCTGCTTGAGATAGCGCTTGTACTGCTCGACGTACGAGGGCTGCTCGGCAATCTGGTTGTAGATGTACTTGTTGATGACGTCGTTGATGTCGACGTCGCTGATGTCGCGCAACTGCGCGCCCTCGATCGCACGGAACAGGTCGGCTGTCAGACCGTTCTGCTGGTTCTCGATGAGTGTCATGCTCACTCCTTTGTGATCTGATCTATCCGGTGGCGCCGACACCATCGAGACACCATCGGATGAATCAAGCCCGACGGCGGTGTCCGGCCCCCTCAGTATCGGCTCATTCATCCGACCGCACAAGACCTTCTCAGGTTCTCCCAGCCGCCGGGGGTTGACAGCGCTCACCCCCGGCGGGTTAGGCTCGCCGCCGGGTGCTGACGACGCCGCGCTGGTGGAGCGTCGGGCAGCATCCAGCCCTCACCTGCGGTGCGGGCTACCGGATCGATCGCGAAGGGGCGACGATGGGACTGATCAATGCGGGCCGGGCTTCCGAGGTCGGACCGGGTGAGATCAAGGCGTTCACGGTCGCCGGCCGCGAACTGGCCGTCGCGAACGTCGATGGTGAACTGTACGCGTTCGACAACTGGTGCACGCACGAGTCCTGCACGTTCTCCGACGAGGGCGAACTGGAAGACGGCAAGCTGGTCTGCACGTGCCACTTCGGGGAGTTCGATCCCGCGACCGGCGAGGTGCTGGGCGGACCGCCGTGGGAGCCGCTGGGCGTCTACGAACTCGCCGTCGAAGGCGACGACCTGCTGATCGACCCGCGGATCGACGACGCGGCAGCATCGTGAGCACTCCCGCCGTCGTGGCGATCGTGGGGACGTCGGCGGCAGGAGTGTCGGCGGCGACCACGCTGCGTGCGGAGGGGTACGACGGCCGCGTGGTGCTGCTGGGCGAGGAAGTCGTTCCGCCGTACGACCGCCCCCCGCTGTCGAAGGGCTACCTGGCCGGGACGGTCGCCGCGGACGACCTGAACCTGAGACCGGAGGGCTTCTGGACCGACCGCGACATCGACCTCAGGCTGGGGAGCCGTGTCGTGGCCCTGCGCCCGGCCGAGCAGTCCGTCGCACTCGACGACGGCTCGTCCGTGCGTGCCGACGCGGTGATCCTGACGACGGGAGGGCGTTCGCGGGCGTTGCGGGTGCCGGGGGCCGAACTCGACGGAGTGTTCGGACTGCGCACCCGCGCCGACAGCGACGCTCTGCGCGAGTGGTCGGCCGATGCTGAGCACGCGGTCGTGGTCGGGATGGGCTTCATCGGCGCCGAGGTCGCGGCCACACTGCGAAGCCGCGGGCTCGCAGTCACGATCGTCGAGCCGCTGTCGACGCCTCTGGAGCGCGTCCTCGGGGAGCAGATCGGCAGGGTGGTCGGCGAGCTTCACGCCGAGCACGGAGTGGAGATGATCTTCGGCGACGGCGTCGTCGGCTTCGACGGCGCGAATGGCCGGGTCACCGAGGTCGCTACCACCTCGGGCCGTCGGCTGCGTGCCGACCTCGTGGTCGTGGGGGTGGGGATGGTGCCCGACACAGCGGTGGTCACCGGAACGCAGGT
Organism: Actinomycetes bacterium; assembly: GCA_021779075.1. Classification (GTDB taxonomy): domain Bacteria; phylum Actinomycetota; class Actinomycetes; order Actinomycetales; family Microbacteriaceae; genus Gryllotalpicola. The sequence continues at coordinate 4,499 of JAJYBG010000025.1, read as the reverse complement.
GGCGGTGGACAACGGCATCCTGGTCGATGAATACGCCCGGACGTCGGTGCCGAACGTGTACGCCGCGGGGGATGTCGCCAACCACGCCCATCCGTTCTACCGACGCCGCCTGCGCACGGAGCACTGGACACATGCGGTCGACCACGGCGCGGTCGCGGCACGGAGCGTTCTCGGTCGCGGCGACCCCTACTCGACCATCCCGTGGGTGTGGTCGGACCAGTACGACCTCGCCCTGCAGTACGCCGGCATGCACACGGGCTGGGATCGGCTCGCGGTGCGCGGGGACCTCACGGCGCGGGACGCGCTGGCGTTCTATCTGCGGGACGGTGTTCCGGTCGCGGCGGTCACGCTCAATCGCAACCGGGAGATGCGGCGGGCGATGGCGATTCTCCGGCGCGGCCAGGCCGTCGATGCGGATCTGCTCGCCGACGAGACGATCGACCTGCGCGAATTCGCGACCTGATTTCCGTCTCGCCGAACGCCCGCAGCAGGGTTGCCGCCGTCGGCTCGGCGGAGCGGTCACCCGCTGCGCTGCGCGCGCCGTTGCCGACGGAAGAAGAACGCCTTCGCGATCTCGTTCGCGGCGATGTACGCCAGGGCGATGACCGCGAGGGCGGCGAGGACCGGGCCGTCGAGCGGGATCAATCCCATCGGCTCGGCGATGAATGGAACGTACGGCATGGCGACGGCGATCGCGCCCACGAGAATGGCTGCGATCGCCAGGGCCAGCGCGGGCCGGGACCGCCAGATCGGGCGCGTGGTGCGCAGTGAGAACAGCGCGCTGACCTCGGTCAGCGTCGAGACGACGAACCACGAGGTCTGGAAGAGCATCTCATCGGCGTGGACGCCCCAGATCAGCACCCCGAAGGTGAGGAGGTCGAAGCAGGTGGAGACCGGACCGAACACGAACATGAAGCGGCGGATCTCCTTGAGGTCCCACTTCACCGGCTGCGCCAGGCGCTCCGGGTCGACGTAGTCGGCGGCGAGAGTCGTCGACGGCAGGTCGCCGAGGAAGTTGAGCAGCAGGATCTGCCGCGGCAGCAGCGGCAGGAACGGCAGGAACATGCTGGCGATCGCCATCGACAGCATGTTGCCGAAGTTGGAGCTCGTGGACATGCGGATGTACTTCAGCGTGTTCGCGAAGGTCTGGCGGCCGAGCCGCACGCCATCGGCGACCACGTCGAGGCCCTTGTCGAGGAGGACGACGGCCGCCTCCTGCTTGGCGACGTCGACGCCGGTGTCGACGGAGATGCCGACATCGGCGACGTGGAGCGCCGGCGTGTCGTTGATGCCGTCGCCGAGGAACGCGACCGACTCCCCCAGGGTCCTGAGCGCCTGGACGATGCGCTTCTTGTGGTCCGGCTCGACCTCGGCGAAGACGTAGGTGTCGCGCGCCGCCTGCGCAAGGCCGGCCGCGCCGAGCCTGTCGATCTCGGAACCGGTGAGCACCTTCGCGGTGTCGAGGCCGACCGCCTTGGCGACGGCGACAGCGACGCGCGCGTTGTCGCCGGTGATGAGGCGCATGCTGATCCCGAGGGATTCCAGATCCCGGAGCGCATCCGCCGCACTGGCCTTCGGCGGGTCGAGGAAGCACAGCAGGCCTTCGAGGGTCATGCCGGCCTCGGCGCTGCGGTCGACCACCTCGCCCGCGGCGAGCGGGCGGGACGCGATGCCGAGCACGCGGAATCCGTCGTCGGACAGCGATTCGAAGAGCCGCTCGACGCCCGCCGGCGCCGCGGTGCAGACCTGGAGGACCGAGGCGAGAGCGCCCTTCGTGATGAGCGTCGGCACGCCGTCGACCGCAGTCACGACGCTGAGCCGCTTGCGCTTGAAGTCGTACGGCACCTCGTCGAGCGCGACGCTGCCGACCGGAAGCGGCGAGCGGGCGAGCACCGCGGCGTCGAGCGGGTTGGCGAAGCCGGTCTGGAGGCCCGCGTTGAGGCTCGCGAGCCGCAGCGTGCGCTCGCTCTCCGCTCCTGCGGGATCGATCGCCTTGTCGAGCCGGGCCGCGCCCTCGGTGAGGGTGCCGGTCTTGTCGGTGGCGAGGACGGTGATGGTGCCGAGGTCCTCGATGGCGTCGAGGCGCTTGACGATGACCTTGCTCGCCGCGAGGCGCCGCGCACCGGAGGACAGGCTCAGCGACACGATCGCCGGCAGCAGCTGCGGGGTGATGCCGACCGCGAGGGCGACGGCGAAGAGCATCGCCGCGATGATGCCGCGGCCGGCGATGGCGTTCACCGCGAAGATGAAGAGCGACAGCACCACCATGAGCCAGACGAGCAGCATCCCGAAACGGGTGATGCCCTTCTCGAACGCCGTCGAGGTGTGCTCGCGGAGGTCGTGCGTGATGGCGCCGTACTGGGTGTCGGCGGCGACGGTCGCGATCACGGCGTGCGCCTCGCCCGAGACGACGTGGCTGCCGAAGAACACGCTGTTGGCGCGCTGCGCGAGCGGCGCGTCGAGGTGCACCTCGGCGTCGGGGTCCTTCTCGGCGGGGAAGGCCTCGCCGGTGAGGGCGGATTCGTCGACCTGGAGCTCATCGCCGTCGAGGAGCCGGCAGTCGCCGGGCACGACCGAGCCGGCGCTGAGCAGCACGACGTCGCCCGGAACGAGTTCGGCGACCGGGACGCTCGCCGGGGCGCCGTCGCGGAGCACGTCTGCGGTCACCTGGACGCTGGCGAGGAGTTCGGCGACGGCGTTGCCGGCGCGGGCCTCCTGGAAGAAGCCGAGCAGCCCCGAGAGGGTGACGATGGCGAGGATGATCGAGCCGTCGAGCGGGTCGCCGAGCGCCATCGAGACGATCGTCGCGGTGATGAGGATGAGGATGATCGGGCTCGCGAACTGGCGGATGAGGCTGCGCAGCCAGCCCGGCATCCTGCGGGGGCCGTGCGGGCGGCGGGCGGCGAGGCGGGTCCTGGCCTCGCCGGCGCTGAGCCCGGTGGCGCTGGTGCCGAGTGCGCCGAGCACGTCGCCGGTCGGCGTCGACCAGAATGCGAGCGGAGCGCTCATCAGCCCAGCATTGCCACGCGGAGGGTGTCGAGGCCGACGCCGCCGAGGTCGAGGGCCTTCTTGTGGAAGGCCTTGATGTCGAAGGCGGCGCCCTCGCGGCGCTTCACCTCATCGCGCAGGTCCTCCCAGAAGCGCTGGCCCACCTTGTAGGACGGCGCCTGGCCCGGCCAGCCGAGGTAGCGGGTCACCTCGAAACGACCGGTCGGACCGTCGCCGTCGAGCACGTTCTCGGCGAAGAACTCGTAGGCGTAATCGCCCGTCCAGACGCCCTGACCGTCGGGGCGCCGCTTGCCGAGATGAACGCCGATGTCGAGCACGACCCGGGTCGCGCGCATCCGCTGGCCGTCGAGCATGCCGAGCCGCTCGGCCGGATCCTTGAGGAATCCGAGCTGCTCCATGAGGCGCTCGGCGTACAGCGCCCAGCCCTCGCCGTGGCCGGAGATGAACTGGGTGCGCCGCCAGGCGTTGAGCTGCGCCTTGTTGTAGACGCCCATGCCGAGCTGCAGGTGGTGGCCGGGAACGCCCTCGTGGTACACCGTCGTGAGCTCGCTCCAGGTCTGGAAGGTCTCGACGCCGGGCGGAACGCTCCACCACATCTGGCCCGGCCTGGAGAAGTCGTCGGTCGGCGCCGTGTAGTAGATGCCGCCATGCTGCGTCGGAGCGATCATGCATTCGAGCGCGTAGAGCTCGCGCGGGATGTCGAAGTGGGTCGCGCCGAGCTCGCGCAGCGCCTCGTCGCTCTTGCCCTGCATCCACGCCTTGAGGGCATCGGTGCCGTGCAGGTTGCGCGACTCATCGGCCTTGAGGAACGCGATCGCCTCGGCGACCGTCGCGCCGGGCGTGATCTCGCCGGCGGTGCGCTCCATCTCCTCGCGCATGCGGCGCAGCTCGTCGATGCCCCACTCGTAGGTCTCGTCGAGGTCGAGTGTCGCGCCGACGAAGGAGCGCGAGGCGAGCTGGTAGAGCTCGCGCCCGACGGCGTCCGCGGCGGGCGCGAGATGGGCGAGCTCATCGTCGAGGAAGTAGGAGAGGTCGCCGTAGGCGGCCTGGGCCGCCTTGGCGTTCTTGTCGAGCTCGGCCTGAAGGGATTCCGGCAGCTCGACGCCGTCGAGCGCCGCGTCCCTGGCGAGCGTGCCGAAGAACCCGGTCGGCGCCTGCAGTTCGTCGGCCTGCGCGATCCCGACCGTGACCTGGCGGATGGCGGGAACGTTGCCGTGCGTCATCCCGTAGCGCAGCGACTCGGTGTACCCGCGCACCGCCGCCGGAACGTCGCCGAGGCGCCTGGCGATGACCTCCCAGTCGGCGAGGGTCGCGCGCGGCGAGAGGTCGAAGACGTCGCGGATGCCCTGCAGCGGCGAGGAGAGGTTGTTGAGGTCGCGCTGCCAGAGGCCCGCCTGGTAGGACTCGAGCCGGAGCTCGAGCTCGCGCACCAGCTCGAGCTTCGTCACGACGTCGACATCGTCGACCGGGGTCGCCTCGCGCGCCTGCGC
>JAJYBG010000115.1 GCA_021779075.1 Actinomycetes bacterium | reverse complement strand
CTTCGGCGAGGGATTCAAGACCAGCGAATACCTGGGGGCCGCGATGCTCGACCAGGCGTGGCACCGGCTCAGCCCGGAGCAGGCGGCTGCGGTGGGCAGCGTCGAGCTGTTCGAGGCGGCAGCGCTCGCCGAGGCCGGTCTCGACAACCCGGCTGTGCCGCCGCGCTACTCGAGCACCTACTTCGCCCACACCTTCTCGGGCGGCTACGACGCGGGATACTACGCGTACATCTGGAGCGAGGTGCTCGACGCCGACACCGTCGAGTGGTTCACGGAGAACGGCGGGCTGAGTCGCGAGAACGGTCGGCGGTTCCGCGAGCGCCTGCTCGGCGTCGGCGGGTCGAAGGATCCGCTCGAGGCGTTTCGCGACTTCCGCGGGCGGGATGCCGCCATCGAGCCGCTGCTCGCGCGACGCGGACTCGACTAGCCCTGGCGCATCGGCGCGCGACCGGCCGGGTGACGCGGAGGCGCCGCCGGAATCAGGCGGACTTCTCGGCGGGCACCGAGGACAGGTGCGGCACGATGGTGGGTGCCGCGTTCTCCATCACTGCGGCGCGCGTGACGACGACCCGGGCGACCTCGTCGGTGGACGGCACCTCGAACATGATGGGGCCGAGCACCTCCTCCATGATGGCGCGGAGCCCGCGGGCACCGGTCTGACGCAGGACCGCGAGTTCGGCGATCGACTCGAGCGCGGCGGGCTCGAAGTCGAGTTCCACGCCGTCGAACTCGAACATGCGCTGGTACTGACGCACCAGTGCGTTCTTCGGCTCAGTGAGGATCTGGATGAGCGCCTCGCGGTCGAGCGGCGTCACCGTCGTGACGACGGGTAACCGGCCGATGAACTCGGGGATGAGGCCGAACTTGTGCAGGTCTTCCGGCAGCACCTCGCTGAAGAGGTTGAGGTCGTCGCCCTTGCTGTGCAGCGGGGCGCCGAAGCCGATGCCCTTCTTGCCGGCGCGGTTGGAGATGATGTCTTCCAACCCGGCGAAGGCGCCCGCGACGATGAACAGCACGTTCGTCGTGTCGATCTGGATGAATTCCTGATGCGGATGCTTGCGGCCGCCCTGCGGCGGAACCGAGGCGACCGTGCCCTCGAGGATCTTGAGCAGTGCCTGCTGGACGCCCTCGCCCGAGACGTCCCTCGTGATCGACGGGTTCTCGGCCTTGCGGGCGATCTTGTCGATCTCGTCGATGTAGATGATGCCCGTCTCGGCGCGCTTCACGTCGTAGTCGGCGGCCTGGATGAGCTTGAGGAGGATGTTCTCGACGTCCTCGCCGACATAGCCCGCCTCGGTGAGCGCCGTCGCGTCGGCGACGGCGAAGGGCACGTTGAGGCGCTTCGCGAGCGTCTGGGCGAGGTACGTCTTGCCGCAGCCCGTCGGGCCGATGAGCAGGATGTTCGACTTGGCGATCTCGACGTCGTCGGCCTTCACGTCGGCAGGGCCGAGAGCGCTCCTCGCCCGCACCCGCTTGTAGTGGTTGTAGACGGCGACCGCGAGGGCCTTCTTGGCCGCGACCTGGCCGATGACGTATTCCTCGAGGAAGGAATAGATCTCCTTCGGCTTGGGGAGTTCGAACTCGTCACCGGGCTCGACGTTCGACTCGGCCATCCGCTCTTCGATGATCTCGTTGCAGAGCTCGACGCACTCGTCGCAGATGTACACGCCCGGACCGGCGATGAGCTGCTGAACCTGCTTCTGGCTCTTTCCGCAGAACGAGCACTTCAGCAGATCGGCGCTCTCGCCAATGCGGGCCATTGCCGTCAACCTCTCGTGGGGTTTCGTCGAGCGGGGGCGCTCGCTGGGTCGAGCCTATGCCATGCCACCGTCATTGCAGCGGAACAGCAGGGCTCACTTCACCAGGGCCGGGACGGCGTTCTTCCTGCTCGTCAGCACCTGGTCGATGAGGCCGTAGGCGAGGGCGTCGGCGGCGGAGAGGATCTTGTCCCGGTCGATGTCCTTGTTGACCTTCTCTATCGGCTGGCCGGTATGCTTCGCCAGCGCCTCTTCCAGCCAGGTGCGCATGCGCAGGATCTCCGCAGCCTGGATCTCGACGTCGGATGCCTGACCGTGGCCGGACTCGCCCATCGCCGGCTGGTGGATGAGGATGCGCGCGTTCGGCAGCGCGAGGCGCTTGCCCGGCGTGCCGGCGGCGGTGAGCACGGCGGCGGCCGAGGCCGCCTGGCCGAGCACGACGGTCTGGATCTGCGGGCGGATGTACAGCATCGTGTCGTAGATCGCCGTCATCGCCGTGAACGAGCCGCCGGGCGAGTTGATGTACATGACGATGTCGCGGTCCGGTTCCTGGCTCTCGAGCACGAGGAGCTGGGCCATGATGTCATCCGCCGAGGCGTCGTCGACCTGCACGCCGAGGAAGATGATGCGGTCCTCGAAGAGCTTGGCGTAGGGGTCCTGGCGCTTGTAGCCGTAGGCCGTGCGCTCCTCGAAGGAGGGCAGGATGTAGCGCGAACTCGGCGTCTGCAGCATGCTGCCGCCTGCTGTGAAGGTGGGGGTGTTCATCTACTTCTTCTCCGTTCCGCCGCCGCCGGCAACATCCGTCGCAGTGTCGCGGATGTGGTCGACGAAGCCGTATTCGAGCGCTTCCTGCGCGGTGAACCAGTGGTCGCGGTCGCCGTCCTCGGTGACCTGTTCGACGGTCTTGCCGGTGGCTTCCGCCGTGATCTCGAAGAGGCGCCGCTTCATCGAGGTGATGAGCTGGGCCTGCGTCTGGATGTCGGAGGAGGTGCCGCCGAATCCGCCGTGGGGCTGGTGGAGCAGCACGCGCGCGTTCGGCGTGATGTAGCGCTTGCCCTTGGCGCCGGCAGTGAGCAGCAGCTGCCCCATCGAGGCGGCCATGCCGATGCCGACCGTGACGATGTCGTTGGGGACGAACTGCATCGTGTCGTAGATCGCCATGCCGGCCGTGATCGAGCCGCCCGGCGAGTTGATGTAGAGGTAGATGTCCTTCTTGGCGTCCTCGGCGGCGAGAAGGAGCAGCTTCGCCGCGATCTCGTTCGAGTTGTCATCGCGCACCTCATCGCCCAGCCAGATGATGCGGTCCTTGAGAAGTCTGTCGAAGACGCTGGGGAATCCAGCCGTCGGATCGGCCATGTGGAGAGCTCCGTTTCGTTTGCCTGCGATCGAATCTATCGGGGTGGAACGCACGCCCGGGGTCGTGTTCGCTGGCGGCAGAGCGGAGCCGTGCCGGACGCCGGATTACTCGGCGTCCGCGGCCTTCGCAGCGGCCTTCTTGGCCGGGGTCTTCCCGGCGGCGGGCTTCTTGGCCGCCGGCTTCTTCGCGTCGGCCGCGGCGGCGGCCTCGTCCTCGGTCGGCTCCTCCTCGAGGACGGCGGTGAACTCGCTGAGGTCGACCGGCTTGCCGTTGGTGTCCGTGACCTTCGCCCTGCCGAGCACGATCGAGATCGCCTTGTTGCGCGCGACCTCGCCGACGAGCTGCGGGATCTGGCCGTTCTGCGACATGAGCTGCGCGAACTCGTTCGGATCCATGCCGTACTGCGCCGCAGCCTGGACGACGTACTGCGTCAGCTCGTCGTTGTCGACCTTGACGCCGAGCTCCCGCGCGATCTCGTCGAAGAGGATCTGGGTGCGCAGCGTCTTCTGGCTGGACTCGGTGACCTCGGCCCGGTGCACGTCGTCCTCGAGGCGGTTCTCGGCTTCGAGGTGGCGGTGCACCTCGTCCTCGACGATGGCATCGGGCAGCGGGATGTCGACCTTCTCGAGCAGCGCGTCGACGAGCTTGCCGCGGGCTTCGTCGTTCTGCAGGAACGCCTTGCCGCGCGCCGCCTCGCCGCGGAGGCTTTCGCGCAGCTCGCCGATGGTGTCGAACTCGCTCGCGATCTGCGCGAAGTCGTCGTCCGCCTCGGGCAGCTCGCGAACCTTGACGGCGCTGAGAGTGACCGTGATCTCGGCCTCTTCGCCCTCGTGGTCGCCACCGAGCAACGTCGACTTGAACGTCGTCGTCTCGCCCGCGCTCAGGCCATCGAGCGCCTCGTCGATGCCCTCGATGAGGTCGCCGGAGCCCACCTCGTAGGAGATGTTGTCCGCCGTGTCGACGATGTTGCCCGCGATGTCGGCGGAGAGGCTGAGCTGAGCGAAGTCGCCGGCCTGCGCCGGGCGATCGACGGTGACGAGCGTGCCGAAGCGGCTGCGCAGACGGTCGAGCTCGTTCTCCACGTCATCCGGGGTGATGTCGGCGGCGTCGACGGTGACGGCGATGCCGTCGTAGGCGGGGATGGTGATGTCGGGGCGCACGTCGACCTCGAAGGTGACCTCGAGGTCACCGGAGAAGTCCTTGAGGTCGGGGACCGTCACGACGTCGACCGCGGGCTGGCCGAGCGGCGACAGCTTCTCCTCGTTGACCGCCTGCGTGTAGATGTCGCCCAGGCCGTCGTTGATGGCGTGGTCGAGCACGGCCGCCTTGCCGACGCGGGGATCGATGATGGCGGGC
>JAJYBG010000024.1 GCA_021779075.1 Actinomycetes bacterium | reverse complement strand
GGGTCTGCGCCGCTAGCACAAGTCCGGCGATCCCGCCGGAGAACGCGAACGCGATCGTCGCCATGACCGGCAGGCTGATCCCGACCACCTGCGCTGCGTAGGCGTTCACGGAGAAGGCGCTCAGCGCCTTCCCCGAAAGGGTGCGGTCGAAGAACAGCGTGAGCCCGAGCCAGCCGACCACCGCGAGGCCGATCACCCAGAGTGACTCGGGGATGATGTGCCCGCCGAGGATGTTCAGCGCGTCGCCGCCGGTGATCGGATCGAACTGGGACGGGTCGGTCCCGAACAGGAGCAGCAGCGCAGAGCGGATGATGATGCTGACGCCGAGCGTGACGATCGTCTGCACCATGAGCCCGTGCTTCTGCAGCGTGCTGATCGCGGCGTGGTACATCGCGACGCTGACGAGGGCGGCGATGACGGCCCCGCCGAGGATCGCGACGAACGGGGGCACGACTCCGGAGAGCACGACGGCGCCGAAGCCGCCGGCGGCAGCGATGTCGCCCATCGCGAAGTTCACCATTCCGGTGAGGCGGTGCACGATCACGTATCCCATGCCGATCGCGCCGTACAGAGCGCCGACGGTGAGTCCAGACAGTAACAACTGCATGGCGACGTCCAACTGAAGCCTCCCTGATTCAGATACGCAGGTCAGTCTGGCATCTGGAAGCCTCTTGATTGACAGACGAACAAGCGTTTGCTTGACTTAAGATAGATGGGCGTCGTACGCAAGTCAATTGCGACCCGCACAGGTCGTTGACGGCGCCCGTTCAGTCAGTTCAATGACGAACGATGAAACCCACGAAAGGGCCCTTTAATGATGAAGTCCTCTATCCGTGCCTGGCGGGCCACAGCTATCACCGCCGGCACCGCAGCCGTATTCCTCGGGGTTGCGGCGTGTTCCTCGACGGGCGGTGGCAGTGGGTCGTCGCCCTCCGGCGCTGCTCTCGCGCCGTACAACGTCGGTGTGCTCGTCGACCTCACCGGCTCCTACCAGTCCCTCGGCGTGCCCGAGGAGAAGGCGATCAAGCTCTACTTCGACAACCTCAACAAGAATGGCGGCATCGACGGCCACTCCATCCACCTCGAGGAGGTCGACACCACCTCGACCAACGACGAGGCGATCAACCAGCTCCGCGCCTTCCAGGACGGCGACGTCGTGGCAATCCTCGGTCCCGGCTCCTCCGGCGAGTCCACGGCGCTCCAGCCGGTCGCTGCCGAGGTGCGGATCCCGACTGTCACGATGGGCTCGTCGGACGCCATCGTGACCCCGGCGTCCGCCTCGACCTATATCTACAAGCAGTACAGCGGCACCGTGCCATCGCTCAGGGCGCAGGTGGAGTACGCGAAGTCGCAGGGCTGGACCAAGCTCGCCATGCTCTACGCGAACAACGGCTACGGACAGGACCCGGCGAACCAGATCGACAGCGTCGCGAAGCAGGAAGGCGTGACGCTCACCGGCAAGGAGGCATTCGACCCGTCGGCGACCGACATGACGGCGCAGCTCGGGACGATCGGAGCAGCGAATCCGGACGCCGTGCTCGTCTGGGGCACGATGCCCACGAACACGAACATCGCGAAGAGCGCGAAGCAGATCGGCTTCACTGCACCGATCTTCCAGTCACCGGGCGCCGGCTCGCTCACGTACCTCACCCCGGATACCGAGGGGACGTACGTCGAGGGGTCTGTCATCCTCGCGGCTGACACGCTCAGCAGCTCGAGCCCGCAGTACCAGCCGGTCCAGGACCTCGTCAACGCCTACAAGGCCGCCGGCTACGGCGCCCCCGGCCAGTTCGACGGGAACGGCTGGGACGCGGCGACGCTCCTCGTCAACGCGATCCGGAAGGCGAACGACCCGAATCCGACCGACACGCGGAACACGCGGGACGCCATCAACTCGTCACTCGAGAACAACACCCAGAAGGTGGTCGGCGTGAACGGCATCTACACCTTCAGCCCTGACTTCCACGGCTCGAAGGCCCTCGACGGCCTCGCGGTGCTCAAGGTGGTCGGCGGCAAGTTCGAGATCCAGAAGACCTTCTGACGGAATCGGATACCGCGACGGCGCCGGAACCCAGTGGAGTTCCGGCGCCGTCGCCGTTCCCGGAGGGTGAACATGGTTCAGGCGCAGGACACTCTCGAGATCTCAGTCCTGCGCGTGCGGTATCGACCTCGAACAGTAGGGGCTCCCGTCGATCTTCACCGAAGACGCGAGATTCGAGGCTTCGCCTTCGCCCCCGGACGACGGACCGGCGGAGTTCGTGGCGACGGTGAGCGCGTTCCTCACCGGGGTGCGGACCCCCGGATCGCTCCGATCCCGGCGTCGGATCCCGGCTACGACGTGATCGGGCCGGACCCGGACTGGATCGTCGCCTGAGCCCTGGCACGCCGCGCACCGAGGATGCCGAGGGCGACTCCGACGAGCACGATCGCGCCGCCGACGAACTGCGGCCATTCGAGCTGCTCCGCGAGGAGCAGTGCACCGAGGATGACCGCGACGAGCGTGACGAGATAGGTCACCATCGACGTCGCCACAGCACCCCAGACGGTGATGACCTGCAGGCTCCACACGTATGCGATCCCGGTCCCCAGCGCACCGAGCAGTGCGAGCAGTGCGAGCGGCAGCCAGTCGAAGCGGATAGGCGTGAGGTCGACCCACGGTGCATAGAGCAGCTGAATCGCGGTCCCGGCGATCATCTGCGCTGCGGTGGCCGAGATCGGGTCGAGTCCGAGCGGGGCGATCATCTTCCGGGTCCATGCGAAGGCGAAGCCGTTGCCGAACACCGCCACGATGCAGGCGAGCTGCGCGCTGACGTCGAACCCGCCGGCACCGGACCATTGCCAGGGGGCGAGCACGATGACGATCCCCACCGCGCCGACGGCGATGCCGGTGAGTCCGAACGAGCCGACTCGCTCGCCGCGCAGGGCGACGAGCATGATGAGCGCAGTCGCGACCGGTACGCCGGCGTTGTAGATGCTCGACAGCCCGCTCGGGATGTGCTCGCCTGCATAGGCGTACATCGTGAACGGCAGCACGAGCCCGACGGCGGCGAGCACGACGAGCCGCCACCACGCCTGGAACATCCGCGGCCAGGGCCGGTGCAGCACGACCGCGACGACACTGAGCACCGCGGCCCCGACCGCTACCCGGAGCAGCACGAGTTGCCACAGGCTCACCGCTTCGAGCCCGATGCGGATGCAGAGGAACCCGGAACCCCAGACCACCCCGAGCGCGACAAAGGCGAGCGCCGTGCGCGAGGCCCGTGGCGTCGGTCTCACGGCCGGTCGAACAGCTGGAAGAAGCGGGTCGCGCCGCCGTCGATGAGGATGTCGGCGCCGTTGATGCTCCGCGCATCGTCGCTGAGGAGGAAGGCCGCGACCGCGCCGATCTCGTCCGGCTCCACGATGCGCTCGGTCGGCACCTTCCGCGGCACCTGTCGGCGGACCTCATCGATCACCATCGGGGTGTCGACGACGCCCGGGCAGATCGAGTTGATCGTGACGCCCGTCCCCCAGAAGTCGATCGTGAGCGAGCGGGTGAGGTTCGACAAGCCGGCCTTCGACGCGGCGTAGCTCGGGTAGGGGTAGCCGGTGACGCCGGCGATCGAGGAGATGTTCACGATCCGGCCCCAGCCTTGCTCGACCATGGCCGGCGCGAACTCCTGGATGATGCGGAACGGCCCCACGAGGTTGATCCCGAGCGCCCGGGCAAAGGAGTCATCGTCGTGGTCCTTCAGGTACTTCCGGTCGAGGACGCCCGCCGCGTTGACGATCGCGTCGACGGCGCCGAACTCGGCCCGGACCTGGTCGCCGAGCGCGTGGACCTGGGCGGGGTCGGTCACATCGGCGACGAACGGCTTGGCTTCTCCGCCGGCCGCGGTCACAGCCTGCACCGCCCGCTCGACCGCCTCGGCCGAGAAATCGACGAGCGCGAGCGCATAGCCGACCTTCGCGAGCCGGGCGTTGATCCCCGTGCACATCCCGCCGCCGGCACCGGTGATGAGCACGACCTTCTGCTTGGTTCCGGACATCGGTGTCCTCGCTCCTGCCGCTGATCGCTCTGCTAATACGACCTGGGCAGCCCCAGGTACCGCTCCGCGATGAAGTTCCGCATCATCTCGTCGGTGAGCGGCGCGAAGGTGTAGAGCCGGGCGTCGCGGAAGAACCGCTGCATCGGGTACTCGCGGCTGAGTCCGCTGCCGCCCATCACCCGCATTCCGGTGTCGGTGAGCTCGGTCGCAGCATCGGAGGCGGCGACCTTGGCCATCGCGGAGAGCACCGCGGCGTCCTCACCGGTGTCCGCGGCGGTCGCCGCAGCGTACAGCAGTGACCGGGCCGATTCGAGGTGGATCGCCCCGGTGGCGAGCCGGTGCTGGAGCGCCTGGAAGGTGCCGATCGGCCGTCCGAACGCCTGCCTCGCGGTCGCGTAGTCGACCGCGGCGTCGAGGGCGCCGCGCCCGATGCCGACCGCGACGGCCGCCGCGTTGAGGCGCTCGCCGTTCAAGGTCCCGAGCACCTGGTGGAAGCCGCGGTCGACCTCTCCGAGCACGGCGTCCTCGCCGACGAGCACATCGTCGAAGCCGACCTCACAGGTCGACAGCCCGTGGATCGCCATGGTGTTGAGTTCCGACACGGACACTCCTGCCGCATCGCGCGGGACGAGGAACATCGTCACGCCGCTCACGGACGAGCCGGACGACTCCGAGGTGCGGGCGAGCACGATGAGGTGCTTGCAGTCGATCGCCCCGGAGATCCAGAGCTTCGCGCCGCGGATCCGCCAGCCGTCGGCGACGCGCTCCGCCTGCGTCCGCATCACGCGGACCACGTCGGTGCCGCCGTCCGGCTCGGTGAGCGCGAACGCCACCCGGCCCTCGCCGACGACCAGCGGCTCCAGGACCCGCGCCCGCTGCTCTGCGGTGCCGTGCTTCCCGAGCAGGCTGACGCCCATGTACTGAACGACGAAGCTGACCGCCATCGAGGTCGCGGAGGCTCCGAGCTCCTCGAGCACGGCAGCCTGGCTCAGGTGGCTCGCCGACGCGCTGCCGTCGGACTCGGCCCCGAGCTGGACGAGACCAGCCTCGGCGAGCGCGGTCCAGAGCGCCTCGTCGTAGGTCTCCGCCTCGTCGAGTTCGTGGATGCGTGCTGGCGGTGAGACCTTCGCGACGATGTCGCGGACGATCTGTTTGATCTCTTCGACCTCAGGTCGATCGAGCGGTGAGCTCATTCCTCGATCCCTTCTGCGCCGGGTGTACGGAGCATGAGCGCGGTGCGGCGGACGACGCAGACGAGCTCGTCCCGCTGGTTGTAGCCGCGGTGCTCGATGCCGATGATGCCGGTGGTCGGTCGCGACTTCGAGATCCGCTTGTCGAGCGCCTGGGTCTCGACCCGGATGGTGTCGCCGAGGAACACCGGTTTCGGGAACTCGATCTCCCGGAAGCCGAGGTTTCCAAGCGTCGTGCCGAGCGTCGTCTCCTGCACCGGGATGCCGACGACGAGCCCCAGCGTGAACACGCTGTTGACGATCCGCTGCCCGTACATGCTCTGCTCGGCGAAGTGCGCGTCGAGATGCAGCGGCTGGACGTTCATCGTCAGCGTTGTGAAGAGGACGTTGTCGACGTCGGTGACGGTGCGGGTGACCGCGTGCTTGATGACCTCGCCGACGACGAAGTCCTCGTAGTACATGCTCATGATGGCTTCTCCGGTTCAGGAATCGGTGAGCGGCACCCCGGCCGCCTGGAGTCGGGCACGCGCGTTCTCCGCGTGCGCGAGGTCGATGTGCTCGCCGTCGAATGACACCGCGCCTTGTCCGGCGGCGACGCCGGCCCGGTACGCGGCGATCAGGCGGCGGTAGTGGTCGATGTCGGCGGCGGAGAGCCCATACACCTCGTTGACGACCGGGGCGTGGCTCGGGTGGATGAGGACCTGTCCGCGGTAGCCGAGCCCGGCGTTCGCCTCGGCGAAAGCGCGCAGCCCGGCGAGATCCTTCACGTCCTGCCACAGCCCGAGGACGATGACATCGAGCCCGGCGGCCTTCCCGGCGAGCAGCAACCTGCTGCGGAGGTACAGCGTCTCGGCGCCCTCCGATGTCCAGGCGAAGCCGACGCTCCGCGCGATGTCGGCATCCTTCGCCGCCGCTGCCATGAGACCGACGACGCGCGGGCCGGCGAGGATCGCCTCCGCGTTCACGATCGCGCGGGCGGTCTCGAAGGAGGCGATGACGCCGATGCTGGCACGCGGAATACCGTTCGCCAACTCGCCGGCCGCGATCACCGCGTCGAAGCCGACGACGTCGTCGCGCTCCTCGAGCATCGGCAGCAGGTAGGCGTCGAGCCCGGCGATGGCGGTCGCCTGCACGTCGAGCGCGAAGTGCTCGGTCGCGAGCCCGTTCGCCCGGACCACGATCGCCTTGTCTCCCCGGTACGCCGCGATCGCATCGCGGGCGTTCGTCCGGGCATCGGCCTTCGTCGCGGACGGCACCGAATCCTCGAGGTCGATGATGATGCCGTCGGCGTCCGAGTGCAGGGCTTTGACGATCCAGTCGGCCTTGTGACCCGGGACGAAGAGCAGGGAGCGGACGGAGCGCATTCAGGCCGCCTGGTAGACGGCGAGCAGGGCGCCCGGCGCGACGGGCTGGCCGACCGCGACCGGAACCTCGGCGACGGTGCCGTCGGCCGGGGCGACGATCGGATTCTCCATCTTCATCGCCTCGAGGACGAAGAGCTGCTGCCCCGCGGTCACCGCGTCGCCGGGAGCGACGCCCACCTTGACGATGGTGCCCTGCATCTTCGCCTTGATGGTCCCGTCGAACGCCCCCTGCTTGCTGCGGCGTCCGGCGGAGGGGCGCGACGCACCGCTGGCCGCCGCCGCCTCAGGCGCTACGGGACCGCTCCGCGTCACGGTGGTCGCATGCTCGGAGAAATAGGGGATCCGGTAGTAGCGCCCGACGACCTCGACCTCGTCGCGGCCCAGTGGCGGCTCTTCGTCCTGGATCGTGAACGAGCGCTCGAGCCAGTTCGTTGAGATCGTCATCGCGCGGAAGTCGGCCGAGTCGATGATCTGCCCGATGGCGTTCGCAGTGGTCGGGATGCCGTCCACGACGAGCCGCCCGAGCGCTGCGTGGAGCCGGTCGATCGCGGTCTTCCGGTCGGGTCCGACCGCGATGAGCTTTCCCACGAGGCTGTCGTAATCGGGCGACACGGTGTCGCCGGACTCGTAGCCGCCGTCCCAGCGCAGCCCCTCGCCGCCGGGGACGACGAGCCGGTCGATCGGGCCCGGCGCAGGCCGGAACACGCCGCCTTCGACCGCCTCCGCGTTGATGCGCGCCTCGATGGCAGCGCCGCTCGTCGGCAGCATGTCGCCCTCGGGTAGCGAGAGCGGCTCGCCGGCGGCGACCCGGAGCTGCTCTGCGACGATATCGATGCCGGTCACCGCCTCGGTCACCGGGTGCTCGACCTGCACTCGGGTGTTCATCTCGAGGAAGTAGAACTTGTCGCCTTCGACCAGGAATTCGAGCGTCCCGACACCGGTGTAGTCGACGTGCTTCGCGAGCCGGATCGCGGCGTCGGCCATGGCATGGCGCATCTCGCTCGTGAGCCCGGGGGCCGGCGCCTCCTCGACGAGCTTCTGGTGCCGGCGCTGCACCGAGCAGTCGCGGTCGCCGAGCGCGACGACCCGCCCGTGCGCGTCGCCGAGCACCTGGACCTCGACGTGCCGTGCCGCGTCGAGGTACCGCTCGACGTAGACCGCACCGTTGCCGAACGCGGCGGTCGCCTCCCGCACCGCGCTCGCGAACGCTTCCTCGACCTCGGACTCCTCGCCGACTCGGCGCATCCCGCGGCCGCCGCCGCCGAACGCGGCCTTGATGAGGATCGGATAGCCGTACTCACGACCGAACGCGATCGCGGCGGCGGCATCCGGGATGGAGTCGCCCGTGCCCGGGGCGAGCGGCACGTCCGCCGCGACAGCGACCGCGCGCGCCGCGACCTTCTCGCCCATCGTCGCGATCGCCGCCGGGGAGGGGCCGATGAAGACGAGGCCGGCGTCGGCGACCGCCTGCGCGAAGTCCGCGTTCTCGGCGAGGAAGCCGTAGCCCGGGTGGATCGCCTCGGCACCGGTCGCCTTCGCGGCCGCGACGATCGCTCCGATGTTCAGATAGTTCGCGCTCGCCGGGCCGGGGCCGAGATCGACCGCCTCGTCCGCAGTGCGGACGTGCAGCGCCTTCACGTCCGCGGCGGAGTGGATCGCGACGGTCTTGATGCCGAGCTGCTTCGCGGTGCGCATGACGCGGACCGCGATCTCGCCGCGGTTCGCGATCAGGATCTTCCCGAACATGAGTCCTCTTGTCTGGTGGTGGTGGCGGACAGGGTCAGACCCAGCCGAGCTTGGCCTTGAGCTGCTCCTTGACGAGCTTCCCGGCGCCGGAACGGGGGATCTCGTCGGCGGGCATGAAGGCCCATCGCTTCGGGATCTTGTAGCCGGCGATGTGGTCGCGAAGGAATGCGACGAGGTCATCCGCGGTAGCGTGCTGGCCGTTCCGCAGCGAGATCACGGCGCGGACCTCCTCGCCCCATTTCGGGTCCGGCGCGCCGAGGACCGCGGCCTCGAGCACCGCCGGGTGCAGGTAGAGCGCCTGCTCGACCTCGACGCAGTAGACGTTCTCGCCGCCGGACTTGATCATCTCCTTCACGCGGTCGCGGAAGAAGAAGTAACCCCGGTCGTCCTGCACCGCGAGGTCGCCGGTGTGCAGCCAGCCGCCGCGGATCGCCTCGGCGGTCGCCTCCGGCCGGCCGTAGTAGCCGGTCATGACGCTCGGTCCCTTGACGACGATCTCACCGAGCTCGCCCGGCGCCACGAGACGGCCGTCCTCCTCGAGGCTCATCAGCCGCGCCTCGACGAGGTGGTACTCCTGGCCGATCGAGCCGTCGACGACGGGGTCGAGCATATCTTCGTGCCGGAGCGCGGCGACCATCGGACCGGCCTCGGAGAGACCGTAACGGAAGTAGAGCTTCGCCTGCGGGAGAGCAGCGTAGAAGTCCTCTTTGTCGGGCATCCGGAGCAGACCGGCGCCGGTGTGCATCGCCTTGAAGTGACGCTGCACCCCCGCGTCGGCGAGCGCACCGGCCTGGAGCAGGTGGCGCATCATGTTCGGGATCATGAACGTGTTGGTCGCGCGCTCGCGGCCCACCCATTCCACGAACTCGTGCTCGTCGAAGCGGTCGAGCAGGATCGTCGTCTTCCCGGCGATGAAGTGGGTGACGAGCCAGGTGAGGATGCCGGCGGAGTGGAACATCGGCGTCGACATGAGGCCGCGCTCTTCCGGGTCGGCACCGACGCCGGCGGTGATGTACTCGTTCAGCGCGTTCGCGAGGCCGGCGCGGTGCGAGAGCACGACCGCTTTCGACTTGCCGGTGCTGCCGCCCGTATAGATGAGGCAGAGCCCCCCTTCCGGCGTCGCCCAGTCCTCGACCTCGGGAGACCCGGTGCGCAAGGCATCGACATCGCCCTGTCGGACAACGCGCGGCACCACGGTCGTCTCCGGCTGCGCGGCGAGGATCGCGATCGCCTCGTCGAGCAGCGTCTCGAAGCGCTCCTCGACGATGATGAGCCGGGTCTTGCTCTCCAGGATCCCCTCGGCGAGCTCGGGGGCGGCCCAGCGCCAGTTGTACGCGGTGTAGATCCCGCCGGAGAGGGCGGCGCCGAGCAGCACCTCGGCGTCGAAGACGGAATTGCCGGCGAGCACGCCGACGGTGTCCCCGGTCTCGATCCCGGCGGCACGGAGGCCGCGGGCGAGACGTGCGGCCCGGTCGGCGGCCTCGCCGAAGGTCACGCGCCCATCGGCGGAGACGAATGCCTCGCGCGCGGGATACCGACGGGCGTTCAACCGCACCCAGTCTCCGAGAGTTCGCATCTTTGCTGCTCCTGGTCCAAGTGAACAAGCGTACGCTTGTTCGTATAACTCACCCTAGTCCGGGCCCGCGCCGGCGACAAGTCGGGCGAAGGCGTCAGTCCGTACCGAGCACCGCATCGACGCGGGCATCGGCGCCGATGACGGCAAGACTGCGGAGCACGATCTTCGTGTACGTGCTCGTGATCTGCGGAAGGCTCATCCCGCCGTCCGGGCGGTACCAGCCAGAAACGTGGGTACCGATCGCGATGATGCTGAACGCATGGAGCCGGACGTTGAGCAGCGGCGACTCGGTGGACTGATGGGCTTCCCGGATCAGCGTCTCGATCCGCCCCCGGTATTCAGCACGCTTCGCGGTGATCGTGGCCCGCGCCTCCGGCGGTAGCGAGCGGAGCTCGGAGTTGCCGATGAACGTCTCCTGCGCCCGCTCCGCATGGAAGCGGATGTGACAATCCATCAGCGCGATGAGGCGGTCGACCGGGTCGATGACACCGGACAGCGCCTGGTCGAGCTGGGCGAGCAGGTCGTCCATGATCCCGCCCATGACGTCGAGCAGGAGCTCTTCCTTGCTCGAGATGTGGTTGTAGAGACTGCCGACTTTGATTCCGACGCTCGCCGCGATCTCGCGCAGGCTCGTCGCCTCGTAGCCATGCACTGCGAAAAGCCGCGCAGCTTCACGACGGATCGACGCGGCGGTCTCGAGACCCCCTGCGGTGGCTCCGACCATGACACACCTGTTTCTGTGGGTTTACGGGATGCTCCCGGCGAATTTCGCCATCTGATATTGACACGCCCATTCAAGCGAACCACCGAGTTCCGCGGCGGCGCGCAACGCGAACGTGGGTTCGCGGAGGAACTGCCGTGCGACGTAGACGACGTCGGCTGCGCCGTCGACGAGGATCGTCTCGGCCTGCTTCGGGGAGTCGATGAGTCCGGCGACGCCGACCGGGATGCCGACGCCGGCACGGACGGCCCGGGCGAGCGGGACCTGGTAGCCGGGGCCGACCGGGATGTCCTGGCGGTGATCGTTCCCACCCGAGGAGACGCTGACGAGGTCGACGCCGTGCGCCTCGAGCCGCTGCGAGACGCGCATCGCCTCCGCGGCATCGATACCGCCTGGCACCCAGTCCGCGGCGGAGAGCCGGACGACCATCGGCATCCCGTCGGGCATCACCGCACGGACGGCGTCCACGATCTCGATGAGCAGTCGGGAGCGTCGCTCTTCGTCGCCGCCGTACTCGTCGTCACGCTGATTCGAGAGCGCGGAGAGGAAGTTGTCGAGGAGGTAGCCGTGCGCGCCGTGGATCTCGATGAGGTCGAAGCCGGCGCGGATCGCCCGCCGCGCCGCCGCGGCGAAGTCGTCGACGATCGAACGGATCTCGGAGGCGGTGAGCTCGTGCGGCACCGGCATCCGCCCGTACGCAAGGGGCGACGGCCCGACGGTGACCCAACCGCCCTGTTCCGGGCGGACCGCGCCGCGGCCCTCCTGCGGCGGATTCGCCGATGCCTTCCGCCCGGCGTGCGCGAGCTGGATTCCGATTGCGGCGCCCTGCGTGTGGACGAAGTCGACGACGCGACGCCACGCCTCCGCGTGCGCGTCGCTCCAGATGCCGGCGTCCTTCGCGGTGATCCGGCCGGCCGGGTTCACCGCGGTCGCCTCGGTCATGACGAGCGCTGCGCGTCCGATCGCGAAGGAGCCGAGATGGACGAGCTGCCAGTCGTTCGGCATCCCGTCATCGCAGGAGTACTGGCACATCGGCGCCACCCAGAGCCGGTGCGGCAGCGTCAGCGCGCCGAGGGTGATCGGTTCGAACAGTCTGGGTGGGATATTCGCCATCGCATCCTCCGTGGGGTGGGCGTCGAGCGCCCGTCGATTCCGGTGCAGCGAGGCGGATCAGACGATCCGCACCTCGCGTGCGATCAGTGTCTGCGCGAGGACGAACCTCGTCGGCACGGCACCGGTCGAGGCGAACGCCTCGGCCGCCGCCTGTGTCGCGAAGCCGATCGACGCCGCGACCTCGGGCAGGGTGTCGATCCGAGCCAGCCGTTCCCGGAGCAGCAGCGAGGCGCCGGGGTCGCGGCGGTCGACGGTGACCCCGAGCGACTCGGGTTCGTCGAGCGATGCCGCCCAGGCGCTCGCGGCGACCGGGTCGCCGGCGCCGAGCAGCCAGACCTTCCACGGCCATTCGGCGTGCGGGCCGTCCGCGTCGTACGCGCAGCCCGTGAGACCACTGAGGAAGTTCGGCTCGTCGGCGACGAGCCGGTCCGCGACGTCGGAGCGGAAGCCGGCCGTCGCGGCGTCGTCGTCCGCGAACCACAACTCGACGACCCCGTCGACGCCGCCCTCGGCTCCGCCGACGACGTGGTTCTGCAGGTAGCGGGTGACCCGCGGCAGGTCCTTCGCGATCACGGCGTGCGTGGTCGACCAGTAGTCGCCGAACTGCGCCGGGGTGCGGTCGTCGCGGCGACGCAGCAGGGTGATCCGCTTCGGCATCCTTCAGTCCTCCGGCACGAACAGGTCGACGTCGTGCTCGTCGGCGATGAACCACTCAGTGCTCGCAAGGAAATCCTCCTCGTGCTTGAAGAGCGCCGCAGCCGCTGGGCTGTCGAAGGCGATCGCGACGTCCTTCACCGAGTCGAACATGAGCTCGGCGATGCCGTCCCATGGCCACTGCTTGCGGTGGTCGATCGCGATGTTCTGCCGGTATCCGCGGATGCCGGGCAGCTTCGCGACGTAGGCCGGGTGCGCCGCGGTCCAGTGCCCGAGGAAGGTCTCGCGATCCATCCCGTCCTTGCGGCGGATGACCACCATGACCTTGACCACGATTCAGACCGGAGTCACGGCCTGGCGGCGAACCACCGGCGTCTTGGGTCGGCGCGAGTAGAGGTCCAGGCGGCGCGACAGATCGCTGCGGAGCTCGTCGCTGGGCACGACCGCTTCTACCGCGTTCGCGTCGGCGATCTTGAACACGTCGATGCCCTCGGCGTACTCGGCCTGCTTCGCCTTGACGAAGGCGGCACGCTCCTCGGGGTCCTCGATCGCCTGGATCTGGTTGTAGTACACGCCGTTGACCGCAGCGTCGGACCCCATCAGCGCGGGGCGCGCGGTCGGCAGGGCGATGACGGCGTCCGGGTGCATCGGCGCGCCGGACATTGCGAGATAGCCGCCCCCGTAAGCCTTGCGGACGAGGACGGTGATCCGCGGCACCCGGCATTCGGAGACCGCGAAGATCATCTTCGCGCCGTGCCGAATGATGCCTTCGCGCTCGACGGCGGAGCCGATCATGAAGCCGGCGATGTCGACGAGGAAGATGATCGGCACGTTGTACGCGTTGCAGATCCAGATGAACCGGGCCGCCTTGTCGGACGAGTTCGTGAAGAGGCTGCCGCCCATGTGGCTCGGCTGGTTCGCGACGAGCCCGACCGGCCGGCCGTCGATGCGGGCGAAGCCCGTGATGAGCTCCGGTGCGAAGAGCTCCTTGTACGGGAAGTAGCTGCCCTCGTCGACGAGCGACTCGATGAACTCCTCCATATCGAACACCTCGGCTTCGCGCAGCGGGACGATCTCGCTGAGTGCACGTCCGGGGCGCGGCGCGGCAGCCGCTGCGATCGGCGCGGGTTTCTCCCAGTTCGGCGGGAGGAACGAGAGCCACACCCGGATCGCGTTCAGCGCCTCGAGGTCGTCCTCGACGAGGACGTCGGAGAGCCCGGAGATGGTGGAGTGCATCTCCGCCCCACCCATCTCCTCGAGCGTCACCTTCTCTCCGGTGACCATCTCGGCGAGCCGAGGCGAGCCGAGGTAGGCGGTCGCGTTCCCGCGGACCATGATCGTCATGTCGCACAGCGCCGGCACGTAGGCGGAGCCGGCCGGGGAGGGGCCGAAGAGCGCGCAGACCTGGGGGACGCGGCCGGAGATCTGCACCTGGTTGTAGAAGATGTTCCCCCAGGCGTGGCGCCCGGCGAAGGACTCGAACTGCTCGTCGATACGGGCCCCGGCGGAGTCGAAGAGATAGACGATCGGGATGCCGGCGGCGACCGCGGTCTCCTGGGCGAAGGTGATCTTCTCGAAGGTCCGACTTCCCCAGGTGCCGGCCTTGACGCTGTAGTCGTTTGCTATGACACAGACCTTGCGGCCGTCGACGAAGCCGTAGGCGCAGACCACTGCGTCGCCGGGCAAGCCCTCGCTGTAGCGGGCCAGCAGGCCGTCCTCGACGTAGTCCTCGTCGTCGAAGAACAGCCGCAGACGGTCGCGGACCAGAAGCTTGCCGGACTCGAGGATCTTCTGGCGGCTCTTCTCGGATCCGCCGAGCCGCGCCCCGGCGAGCACCTCGGCGAGACGTTCGTGCACCGTAGCCGTGGCTTGGGCGTCTTCGGCCTGGCTCGTCATCATCGACCTCCGGATTTGCCTCTGCATTTATATGAACGAGTGTACGTTAGTCCATTGAACGACGATCGGCCAACGATCGCCGGCGACGAGGCCCGCGACGGAGGAGGAAGTGGAGACGATGAGCGACGATGCCGCGGTGGTCGGACGCAGGATAGCGTTCCCTGAGCACTACTGGGACGATCTGCAGGTCGGCGACGTCCTCGCCTCCACCGGCATCACGATCACCGAGGCGCACCTCGTCAGCTGGGCCGGGCTCACCGGCGACATCGTCGAGTTCCACATCAACAAGGACTTCGCTGCGGGCACCCCCTTCGGCGAGCGGATCGGACACGGCCCGCTCACCCTCTCGGTCGCGCTCGGCCTCACGACGCAGACCGGGTACTTCTCCAAGGTCGTCGCCTGGCTCGGACTCGACGCCGTCCGCGCCTCGAAGCCGGTGCTCATCGGCGACACCATCCGCGCTGAGGCGACCGTCCGCGAGACCCGCCCCACGCGCAAGGCCGGCAACGGCGTGTGGTCCCTCGACTACCAGGTGCTGAACCAGCGCGACGAGACCGTCATGACCTTCACCTCCGGCTTCCTTGTCGCGATGCGACCGGAATGACCGGACCGAGCCCGACCCCGAACAGGAGCCACGCATGAGCACGATCGCCACCCCGGCGTCCATCCTCCGCCCGACCCTCGCCGATCGGTTCGTTCCGCGGCGCGGGGTTCTCACCGACGTGCTGCTGATCGCGGCCGGAGTCGCGGTGACCGCCGGATTAGCGAAGGTCGAGGTTCCGATGTGGCCGGTCCCGATCACCGGGCAGACCCTTGCCGTCGTCCTCGTCGGCGCCGCCCTCGGCACCCGCCGCGCCACGATCGCCCTCACCGCCTACCTCGCCCTCGGCCTCGCCGGCGTCCCGGTCTTCGCCGATGCGATCGCCGGCCCCGCCTACGTGCTCCAGCCCTCCTTCGGGTTCATCATCGGCTTCGCCCCCGCCGCTGCTCTCATCGGCTGGCTCGCCGAACACCGCTGGGACCGCAAGCCCGTGCTGTCCCTGGCCGCGTTCGGCGCCGCCTCGATCATCCCGTTCCTCATCGGGGTGCCCTACATGGCCATCGTCCTCGGTGCGATGGGGCTGCCGAACGACCCGGAGACCATCCTCAGCCTCGGCGTCACCCCGTTCATCCTCGGCGGCGTCGTGAAATGGCTCGGCGCCGCGGCGCTGCTCCCCGCGATCTGGAAGCTCGTCGGCGTCGTCGACTCCCGTCGCGACGACGCCGACTGACGGCGCGGCGATGGCAGCGGTCACGGCGGCCGAAACGCGAAGCAGACGGTGCTCGGGCTGGAGCCGGTAGCGCTTGGCGCGATCCCGCGGCGGGATTCGTCCATCGATGGATTCAGCGACGGAGCCGCCACGGCGTGACGACCCCCCGGGCGGCGAATTCGGCGACCACGTCGCTCGCCGCCGCGGCGAGTTCGGCAAGGCGGTGCGGCCGGCCGCGCTTCAGGGGGACCGAGACGACGAGCGCGAGCCGGGTCGCCCGGGTGGCGCCGTCGAGGGGCACAGCGATCGAGTTCACGCCCGGCTCGGACTCCTGCACGGCACGGCACCAGCCGAGGCGTCGGATCGCGTCGAGCTCTGGGAGCAGACGGTCCATGGTCGCGATCGATTGCGGCGAACGGCGCAGCATCGGCGTCGGCATCAGCGCCTCGACCCCTTCGTCGCGCATCGCGGCGAGCAGCAGCTTCCCGGCGGCCATCGTGTTCGCCGGTGCGGTCATGCCGATGCGAAGCCCGATGTCGGCGCTGTAGGCGGAGCGGCGGCCGTCGACGACGAGCACGTGGTCGCCGGTGAGCACGGCGCTGTGCACTGACTCGCCGGTGCGCTCGCGAAGCGTCTGGAGCACCGGTCTGAGGCGCAGCCGCACGGCCGGATCGAGCGCCGGCACCTTGGACATGGCGAAGAGCGAACGCCCCGGAGAGTAGCCGCGACCGCTGCGACCGAGCACCGCGTACCCGGCTCGGGTGAGCGCGGTCATGAGCCGGTGCGCCGCGGAACGGCTGAGACCGAGGGCGGCGGCGACGTCGCCGATGGTGACCCGGTCCCGCTCGTCGAGCAGCTCGAGCGCGCCGAGCACCGCGTCGATGCCGTTGATCGGTGCTGGCCGGTCCGTTGCTCCTCGACTCATCGTCCCTCCTCGTGGGACAAATAATACGAACGACTGCTAGTTCATATCCATCTCGCCGGATACTGATGAGGTCGGAAGTACCGGGCCCGAATGGAGAGTCGACAACGTGAGGATCGTAGCGTTCGCATCGAACGGACGGCAGTCGTGGGGGGTCCTCCAGGACAGCGTCGTGCACGATCTCGGTGCCGTCACCGGGCTCGCCGGTCTCGGCGAGGCGCTCCGCTCCGGCCGCTACGAGGCCGCGCTCGGCGCGGTGGGCACCGCGCCGACGATCGAGCTCTCGCAGCTGCAACTCGACCCGCCGGTCGTCGACCCGCACAAGATCCTCTGCGTCGGCCTCAACTACGCCGACCACATCAGGGAGATGGGTCGCGAACTGCCGGCGAAGCCGGTCATCTTCACCCGCTTCCCCGACACCCTCGTCGGCAGTGGCGAGCCGCTCGTCGCGCCGCGGAACAGCACCAGATTCGACTATGAGGGCGAGTTCGCCGTCGTGATCGGAAAGGGAGGCCGGCATGTCGCCGCCGGGGACGCGCTCGATCACGTCCTCGGCTACACGATCATGAACGACGGCTCGCTCCGCGACTACCAGCGGCACACTGCGCAGTTCACCCCCGGCAAGAACTTCCCGCGCAGCGGCGCGCTCGGTCCGTGGATCGTCACCGCCGACGAGTTCGGCGAGGTCGGGCCTCAGCGGATCCGCACCTCCGTGAACGGCGTGACCGTGCAGGACTCCCGCCTCGAGGAGCTTGTCTTCGGCGTCGCCGATCTCATCGCTTATATCACGGAATGGACCGCGCTCGAGCCGGGCGATGTGATCGCGACCGGCACCCCCGGCGGCGTAGGCGACGGCCGCGAGCCGGCCCTGTTCCTCTTCCCCGGCGATGTCGTCCGCATCGAGATCGACGGCCTCGGAGCCCTGACCAACCCGGTCGCCGAAGAGGCGTAGCCGGGAATCATCAAGAGAAAGCAAGGAGAAGGAAATGGACGAGACCAAACTCAAGAAGCTCAGCGTGCAGCGCAAGGACGAGTTGCCCATGGCGCCGGGCCAGACGCAGAACGCGAAGCGGTACTCCGGCGTGAGCAAGGAGAACACCGCGGTCAAAGACCTCTGGTTCGGCAAGGTCGTGACCGGTCCCGGCGAGATTTCCGACGCGCACCACCACGGTGAGGCGGAGACCGGCGGCTACGTGTTCAAGGGACACGGCTTCATCCGCTTCGGCGAGCGCTACGAGGAGATCGTGACGATGGAGGAGGGCGACTTCGTGTACGTCCCGCCGTTCGTCCCGCACATCGAGGGCAACCTCAGCCACACGGAGGAGCTCATCTGGCTCACCACCCGGAACCCGGACAACATCGTGGTGAACCTCGAGAACCAGGACGTCGCGGAGATCCAGCTCCCCTACGTCGACTGATCCGCGCCCGGATGCGATGCCCCCGGTACGCCACCGGGGGCATCGCCGTCCGAGCGGGCACTCCGGGCCACGCCTCAGGGCGGGGACCGTGACGCTGCACTCCAGCGCTCGACCCGGGCGATCCGACCCGCTTTGTGGTCCCGGGGTACCAGGCGGGCTGGGCCTGCCGGACCGCGACCACTCTGTTTCGATGAGAGGTTCGCGGACGTCCGGGCGAAGTGCGCACCCGTCAGTGGCTGAACCCGGTGAGCGCGGGGTGTGGCGCCGTCTGGTAGCGCGCTTCGTTCGGGACGACGAGACCGCGGGTTCACATCCCGCCACCCCGACCAGTCGCCCTCGCGCAGAGAGGGCACTCGTCGTTCGACGAGACTGATCCTGTCCGGGTTGCAGGGCGCACACTTCGGGTTCCTCCCGGCGATCGGGTGCGGCCCGAAGACCTCGGGGTTTACTCCTACCGCCGCATCGCGGATCGTTCTAGGGTCGTGCCCATGGCCGCCGTGGATCGTGCGAGGACGCGCGAGATCGAGCAGCTCTTCGACGAGCTGATGACACTGTCGCGCAATCACGTCGCACGGGTGCGCCGTGCAACAGGGCCGTTGTCGTTCGTCGAGCACTCGCTGCTCACGTTCATCCGCGACACCCCCGGCTGCCGCGCGACCGATATCGCGCAGGCGCACGGGCTCAACCGCTCGACGGTGGCGCGGCAG
>JAJYBG010000114.1 GCA_021779075.1 Actinomycetes bacterium | reverse complement strand
GACTGGTGAACCTGCGCCCCAGCAAGGTCCGCGGCATCGACCCCGTCCGTGACCTCTCCGTGCTGACCGGCCGCAAGCCGGACCCCTTGATCTTCGACGTGGGCGCGAATGACGGAGAGACCGTCCAGGAGTTTCTTTCCGCGTTTCCCAAGGCGAACATCGTGGCCTTCGAGCCGGATGAGGCCTGTTGCGCCCTCCTCCGCCGGAGGTTCGCGTCCCCCCGGGTCGTTGTTGAAAACGTCGCGGTCGGATCAGGGTGCGGTTCGGTCCGCCTCAATCAATTTTCCGGCAACCGGCTCAACTCGGTCCTTCCGCTCGATCAGGACCCGGAGAACCCGATGATCCACTCGTTTGCGCAGATCGGTTCGACCGACGTGAAGCTCCAGACGCTCGATGGCTACGCGGCCGAGCACAACATCGGGCACATCGACATCCTGAAGTCCGACACGCAGGGCTACGAGCTCGAGGTTCTGCGCGGAGCCACACGCCTGCTGCAGGCAGGACTGATCCGCGCGGTCATCGTCGAGGTCAACTTCGTGCCCATGTACGTGCGGCAGGCCTCCTTCATCGAACTCCACACCTTCCTCTCCTCGTTCGGCTACCGTCTGGTCGACTTCTACAACCAGGTTCGGATCCATGGAGCCACCGACTGGTGCGATGCCTGTTATGTGGCGCCGTCGGTGCCCGGCGTCGCCAACGCGGGGAATCTCCGCGCCTCAACTTCCACCGGCTCGTGACCCTCCACAGTCCCAGAATCCTGTTTGTGACGCCCTCCTGGCCGCTCGGCGATTCGTTCGGCGGGCAGATGCGGGCACTGAACGTCGCCCGTGCACTCAAGAAGGTGGGCGGCGTCAGCCTGCTGGTGGTCGGCTCAAATGCGGACAACAAGGCGGCGCGCGAAAGCAGCGCGGCGGAGTTCGCTTGCGAGCCGCCGATGCACGAGCACGCGGCCCTCAACCGCGGAGCGTCGAGCAAGCTGCGCTGGGCCCTCGACCCCGGTTACCTGAACCTCCACGGCGTCGTGACGTCAGTCGCCGACCGTGAACGGATGAGCCGCTATCTTCACGAGTACGACCTCGTGTGGGTGATGAACGGCCGCACGCCGAACATTCTGCAACTCTGGCGCTGGCCGCACACCCACCTCGATGTCGATGACGTTCCCAGCACGTGCTATCGCACCGCAACCACACCGGGCCTGCTCCAGGCGGTGAAGCGGCGCGCGCACTGGGCCATCCTGCGCCAGAGGGAGCGCGCCTACGGCCGGCGCTTCACGACACTGTCGGTCTGCAGCGAGGCCGATCGCCGCTATCTCGGCAGCTCCCGGGTCCACGTCATTCCGAACGGCTTTGCGCGGCCCGCCGTGGAGCCGGTTCGCAATGTCCGCGCGGAGCGCCCCCTCCTCGGCTTCATCGGGCTCTACTCGCATGGTCCCAATCTGGACGGCATGCGCTGGTTCCTGCGCGACGTCTGGCCGCTCGTCCGTGCCGCCGTGCCCGGCGTGCGACTGCGCATGGTCGGAAAGGGAACCGATGGCGCGGACCGCCCCACCGATCCCGACGTCGACCCGCTTGGCTGGGTGTCCGACCCGGCGGCCGAGATCGCGACCTGGTCGGCGATGATCAACCCGATCCGCTATGGAGGCGGCACCCGGATCAAGATCGCCGACGCCTTCAGCCGCAAGTGTCCGGTCGTGTCCACTCACTACGGGGCGTTCGGCTACGAAGTGCGCGATGGCCACCATCTTCGTCTCGCCGACAGGCCGGCGCGCTTTGCCGATGCGTGCATTCAACTGCTGCGAGATCCCGTCGCCGGCGCCGCGCTGGCCGGGAACGCCTGGCAGGCGTTTCTGCAGAACTGGACGTGGGAGGCCATCACCCCTCGCGTATGGGCGGCCGCCGAAGACTGCCTTCGACGCAGCGTTCGCGAGCGTTCGCGTTCCTGAACTCCGTTGCGGGCGTCGGGCCCGCAGCACACCAGGCATCACCCCATGCAGGTTTCTCCCACCCAGGAGCGTTGCTTTGGCGTCTTCAATCAGCGACCGCGCTGGGGGCTGTCCGCCCGCGGCTGGCTCCTCCTGGTCCTGATGCTGATCGCCTCGGGCGCCCTTTTCACGGCGTCGGTTCACCCGTTCCTCGCGGTCACCCAACGCACCGATGCGGATGTTCTGGTCGTCGAGGGATGGATACACGAGTACGCGATCCAGGCCGCCGTGGACGAGTTCAACACGCGCCACTACAGGGCGGTCATAGCCACCGGCGGCCCGGCCGAGGGTCTCGGCGGATACGTGAACGACTACAGCACCACCGCCAACATCGCCGCGGGACGCCTTCGGGCTGCGGGCATCGACCCGGCGCGGGTTGCCTCCGCGCCGTCGCGCGTGCTTGCACGCGATCGCACGTACTCCGCCGCGGTCGCCCTTCGCGCCTGGCTCGAGACGCACGACAGCGGAACCCGCGCGGTCAACATTGTCACCGCGGACGTCCACGCCCGCCGCACACGGCTCCTCTTCGAGAAGGCGCTGGGGCCCCGATACAAGGTCGGAATCATCGCGGTCCCCGCTCCCGATTACGACGCGCGCCGCTGGTGGCGCTACAGCCACGGCGTGCGAAACGTATTCGGCGAGACCCTGGCGTACGCCTACGCGCGCTTCCTCTTCTTCCCGGCAGCGGCTCCGGAACAGCCACACGTCAGCTAAAACACTCATCCATGCATACACCCACAGACGCCATCGACAACGTCGAGACCCCAAAGACCATCGAGCTCGGGCAACAATCCTCGAGCCGCCTCCAGCAAGCCGAGGCCCTCGGCACCCACAAGACTCCCCTCGCCGACATCTGCGTCGTCGGCTTGGGCTATGTCGGACTGCCGCTCTCGCTGCAGTTCGCGCGTTGTGGTGCGAACGTGACCGGACTCGACATCGACTCGGCGAAGGTCGACGCCCTGAACGCCGGTCGCAGCTACATCAAGCACATCGCTCCCGAGCACATCTCCGCGATGCTCGCGTCGAAGCGCTTCGCCGCATCCACCGACTTCTCGCGGATCCGCAGCTGCGATGCCGTGATCATCTGCGTGCCGACGCCCCTGAACAAGAATCGCGAGCCGGACATCTCGTACATTGTCGACACCGGCAAGGCGATCGCGCCGCACCTCCGTCCGGGCACCGTGGTCGTGCTCGAGTCGACGACATACCCCGGCACCACCGACGAGGATCTGCGCGCGGTGCTCGAGCAGGGATCCAGCCTCAAGGCGGGGACCGACTTCCACCTCGCCTTCTCCCCCGAGCGCGAAGACCCGGGCAATCCCAGCAGCGTCGTTGCCACGATTCCTAAAGTCGTCGGCGGCTACACGCCCGCGTGCCTCGCCAGGGCGATGTCGATCTACTCGATCGCCATCAAGACCCTTGTCCCCGTTTCGTCGTGCCGCGTGGCAGAGGCCACGAAGCTCCTCGAAAACACCTTCCGCAGCGTGAACATCGCCCTGGTGAACGAGCTCAAGGTCGTGTACAGCGCGATGGACATCGACGTGTGGGAGGTGATCAAGGCCGCGAAGACGAAGCCGTTCGGTTTCATGGCCTTCTACCCGGGTCCCGGCCTCGGCGGACACTGCATTCCGATCGATCCCTTCTACCTGACGTGGAAGGCCCGCGAATACGGACAGCACACCCGGTTCATCGAACTCGCCGGCGAGATCAACACCGCGATGCCCGAGTACGTCGTGCACCGGCTCGCCGACGCGCTGAACGAGCGCCAAGCCTCGATCAAGGGCAGCAAGGTCCTGATCCTCGGCCTCGCGTACAAGCCGAACGTCGACGACGAGCGTGAGTCGCCGAGCTACGTCCTGATGGAGATGCTCCACCGCCGTGGAGCGACCGTCGCGTATCACGACCCGTACGTCCCGGTGATCAAACCCACCCGCGAGCACCCGCAGTGGGCCGGCACCCGTTCGGTGGCGTGGAATCGAGAGACCATCGCGGCATTCGATGCGGTGATCATCGCCACGAATCACGCCAGCGTGAATTACCAGGAGCTCGCCGAATGGGCGCCCTGCATCGTCGACACCCGCAACGCGCTCGCTTCCGTGTCGACGAAGCCGGGCCAGGTCTGGAAGGCCTGACCGTTCCTCCCGCGGCCCCAGGGGCCGCTGTCCGGTCTTCCTGCGCGCGGGATCGCGCCGGCCGTCGTCCAGGCGGCGACGGCCGGCGACCCCGTCCGCATCTTCCGCCGCGCCGACGTTTCAACGTCACGTCCGTCCAACTTCAGACTCACGCCTCCAGATTCCCATGAATGCAAGGTTCCGCTTCAGCCCGAGCCCGGCCACAATGTTCGCCTCGCTCCTCTTGTGCACGGGCGTCGCCGCCTCCGCACAGACCATCGAGCCGCCCGCCGCACCGGCTTCCTCCGCGACCTCACGGCCCACCGACACAAAGGATGCGTCGGGCAGGAGCGTCCCGGCCGCACCGAACATCACCTCGGGCCTGAGTTCC
>JAJYBG010000113.1 GCA_021779075.1 Actinomycetes bacterium | reverse complement strand
CTACGCGGTCGAGACGATCGTTTCACCCCAGATCACGCCCGACGAGGCGGCCCTCATCAACGAGCGGCTCGACTTCGTCCACCACGCCGTCGAGTCGCTGCCCGAGCGCCTCCGCGACATCGTCAAGGCCGTCTACTTCGAGGATCGCTCCGTCACCGAGCTGGCTGAGGAACTGGGCGTGACTCACTCGGCCGTCTCGCAGCAGCGCGCCCAGGCAATCGCCCTGCTCAAGGCCGGCCTCGAGAAGTTCTACGGCGACAGCGAGCCCGTTGAGGAGCCCGAACGCAAGACGACCCCGCGAACCGTCGCGTACCTCGACGCGTTCCGCGAGCGCGCACTCCCCGCTTCGCAGCGGATGCGCCCCACCGCGGGCTGAGGCTCGGAACGAACTAACGCACGACCCCCGGGGACCGATAGAACCCGGTGCAAGAACACCTGCCTACGGATGGGCGGGTGAAACCCAGTCAAGGAGAGACGATCATGGGATTCTCTGTCAACACCAACATCGCTGCCCTCTCGGCGTACAACAACCTGTCGTCGACGCAGAACAAGCTCCAGCAGTCGCTGGCCCGCCTTTCGAGCGGCTACCGCATCAACACCGCCGGCGATGACGCTGCAGGCCTCGCGATCTCGGAGGGCCTGCAGGCGCAGGTGTCCGGCACCGCGGTCGCCAGCCGCAACGCGCAGGACGGCATCTCGATGCTGCAGACCGCGGACGGCGCTCTGACCCAGGTCCAGAGCATCCTCCACCGCGTCCGCGACCTCGCCGTGCAGGGTGCCAACGGCACCAACACGACGGGTTCCTACGGCGCCATCAACACCGAGATCGGCCAGCTCAGCGCGGAACTCACCCGCATCGGCAACGGCACCTCGTTCAACGGCATCCAGCTGTTCGACGGCTCGACCGCGTCGACGACCTTCCAGGTCGGCACCGGCGCGGCGGCGACCGACACCGTCGCCGTGAACAACGTCAACCTCACCGGCGCCGCCGGCTCGATCACCACGCTGTCGACCACGCTCGGCACGCCGATCTCGGACAACACCACGGCGCAGGCGGTCATCACCGCTGTCGACACCGCGATCAGTTCGGTCTCGACCGGCCAGGCGACTCTCGGTGCTGCCGAGAACCGCTTCGCCCACGCGTCGTCCTACCTCGCGGTGCAGGGCCAGAACCTCTCCGCCGCGAACAGCCGCATCCAGGACACCGACATGGCCAGCGAGATGGTCACCTACTCGCAGTCGTCGATCCTGCAGCAGGCCGGCGTCTCCATGCTCGCCCAGGCGAACGCGAGCAACCAGGGCATCCTGAAGCTCCTCGGCTAGTCGGCCACCGCCAGGCGTCGGCGGTGCCGGCCGGGGTAAGGGATCACCCCGGCCGGCGCCGTCGACGCCTGTGCCGCCGAGCGCAAGACACGGTGCTAACGAGATCGGCTCACTCGGCGATAGTCCGGGTTACCAGCATCCATCCGCGGATGCCGATCCCAGTCGAGGAGAGAAGCCATGGGGTTCTCCGTCAACACGAACGTCCCTGCACTCGAGGCCTACAACAACCTCAACAACACGCAGGGCAAGCTCCAGCAGGCGCTCGCGCGCCTCTCGAGCGGCTACCGCATCAATACCGCCGGTGATGATGCGGCCGGCCTCGCGATCTCGGAGGGCCTGCAGGCGCAGGTCTCCGGTACCGCCGTCGCGCAGCGCAACGCGCAGGACGGCATTTCGATGCTGCAGACCGCGGACGGAGCGCTCACGCAGGTGCAGTCGATCCTCCACCGCATCCGGGATCTCGCCGTCCAGGGCGCCAACGGCACCAACACCACCGACTCGTACGGTGCCATCAACACCGAGATCGGCCAGCTCAGCCAGGAGCTCACCCGCATCGGCAACGGCACCTCGTTCAACGGCATCAAGCTGTTCGACGGCTCGACGCCGGCGACGAACTTCCAGGTCGGCACCGGGACGAACGCGGCCACCGACGTCGTCGCCGTGGCCAACGTCAACCTCACGGGCGCCGGCGGCGCGGTCACGACGCTCAATGCCGCACTCGCGACGCCGATCTCCGCGACGGCAGGCACTGCCCAGGCCGTCATCACGGCGGCGGATGCCGCCATCAGCGCCGTCTCGACCGGCCAGGCCACCCTCGGCGCCGACGAAAACCGCTTCTCGGACACGGTGCAGTCGCTCGCGATCCAGGGTCAGAACCTCTCCGCCGCGAACAGCCGCATCCGGGACACCGACATGGCGAGCGAGATGGTCACCTACTCGCAAGCGTCGATCCTGCAGCAGGCCGGCGTCTCCATGCTCGCCCAGGCGAATTCCAGCCAGCAGGGCATCCTCAAGCTCCTCGGCAACTAGTAGCGATCCAAGGGGGCAGCGATGACCATCGCTTCCAGCACGTCCACCACCTCGGCGACCCAACTCAGCGGACTCGCGTCCGGCCTCGACACCTCGAGCATCATCGCCAAGCTGATGGCCAACGCCACGCTGCCCCAGACCCTGCTCAACAACCAGATCACCAGCGAGCAGCGGACGATGTCCGCACTGCAGACGCTGAACTCTCAGTTCGCCTCGCTCGCCACGGCGACCGCGCCGTTCACCGGCAGCTACACGGCGAACGCGATGGCGGCGACGGTGTCCGACCCGTCTGTCGCGTCCGCGTCCGCCACCTCGACCGCCGCAGCCGGCAACCTCAGCTTCAGCGTCGACCGGCTCGCCGCGCGCCAGAGCGACGTCACCGCCGCGATGTCGACCTGGACCGCGAGCACCGGCCTCGCGATCACCACGTCGACGGGCACCATCAACGTCACCGCCGCATCCACCAGCCTCGATGACGTAGCGGCCGCGATCAACGGCGCAGGCGCCGGCGTCACGGCGACCAAGGTGCAGGCCGGCACCGACGGCTCGGGCAACCCGCTCTACCGCCTCCAGCTCCAGTCCACCTCGACGGGGGCGAGCAGCGCGTACAGCATCACCGCCGGCGGCCAGGACATCATCGCCGGCCTCGGCGGCACCAACCTCACCCAGGCGGCCGACGCCCAGATCACGCTCTGGGCCGGAACGAGCGCCGCGCAGGCCGTCACATCGAGCACGAACACCTTCGCCACTGTGCTGCCCGGCGTCACGCTGGCGGTCAAAGGCCTCAGCTCCGGCGCGATCAGTCTCGATGTCAGCCAGGACACCCAGGCCGACGCGAGCACCGTACAGGGTCTCGTCACCTCGGTGCAGAACATCCTCGCACTCGTCCAGCAAGGCTCGACCGCCTCCACGTCGACCGACCCGACGAGCGGCGCGACCACGACGAACCTGGGCCCGTTCACGACCGACTCGACGGTGCGCACCGCAGCACAGGACCTCACCGACGCGCTCACCTTAGACGCCAACGGCACCTCGCTCTCGTCGATCGGGATCAACCTGGACGAGAACGGCAACATCACCTTCGACTCGAGCACGTTCCAGACGGCGATGACGAACGACCCGGCCGGCACGCAATCCCTGCTCGCCACGGTCACCTCGCGCGTCTCCCAGGTCGCGACGAATGTCTCGGACCCGACCGCGGGATCGCTCTCGACCGAGATCTCGGGCGAGAAGGACACCATCGCGGCGATGCAGCAGAAGTCCACCGACATGGCGACACTGCTCACCCAGAAGCAGACGCAGCTCGAGCAGCAGTTCTCCTACATGGAGACGATGATCAGCCAGATCAACTCGCAGGGCTCGTTCCTCACCTCGTACTTCGATTCGCTGAACGGCACCTCGTCGTCGTCCACCAAGAAATCCTCCTGATCCCAACCTCGGAAGAAAGCGATCCCATGACCAACGCGCTTCAGGCCCGCACCGCCTACACCCGCGAGAGCGTGCTCTCGGCGACCCCTGCCCAGCTCGTCGTCATGCTGTATGACCGCCTCGTGCTCGACATGCAGCGCGCGGAAGCCGCGCAGCTCGCGGAGGAATGGATCGAGGCGCATGGGCACCTCATGCACGCGCAGGACATCATCACCGAGCTTCAGCTCACGCTGCGCATGGACGTCTGGGACGGCGCCGACCGCCTCTTCGCGATCTACGTCTATGTGAAGAACGCGCTCGCCGCCGCCAACCTCAACCGCGACATCGAGCGCACCCGCGAGGCGCTGCGCCTCATGACGCCGCTGCGCGAGTCGTGGACGCAGGCCGCGCTCTCGCTGCAGGCATCCGGCGCCGAACGTGGCGTCGCCTGAGTCACTGACGCTCTGGGAATCCGTCCTCGAGCGAATCGAGACGGATCTCGCCGCCGCGGCCGCGGGCGGCGAGGTGCCGCGGTGGGATGCCCCGGTCGGCATGCCGCCGCTGCCCGAGGAGCTGCGCGAGCGCACCCGGCGCCTGCTCGCCGCGCAGGCCGATCTGCTCGAGCGCGCCCACGACACCAAGGCCGACCTCGGCCGGCGCCTCGCCGCGCTGAACGCCCTGCGCCCCCTGGCCGCCACCACCACCGCCAAGCCCGTCTACATCGACGCGATCTCCTGACCT
>JAJYBG010000112.1 GCA_021779075.1 Actinomycetes bacterium | reverse complement strand
CAGACCGTCGCGATCGTCGGCCCCACCGGTGCGGGCAAGACGACGCTCGTCAACCTCCTGATGCGCTTCTACGACCCTCAGAGCGGCCGCATCCTCGTCGACGGCGTCGACACGCAGACCATGAGCCGCGGCGAACTGCGGCAGCTCATGGGCATGGTGCTGCAGGACACGTGGCTGTTCTCCGGAACCATCCGCCAGAACATCGCCTACGGCCGGCCGGATGCCACCGAGGACGAGATCGTCGAGGCGGCCAAGGCGACCTACGTCGATCGCTTCGTCCGAGCGCTCCCGGGCGGCTACGACACTGTCATCGACGACGAGGGCTCCAACGTCTCGGCCGGCCAGAAGCAGCTGCTCACCATCGCCCGCGCCTTCCTCGCCCACCCGATGGTCCTCATCCTCGACGAGGCGACGAGCTCGGTCGACACCCGCACCGAACTCCTCGTGCAGCAGGCGATGAGCGTGCTGCGGCAGGGGCGCACCAGCTTCGTCATCGCGCACCGGCTCTCGACGATCCGCGATGCCGACCTCATCCTCGTCATGGAGCACGGCAGCATCGTCGAGCAGGGCACGCATACCGGATTGCTCGCGGCGGGCGGCCCCTACGCGAGGCTCTACAACGCGCAGTTCGCCGGCGCGGTCGTCGACGAGGCGTAGTCGCCCTCCACAGGGCCGCGCGACCGTGCGATCGCTGCCGTGCCTCGGCGGCGCGGCATGGCGGTGTCGGGGGCGGCCCGCACCATCCCGCTATGACCAGCCCCGACCAGTCCGTCATCCGCCTCCGCTCGCCGCGCGACGTGCTCGCGACCGTGCCGCGCCTGCTCGGCTACCGGCCGCGCGACAGCGTCGTGCTGCTCTCGGTGCACGCCGGCGCCCGGGCCTCCACCCTGCGCTTCGACCTGCCGCCCGCCTCCGCCGGCGGCCAGGCGGTGTCGGCGATCACCGGCATGCTCTGCCGGCTGCCGCACGTCGAGGCCGTCGTCGTCGCCATCTACACGGATGAGGCATTCGAGGCGGAATCCCCGCCTCAGCGTGCCCTCGCGGCACTGCTCGCCGAGCAACTCGACCGCGGCGGCTTTCGCGTGCATGACGTGCTCTGCGTCGCGGCGGACGGTTGGGCGCGGTACTCGGACGGGGCCAGGCACCCGCTCGGCGAACTCGACATGCCTGCACCGGGCGACCCCGGCGGCGAGGCGATCGCCGACGACATCGCCGAGCTGGCCGCTATGATCGCGGCCGACGTCGAGGCTGCGCTGCCGCGCCGCAGGCGGCCGGCGGGTCTCCTGCTGGTCGCCTACGACCACTGGCTGCGCGGGCAGAGCTCGATCGCCGCTCGGCTGCTCGATCGCGCGATCGAGCTCGACCCGAGCAACCGGGCGGCGAGACGGCTGCGGGCAGCGCTCGACGAGGGAGTGCTGCCCGACAGCGCGTTCGATCTGCCGCGATCCGGCTAGATCCGACCCCAGGCCTCGGCGAGCACGCCCTCGAGGATCTGCCTGATCTCGGTGAACTCTGCCGGGCCGATGGTGAGCGGCGGCGAGAGCTGGATCACCGGGTCGCCGCGGTCGTCGGCACGGCAGTAGAGGCCGTTCTCGTAGAGCCGATGCGAGATGAAGTCCTTGAGGATGCGCTCCGACTCCTCGTCGGTGAAGGTTTCCTTGGTCGCTTTGTCCTTGACGAGCTCGATGCCGAAGAAGTACCCGGCACCGCGCACGTCGCCGACGATCGGCAGGGCGAGCAGCTTCTCGAGCTCGGCGCGGAACAACGGCGAGTTGTCGCGCACGCGCTGGTTGAGGCCCTCCTCCTCGAAGATGTCGAGGTTCTCCAGCGCCACGGCCGCCGAAACGGGGTGACCGCCGAAGGTGTAGCCGTGGTAGAAGTTGTTCTCGCCCGTGCGGAACGGCTCGTAGATCCGGTCGCTGACGATGGTTGCGCCGATCGGCGAGTAGCCGCTCGTCATGGCCTTGGCGCAGGTGATCATGTCGGGCTGGTAGCCGAGCTCGGCTGAGGCGAACATGCCGCCGATGCGCCCGAAGGCGCAGATGACCTCGTCGCTGACGAGCAGCACGTCGTACCGGTCGCAGATCTCGCGCACGCGCTGGAAATAGCCGGGAGGCGGCGGGAAGCAGCCTCCCGAGTTCTGCACGGGCTCGAGGAACACGGCGGCGACGGTCTCGGGGCCTTCGAACTCGATCATCTCCGCGATGCGGTTCGCGGCCCAGAGGCCGAACTCCTCCTCGGTGCCGCCCGGGAAGCCCATCTCCTCGGCGCGGTAGTAGTTGGTGTTCGGCACGCGGAACCCGCCTGGGGTGAGAGGCTCGAACTGCGCCTTGAGCGACGGCAGGCCGGTGATGGCGAGTGCGCCCTGCGTGGTGCCGTGGTAGGCGACCGCACGCGAGATGACCTTGGTCTTGTAGGGCTTGCCCACCAGCTTCCAGTAGTTCTTCGCGAGCTTGAACGCGGTCTCGACGGCCTCGCCGCCGCCGGTGGAGAAGAAGACCCGGTTGAGGTCGCCCGGTGCATAGTCGGCCAGCCGGTCGGCGAGCTCGATGGCCGCGGGGTGCGCGTACGACCAGAGCGGGAAGAACGCGAGCTCCTCCGCCTGGCGCGCCGCCACCTGGGCGAGGCGCTTGCGGCCGTGGCCGGCGTTGACGGTGAAGAGGCCTGCGAGGCCGTCGATGTACGACTTGCCGTGGTTGTCCCAGATGGTGTGGCCCTTGCCGCGCACGATGATGGGCACCTGGCCCGCCTCGGCCGGTGCCTGCGAGGTCATGTGCATCCAGAGGTGGTCTTTCGCCTTCTGCTGCAGCGAGGCGTCGCTCATGTCCAGACCTGCGTACGCCGATGAGACATCGGTCATGATGGCTTCCTTAACCCCCGCGCTCAGCGGGTTCCCCAGTTGTAGAGCTGCTTGTGCAGCTTCAGATACACGAACGTCTCGGTGGAGGAGACGCCCGGGATGGCCCGGATCTCGGAGTTGAGCAGCGAGATCAGGTGATCATCGTCCTCGCAGAC
The DNA here is from genome assembly GCA_021779075.1 of Actinomycetes bacterium. Classification (GTDB taxonomy): domain Bacteria; phylum Actinomycetota; class Actinomycetes; order Actinomycetales; family Microbacteriaceae; genus Gryllotalpicola. The sequence goes on along the minus strand of JAJYBG010000112.1, from coordinate 1,521 downwards.
GATTTCCGCGAGGATGTCGAAATCGCCGGCGGTGAGCACGACGTAGTCGACCGCCGGAATGGCGGCGAGCTGATCGGCGACGACGCGGGTGTCGCCGCTGCAGCGCAGGCCGATCATGGCCTGGCGGTAGAAGCCGAGCTGCATCGGGTCGGTGACGGCGACAATCTGCATCGCGCCGGACTCGGTGAGCTTCTGCACTCGCTGCCGCACGGCCGCCTCGCTGAGGCCCACCGCCTTGCCGATGTCGGCGTAGGAGCGCCGGCCATCCTCCTGGAGCTGCTCGATGATGGCCTTGGAGACGTCGTCGAGCGGCTGCGGTCGGGCGGATGACGCGCGAATCGGGGTCGACATAGAACGATTCTGTCAGTCTGAATGGCCCTCTGCAAGCGAATCCGAATCTAGATGCTCAAAATTCAACGGAATCGGTAGGCTTTGCCCGTCTCCGCATTCGGCGTCGCACGGCGCGGAATGTCTGTTGTCGGCGCTTAGATGGGCCTATGACGCAGATCGGCCGCAGCAGCAGACGTCACGACGTCGTGCTGCCGGACGGCTCAAAGCTCCGCCTGGCGTGGCTGGGCGCCTCCGACAGGGGGCATCGCCGCGCCGCCAACGAGGACAGCGTTCTGGCCCGGGTGCCGATCTTCGCCGTCGCCGACGGAATGGGCGGCCACAAGGCCGGCGGGTTCGCCTCCTCGGCGGTGGTGAAGAGGCTGGCGGCCGTCGCAGCGGAGGGCGGGTTCGTCGAGCCGGAGCAGCTCGTCACCGCGCTCCGCCTCGCCGTCGCCGACATGAGCGAGGGCGTGGGGGACGAGGACCCGGGCACCGGCACGACCATCACCGGCGTGGCGCTCACCGTGCAGGGCGGCGCGCCGTACTGGCTCGTGTTCAACATCGGCGACTCACGCGTTTACCTCGCCCAGGAGGGCGGGCTCGTGCAGCTCACCCGCGACCATTCGCTCGTGCAGCAGATGGTGGAGGCGGGCGAGATCACCGCGGAGCAGGCCGAGACGCATCCCCACTCCAACATCATCACGCGCGCCGTCGGCTACAGCGAGGATCCGGTGCCGGATTTCGCGCTGCTGCCGGTGACACCGGGCGACCGCATCCTGGTGTGCTCGGACGGGCTCACCAAGGAGCTCACCGCGCATGGGCTGCTCTACTTTCTTTCCCAGGGCGCCGACCCGGCCGCTGCGGCGCGTCGCCTCCTGGACGCCGCACTCGGCAACGGCGGTCGCGACAATGTCAGCGTCATCGTGATCGAGGTCGTCGGGCTCGTCGGCTCGGCTCGTCCTCCACAGGCTGCGCCGGCCTAGCACCCGGTTCGGCGCCCCGGCCGCCGACGGGTTGCGCGCGCGAGCGCATGCTCGCCTGGAGCATGCCGATCCGAACCAGCATCCCGCTTCCTGCTCGCCCCGCCCCGCAGCGTCGCCGCGGTCTCTCCGTCGCCGCTCTCCTCGCCGCGCTGCTCATGGCGGGGGTGCTCTGGGCGATGACGCGCTCTCCGCTTTCGCTCGTGTTCGC
>JAJYBG010000111.1 GCA_021779075.1 Actinomycetes bacterium | reverse complement strand
AGCCCTTTCTTCGGAGAGGGCTTTTCTTTCGGAGACCGGCTTCGGCCGGCCACGGCTCTGTAGCTCAGTTGGTAGAGCGCACGACTGAAAATCGTGAGGTCACGGGATCGACGCCCGTCGGAGCCACCACCTAAAGTCCGGTGGATCAGGGTTTTTCCTGAGGTAGTTGCCGCTGCCTCCTTCCCAGTCACTGAGTTGTGCCATTCGTGTGCCAGTTTTCGGGCGCGACGTGCTGTCTCGGGTTGGCTCGGCCAGCCTCGCCCGGGCCGCTCCCTGAGCGAGCGGAGCGAGACGAAGGGCCTGCCCCTGAACCCCGCCTTCGGACCTTCCCCGAACGCCGCGTCGATCACGCTCCCGGGGGAACGCCACGCCCTCCCGGGCGCAGCTCATCCCGCCGGTCGGCCCGGCCGAGAACGACGTCGCCGGCGCCCGTTGGGTGCCGGTCGAGCACCAGTCCGGCACCCGCGCCTTCCTCCGCCTGCAGCGCCAGATCGTCATCGCCTTTGAGAAGGTCCGCGTCACCGGCGTCGTATTCCTCCCCTGGCGAGCCGGCGACCCCGTCGTCGGCTCGCAACTGCGCGACATCCCCATCGCGAAGATCGAGGGCGCCATCAACCAGCGCCTCATCGGCATCAAACGCATCGGCACCCTCACCGGTGGGAAGATCGTGCTGCCGAGCGGCCGCACCATCCGCGACAAGGACGTCTTCAAGCCCCTCGGCGACCTCCGCACCGACCCCGACTTCTACGACCTCGTCGCCCTCCAGCACGCCGGCCTTGCGAAGAACGGCGACCGGAACCCAACTGCGACGATGGCGCCCGCCAACGGCGTACCGCTCTCCACCACGCAGGACTGGGTCACGAAGGCGCGCGGGCGCGGGCTGCTGCCACCGGGGAGGGCAGGGTAGTCAGATGCCGGACCTCATGTCAGCCCCTTGAGAACTTGCACTGGGAGACCAGCACTGCATTGATGTCGGAGCACCCCACTACGTTGGATTGCGGGCGCTGACGCCCATCCACAACGAGGAAGAAGGGACGATGGCCGGGGAGATCTCTGCTGCTGACGCGGATGCCGCGTCCGCTGACAACCTCATCACACTCGCTGATCTGTTCCCGACGCTCGGTGATGCGACACCTCTGGATCATCTCGTGAGCGCTGCCGCGACGCGAACCTGGTTCAACTTCGCCGGATTCACGACTTGGTCCGACATCTCTTTTATGGGCCTGGACGAAATCGAGGGATGGCCAGGACTCGGTCGCCAGCGCGTCGAACAACTGATGAATGACCTCGCACGGACGGTCCTCGCCTCTGGCCCCGAGCCGCTCGCGGAAGATGCAGCACCCGAGCCGGACATCGCTTCAAGTTCAATGACCTTCGGGGAGCTGTTTCCTTCGATCCGTCCTGCCGCTCTGGTCGAGAACCTGGTCACGGACACCAGGACGCGAAACGCCATCGGTCGGCGCGGTCTGACGACCTGGGCACAAGTTGCCCCGCTCACGGTCGAGGTGGTCCGGAGGTGGAACGGGATTGGCGCGGGGTCTGTTCAGTCACTACTCCAGGACTTGACCGCATACGAGCCTGATCACGCTCGAGCGCCAAGCACACACCGCCCTCGACCAAATCACCCCTCCACCTTGCCCTTGACAGCAATAGGAGCATCCACTCAGCAGGACGTCACCATGCGGAGTGGGCGAACGTCCTCTATTCGCTCCCAGCTGAGTCGACTCGGAAGCTGGAGGAGAGGATCGCGGACGCCTTTGCTGCCGAGGTTCTGATTCCGGTCGCCACGGCCGCTCCCGATCGGAGTTGGCTGAGCGCTCGAGTTCTCAGCGACGTCTACGGCAAGGTCCGCGCCTCGCGTGCCGCTGTCGCCATGCGTGCCGTGGAGATTGCCCCCGAACAGGATTCAGCTGTCGTCATAGTTGCGGACCACCGTGGCATCGTGACCTTCGCCCGTGCCAGCACAGACGAGTTGTACACGCCGGCCAGAGGAAGGGTGCAACCGAGCCTCGCGGAACTGATCGGCCAGGCGGGTGAAGGGAACGGAACCGCCGATGGTGACTTGTCGAGCGGCATCGAGTTCGCATCAGGATGGGCGCAGCACGATCTGCATGCCGAGGTCGCGCTTGACCACACGTACGCGTATGCGTTCGCCGTGATCCGTTTGAGCCAACGATTCGGTGCCAAGACGTCCTGGGAACGGGTCGAGTTCGAGTGCCCGAGCGCCGCCTGCGAGGCAGTGTTTGTTGTCGACAGCTCGATCACGATATGCGGCAAGTGCTCTACCCCCAAGTGCCCAGAATGCCGGACCTGCGCTTGCGAGCCGACCGCGAGCGCGACGTGTCCGCACTGCTTCATGCAACTGTCCGCAGCCGAGGCAGCCAACCCGAGCCTGCATGAGTGCCTTTAGTCCTCGGCTCGCTACGGTCACGGACTCAGCGTCCATGTCAGACCCAGAGACGTTCTACAGGAAGCGTGTGGATCCGGTCCTCGACCTGATAGCCCCTGCTTCCGAGATGGAAAGCGATGCCAGCGACGAACGCGCTGCCGAGCCGGTCGCGAAGCTTCCGCAGCCCTGACAGCTGCTTCGAGTCGACATGATCCCCGGCCTTGATCTCAATCCCGAGCATGGCGCCGTCACGGCGTTCAAGGACAAGGTCGACCTCGTCGTCGTCTCGGGTGCGCCAGTGCCCCGCCGTGACGATATCGTCCATCCACGTCGTCTGGCGGATGACCTCTTGAACGACGAAGGATTCGACCAGGTGGCCGAACTCGGTAAGTGCGGAAGCGTCGCCTCGCTCCAGCTTTGGCCGGCTGAGTCGGAGCAGATGCGCCCCGATACCTGAGTCGATGACGTGAACCTTGGGCGCTTCGACGCTCCGCGACGACACAGTGGTCCCCCATGCGGGCAAAGTGCCGATGAGGAACAGTGACTCAAGGAGCTCCAGGTAAGCGGTGGCGGTGCCGCGGGACACCTCCAGCGTCTCGCCGATCTTCGTGATGTTGAGCAGTCCGGCAGTCTGCCCCACCGCTCGGGTGAGCAGCTTCGGTAACGCGGAGGCTCGGTTCAGCTGGCGGAGTTGTCCGGCATCGCGGCGAAGAGACTGCCGCACATGACCGGCGAACCAGCGGCCTCTTGCAATCTCGTCGGGTTCTCCGACTGCGAGGGGCATCCCGCCGCGGGTGATCCGATCGACATAGTCCATCCGATGAGCCGTAGCGGCGTCGGCCGTGTGCGGAATGTCCCCCTCGAATGCCCGCTCGATGAAGCGATTATTCGTGCCATCGATCTCGGTCTGCGTCAGCGGCAGCACCGCCAAGCGCTGGATCCGTCCGGTCAGCGCCTGCGTACCTGCCGGGAGCGAGTCGTAGCTCGCGGACCCGGCGAGCACGAACATGCCGAACTGCGTGCCCTTGTTCAGGCGGGCCTTGATCGACTGCAGCACCGCCGGGATGCGCTGGTACTCGTCGACGAGCACCGGGAGCGCCTCCTCGGTGATGAGCGAGAGATTCTGCTGCGCGAGCGCGAAAACGGCCGCGTCATCGAAGTCGAACAGACGCGCTTCCGGGGTCCCTGCAGCGATCTCCGCGAGCAGCGTCGACTTCCCCACACTCCGCGGACCCTCCAGGAGCAGCACTGGCGTTTGCGCGATGCGCTCCCGAACGACAGGCAGGAGGCGTCGTTCGACCCGCTCGCTCATGTAGTCAGGCTATCAGAGGTCAGCAATCAGCCGAGCCATGTTTTGACACTTAGCCGAGACTATTTCTGACATCTAGCCGTGTATGGCGTTTGCAATCAGCCGTACCTAATCTTGCCATCCCGTCGGCGCCAGTAGGCGTGGATCGGGGCGAACTTCGCGAGGGCGGTCTTGCGTTCCACGACGTGCCCGCTCGCGGCGGCACGGATGAGCGCAGCCGCGCGGAGCAGGGTGGCGTGCAACGCGTAGTCCGGCACATCGCCGAGCCCTGCCTCAACATCGACGGCGAGATCGGTAGTCATCGAAGCGCGGAGTTTCGCTCGGACCCGGTGGCGACCACTTGCGTCGAGCCACGGGGTTTCCCAGCCGACCAGCGTCGTGACGACGCCCCAGGCGATCCCCTGCGACAGTCGCCGCCCACCCGATCGCCGAGGTCGAGCCACGAGACTATACGCTTCCCATTCCTCGACCCACCACCGGCCTCGCTTGCGGTATGCCTTCAGCTCGCCGGACTCGATCAGCTGCCGCACCCGACGATCAGACACCCCACGCAACCGCGCGACCTGCTGCACAGTAAACACCCGCACGCGGCGGGTCGGCTGCGTCGGCTTCCGGGGCATGCATCGTGCGGCACCCGCCGCTGGTCTGTGCCATTTTCGTGCCATTTTTTTCACGAGGACGTACTGAAACCAACTGCGACCAATCAGAAGAATCCCTGATCACAGGCTCGCCGGTCACATAGATACAGTGCGAAATCGCCCCGAAGTCACTGAAAATCGTGAGGTCACGGGATCGACGCCCGTCGGAGCCACTTCCTTCTTCCCCAGTAACGGCGCGGAAGTTCGTCG
>JAJYBG010000110.1 GCA_021779075.1 Actinomycetes bacterium | reverse complement strand
GTCGGTGACCAACGGCGTGCACGCGCCGACGTGGACCGATCCGGTGCTGGTGAGCCTCGCGGAGACGCGCCTCGGCACCGCCGACACGACGAGCGCCGACTGGCTGAGCCCCGCGCTGTCGGACGCCGAGCTGTGGGCGGCGCGCGGGGCGATGCGCGCGGCGCTCGTCGCCGACGTGCGGCGTCGCGGGCACGCGGCGCACGAGAACGAGGGCCGCATCGCGCCGACCTGGGTCGATGCGATCCTGGACCCCGAGGTGCTCACGATCGGCTTCGCCCGCCGGGTGGCGACTTACAAGCGCCTCACGCTGATGATCCACGACCTGGAGCGCTTCAAGCGCATCCTGCTCGACCCCGCTCGGCCCGTGCAGTTCGTCGTCGCCGGCAAATCGCATCCGGCTGACGACGAGGGCAAGCGCCTCATCCAGGAGCTCTACCAGTTCGCGTCCGACCCCGCGGTGCGCGCGCACATCGTCTTCCTGCCCGACTACGACATCACGATGGCGAAGACGCTCTATCCCGGCTGCGATGTCTGGCTCAACAACCCGCTGCGCCCGCTCGAGGCGTGCGGCACGAGCGGAATGAAGGCGGCGCTGAACGGCTCGCTCAACCTCTCGATCCTCGACGGCTGGTGGGACGAGTGCTACGACGGCGAGAACGGCTGGGCCATCCCGTCCGCCGATTCGGCGGGGGATGCCGCGGAGCGCGACGACCTCGAGTCGGCGGCGCTCTACGACCTCATCGAGCACCAGATCGCACCGCGGTTCTACGACCGCAACGCCGACGGCGTGCCCGAGCGCTGGGTGCAGTCGATCCGCCACACTCTTGCGACGCTCTCACCCGAGCTCTCCGCCGACCGCATGGTCAAGCAGTACGTCTCCGAGCTCTACCGCCCGGCCTCGCAGCTCGCCTCGCGGCTGAGCGCCAAGGGATTCGCCGACGCGAAGGCGCTTGCGGCGTGGAAGGCGCGCGTCGTCGCGGCCTGGCCCCAGGTGTCGGTGCAGCATGTCGAGTCGGGGGGAGTGGACGACGTGCCGCAGGTCGGCGACAGCCTGCACCTGCGCGCCCACGTCGCGCTCGGCTCCCTCGCCCCCGACGACGTGCACGTCGAGGTGGTCTACGGCCACGCCGAGTCCGGCGACGAGATCGTCGCGGCGGGCCGCCTCGACCTCGAGGTCGAGACCGTCGCGGGCAATGGCGTCGAGGGCACGATCGCGTTCGGCGGCACGGTGCCGCTCGAGCGAGCGGGCACGTTCGGCTACACGGTGCGCGTGCTGCCGAAGAACGAACTGCTCGCCTCGGATGCCGAACTCGGCCTCATCGCCACTGCCTCCTAGCCTCCGCTCCGACCGCTCGCGCAGGTCAGTGGGCTCGGAAGAGCTGCATCGACGTCGCCGTCACCGCGACCGTGTCGCCGGGGGCGAACTCGTCGAGCGCGTCCGACGGCGTCTCGTCCGCGGAGTTCCAGAGGCGGGTGTAGCCGCTCACACCCTCGTGGGCGGGCAGCGTCACCCGCACATCGTTCTCAACGCCGTGCACGATGAGGAGGATCCGGTTGAAGTCCTCGAACTCGGGGGTGGAGGCCGCGAGGTACTGCAGCGTGCGGTTGGCCGGGCTCTGCCAGTCGGATTCCGACATCGTGGTGCCGTCGACGTCGTACCAGTCCATCTGGCTGGCGCTCGGCACGGTCTCTCCGAACTTCCCGTAGCGCACCGGGCGCAGTGCTGGATTCTCGCGTCGCAGCGCGATGAGCTTCGTGGCCGTCGCCTGCATGCCGGCGACGGCCTCATCGCGGTCCCAGCGCACCCAGGTGAGCTCGTCGTCGTGGCAGTAGGCGTTGTTGTTGCCCATCTGCGAGCGGCCGAATTCGTCACCGGCGGTGAGCATCGGCACTCCCGCGGAGAGCAGCAGCGTGCCGAGCAGGTTCCGCATCGCCTTGCGGCGGACGGCGTTGATCGCCCGGTCGTCGGTCGGCCCCTCCGCACCATGGTTGAAGGACCGGTTGTTGTCGGTCCCGTCGCGGTTGAACTCGCCGTTGCCGAGGTTGTGCTTCTCGTCGTACGAGACCAGGTCGGCGAGCGTGAACCCGTCGTGCGCGGTGATGAAGTTCACCGACGCGAGCGGACCGCGCTCGGTCGAGAACGTGTTCGACGAGCCGGCGAGGCGGGTGGCGAAGCCGCCGATGCCGGTCGGGGTGGCCGCGCCGGTGCGGGCATCGGCGATGTCGCGCAGCCAGAAGTTGCGCACCCGGTCGCGATAGCGGTCGTTCCACTCGCTCCAGCCCGGCGGGAAATTGCCGGTCTGCCAGCCGCCGAGACCCACGTCCCAGGGCTCGGCGATGAACTCGACACCCTCGAGGGCGGGGTCGTCGAGCAATCCGTAGAGCAGCCGGGATTGCGGGTCATAGGCGCCGTCATTGCCGCGGCCGAGCACAACGGCGAGGTCGAAGCGGAAGCCGTCGACCTGGCACTCATTCGCCCAGAACCGCAGACTGTCGCGTACCAGGCGCGCGCTCGCCGGTTGCGTGAAGTCGATGGTGTTGCCGCAACCAGTGGTGTCGATGTAGGTGCCGTCGTCCTGCTGGCGGTAATAGTTCGCATTGTCGAGCCCGCGAAAGCTCGACGTCGGCCCGCCGATGCCCTCCTCGGCGGTGTGGTTGTAGACGACGTCGAGGATGACCTCGAGTCCGGCCTCGTGGAGCAGCTTGACCATGCCCTTGAACTCGCGCAGCACGGCGCCCGGGCCTGCCGCCTGGGCCGTCCTCGTCGCGTAGAGGGGGTGGGGGGCGAAGAATCCCACGCTGTTGTAGCCCCAGTAGTTGACGAGGCCCTGCTTGATGAGCCGCTGCTCGGAGGCGAAATAGTGGATCGGCAGGAGTTCGACCGCAGTCGCGCCGAGACCGGTGAGATAGGCGATCGTGGCGGGGTGGGCGAGGCCGGCGTAGGTTCCGCGCAGCTCGGCGGGCACCTCCGGCGCGAGCTTCGTGAAGCCCTTGACGTGCGCCTCGTAGATGACGGTGCGGTCGAGGCCGGTGCGCGGCTTCGCCGAGGTGCCCCAGTCGAACGCGCCGTCGACGACGACCGAGCGCCACTCATCGGTGCGGAGCTTCTGGATGCCGCGGGCGTAGGGGTCGAGGAGGACGAGTTCCTTGTCGAACCGGTGCTGCGGGCCGGTCGGGCCGGTCGCGCGGATGCCGTACCGCCGGCCCGGCGTGAGCTTCGCCGACGCGGCCGTCCACACGTCGTCCGCACCGCGGGTCATCGGCACGGCTTCGACGAGCCAGGCCGGATCCTTGTCGCTGTAGAGGCACAGTTCGAGCGAGTCGGCGCTCGCGCTCCATACCCCGACGGTGCCGCCGTCCGTCGTCGTCGTCACGCCCAGCGCAGACGTCAAGGCGGAGGCGACCATGCTGAATAGAGTAATGAGCTATGGCCGTGTACCTCGATCACGCGGCGACGACCCCGATGCTGCCCGAAGCGATCGACGCCTACGCCGAAGCGTTGCGCACGGTCGGCAACGCATCGTCGATCCACGCCTTCGGCCAGGCGGCGAAGCGCTCGCTCGAGGAGGCCCGTGAGGCCGTCGCCGCCTCGGTTGGCGCCGACCCCATCGAGGTCGTCTTCACCTCGGGGGGCACGGAGGCGATCAACCTCGCGATCAAGGGTCTGTTCTGGGCCCGGCATCCCGGCGAACGGCCGCGCCGGGCGATCGTGGCGCCGGAGGGCGAGCACCACGCGACGATCGACGCGATCGAATGGCTCGAGAGGCACGAGGGCGCGCGGGCGCGCTGGATTCCGCTCGACGCGTCCGGCGTCGTCGACCGGGATGCCTGGCATCGGGCTCTTGCGCCGGACCCCGGCGACGAGGCCGCCCTTGCCACCGCGCTGTGGGCCAACAACGAGATCGGCACGATCGAACCCGTCGCCGAGCTCGCCGCCGCCGCCCGCGAGGCCGGCGTGCCGATCCACGTCGACGCGGTCGCCGCCTACGGGCATGTGCCCATCGATTTCCGCGCCCTGGGCGCTGCGGCGCTCAGCGTCAGCGCGCACAAGATCGGCGGGCCGGTGGGCATCGGCGCTCTGGTGCTCGCCCGCACGGCGGCCGTGGAGCCGCTGCTCCACGGCGGCGGCCAGCAGCGCGGCATCCGCTCCGGCACTCAGGACGTCGCCGCGGCAGCGGCCTTCGCGGCGGCCGCCCGGGCGATGCAGCGCGACTTCGCGGCGCGCAACGCCCGCCTCGTCGCCCTGCGCGAGCGCGTCATCGCCGGCGTCCACCAGGCGGTACCCGAGGCCCGTCTCAGCGGGCCGGGCGGCGACGCGCGCCTGAGCATGAACGCGCATTTCACCTTTCCCGGCGCCCAGGGGGACTCGCTGCTCTTCCTCCTCGACCAGCAGGGCGTGGCGGTGTCGACGGGGTCCGCGTGCCAGGCGGGAATCCCCGAGCCGTCGCACGTCGTGCGCGCGATCGGCCGCACCGAGGCGGAATCCCGCAGCGCCCTGCGCATCACCCTCGGCGAGACGTCGACCGAGGCCGACGTCGACGCGCTCCTCGCCGCC
>JAJYBG010000109.1 GCA_021779075.1 Actinomycetes bacterium | reverse complement strand
GCGCGGGACGCCGTGGTAGCGGCCGCCGGTGACGAGGTAGCCGGAATCCGTCACCTCGATCCCGGTGCCGAGCGCACGCAGCACCGAGATCGTCCACTCGACCTGGCGGGTGGTCGAGATGCCGGTGATGACGCTGGTGCCGGGCGCGAGCGAGGCGAGCACGAGGGCGCGGTGCGCGTGGTACTTCGAGACCGGGATCTCAAGCTTTCCGGTCAGTCGTGTGGACGTTCCGCGCGAGATCAACTGCACGTCGCTCACGCTACCTGCGGATGCGTGCCCCTGGCGGCATGAAAACGCCTATCGACCGAAGAGCTTGCGCACCGCCTCGAGATCGGGAACCGGAACTTGCTCAGATCCAGCAGACAGCGCGAATGCGGCTATCGAGGCCATGGCAAGGTAGTAAATAAAAGTCACTATTTCTTGCAATTTGCCATATTTTGGTTGCATCTTGCTCAATACCTTGGGAATTTACGGGAGGGCATCATGCGGGTTTCAGGCAAAGTCGATTTCGCATCGCAAACAAAGGTCAAGTCATTTCGTTGGGTCGCAGGGATTTTCTCCGCGACAGCGTTAGCGCTGGGTGCGTGCTTCAGCGCCGGGGCAGCAGCAGCGGATGAGCCGACGCCGGACCCTTCGGTCCAATACGACCCTGCCGAGGTCAACCAAGCCCTCATCGACGCCGCCAACGGTATCGACGTGACGAAGCGTCATATCGACACTGTCCCCGGCACTCAGAGGACGACCGGAACCGTGGCGCCGTTGAATACAGGGCACGGAAAAACCATTACGTGACGTCTATATCCTCCAGCGACGTATACGGCAACGTGACGCTACGCGGGAATGCTGTCGGCCTGCCGAACCCCAAGACGAATCACTATTACCTCGTGGGTGTCGTCCTCATCAACGGGAGTGTCAGCGCAAGCACAGGGCCAGTGAATATCCAGCACTCAACTTCTGGATCCTTGGGGAACTGGGAGGCCTGCATGGCCAAGGGCGTGGTTGTCGGGTACGAGGTCGGACTTCTCAATGCAACCAAGACACAGGACATCGACACTGCGACCTCCGCGATCGTTTCAGGTTATCCGGACTAGTTTCAGACCCATGGGCGCCACGCTTGACGGGCTTGCGGTGAGTCTGATCGACGACCGGGACGGCGAGATCGGCTTCCGCCTCGACTACCCAGACACGCCTGCCTTCCGCGAGTTGCACCGCATCTGGCACGAGGCAATGGAGCGCGCAGAGCCGCCAGAGGAGCAGCCGATCGAAGCGTTCGTGCGCGGGTGGCGGGCCGAGCTGCACAGCGGAGACGGAACCGTGGTGAGGCATCGCTGGCGCCTGACGGGCGGAACCGGAACCGAGCGGGCGGTCGAGTGGTGGTTCATCCGTCCCGAGACCTCTTCGGGTGAGACGCTCCGATTCGAGGTCTTCGGCCCGTCGAGCGCGTCTGCGCCGCTGCTCGTCCTCGAGTTCGACCCGGGGGCATTCGACGACGCGAAGGTCGGCAGCGAGACGCGGCCCTGAGCGCTCCCCGGACTAGCGGCCGAACAGCTTGCGGACCTCGTCGAGATCCGGGACGCCTTGATTCTTCTGGGATCCGAGGCCGAAGCCGGTGCCGGCCGGGCCTTGCGACACGCCGGGCTTGACGCCGGCCGCCAGAGCCGCGTTCTCGGCAGCGCGCTTGGCCGGGTTGCCCGACTTCGACTTCCTCGCCTGCTGCTGCTTGGGACGGCCGACGTAGCCCGCACCGGGGATGGGAGCCATGCCCGGAACGTTCGGCACGCCGCCCTTGGCGACCGTCTTCATCATCTTCGACGCCTGCTCGAAACGGGTGATGAGCTGGTTGACCTCGGTGACCGTCATCCCCGCCCCCCTGGCGATGCGCAGCCGGCGCGAGCCGTTGAGCAGCTTGTGGTTGCGGCGCTCAGCCGGGGTCATCGACTGGATGATCGCCTCGGTGCGCGTGATCTCGCGCTCATCGAACTTGTCGAGCTGCTGGCGCATCTTGCCCGCGCCGGGAAGCATGCCGAGCATGCCCTTGAGGGAGCCCATGTTCTTGAGCTGCTGCATCTGAGTGAGGAAGTCCTCGAGCGTGAAGCTGTCGGTCGCGAACTTCTCAGCGGTCTTGCGCGCCTCGTCCTCGTCGAAGGCGGACTGCGCCTGCTCGATGAGGGTGAGGATGTCGCCGAGGTCGAGGATGCGGCTCGCCATCCGGTCGGGGTGGAACGGCTCGAAGTCGTCGAGGCCCTCACCGGTGGAGGCGAACATGATGGGCCGACCGGTGACGGATGCCACGCTGAGCGCCGCGCCGCCGCGCGCGTCGCCGTCGAGCTTCGACAGCACGACGCCGGTGAAGTCGACGCCGTCCTGGAAGGCCTTGGCGGTGTTGACGGCGTCCTGGCCGATCATCGCGTCGATGACGAAGAGCACCTCGTCGGGGTCGGTCGCCTTGCGGATGTCGGCGGCCTGCTTCATCATCTCGGTGTCGACGCCGAGGCGGCCGGCGGTGTCAATGATGACCGTGTCGTAGAGCTTTCGTTTCGCCTCGGCGACGCCGCCCTTGGCGACCTTGACCGGGTTGCCCACGCCGTTGCCGGGCTCCGGCGCGTAGACGGGAACGCCCGCCTGCTCGCCGACGACCTGCAGCTGCTGCACCGCGTTCGGGCGCTGCAGGTCGGAGGCCACGAGCATCGGGGTGTGGCCCTCCTTCTTGAGCCATTTGGCGAGCTTGCCCGCGAGGGTCGTCTTGCCGGCGCCCTGAAGGCCCGCGAGCATGATGACGGTCGGCGGCGTCTTGGCGAACTGCAGGCGGCGCTGCTCGCCGCCGAGGATCACGACGAGCTCCTCGTTGACGATCTGGACGACCTGCTGGGCCGGGTTGAGGGCGCGGTTGACGTCGTCGCCGAGGGCGCGCTCGCGCACCTTGGCGGTGAAGTCCTTGACGACGTCGAGCGAGACATCCGCCTCGAGCAGGGCGCGCCGGATCTCGCGCACCGTGCCGTCGACGTCGCTCGCCGAGAGCTTGCCCTTGGTGCGGAGGTTCTTGAGGGCCTCGGTGAGACGGTCGGAGAGGGAGCCGAAGATCGCCATGATGGGGCAATTCTACGGTCGGCGGATCGACAGGCTCCGCACTGCGGTCAGAGGCGGATCAGCAGCCAGAGCGCCAGCGCGAAACCGCAGACCGCGACGAGGATCCGGAGCACGTCCGGGCGGATGCGCCGCGCCACGGGCGGGCCGATGAGGCCGCCGACGAGGGCCCCGACGCCGAGCGGCCACACGGCGCTCCACAGCACAGTGCCCGTCAGCACGAAGACGACCGCGGGCAGCACGTCGGCGGCGACGAGGATGACGTTCTTCAGCGCGTTCGCCCGCTGCAGCACCGGCTCGGTAGTGAGCATGAGCAGGGCGATCATGAGGATGCCGGAGCCCGCGCCGAAATAGCCGTTGTACAGCGCGACTCCCGCGCCGAACGCGCCCGCGGCGAGCGTGCCGACGGCATGCCCTCGGCGGGACTGCCACGCCGCGATCTGCGGCTGCAGCAGCAGCACGAGCGCGCCGGTCGCCACGAGGAAGGGCACGATGCGATCGAAGACCGACGCCGGGGTCGTCACGAGCAGTATCGCCCCGGCGAGCGAGAAGACGACGGCGAGAGGCATCCAGCGCCGCAGTGTGCGTCCGTGACCCGCCAGCTCGAGCCGGGATTGCAGCGACGAGCCGAGCCCGCTGCCGAGCAGTGCGACCGCGTTCGTCACATTGGCGGTGAACGGCGGGATGCCGACGGCGAGCAGCGCCGGATAGGCCACCAGCGAGGTGATGCCGCCCGCAGTGCCCACGATGCCCCCGACGACGCCGGCGAGGAAGAGGAACGCCCATCCGGGCGCGCCGATCACCCGCCGACCCCGTCGAGCCCGGCAACGGTTACGACCACGGTCACCCGACGAGCTGCTGGGCGAAGACGTGCGGAGTGAAGCCGGTGAGGTCGCCGACGCCCTCGCCCTGGCCGACGAGCTTGATGGGCAGACCGGTCTGCCGCTGCACGGCGAGGACGAAACCGCCCTTCGCCGATCCGTCGAGCTTGGTGAGGACGAGGCCTGTCACGCCGGCGTGCTCGATGAACGCCTGCGCCTGTGCGAGCCCGTTCTGACCGGTCGTCGCGTCGAGGACGAGCAGCACCTCGGCGATCGGGCCCTGCTTCTCGACGACGCGCCTGATCTTGCCGAGCTCGTCCATGAGCCCGCCCTTGGTGTGCAGGCGGCCCGCCGTGTCGATGATGACGATGTCGGTGCCGTGGGCCTTGGCGTACTCGACGGTCTGGTAGGCGACGGATGCCGGGTCCTGGCCGGCCGCCTGCGGGCGCACGATCTCGGCGCCCGCCCGTTCGGCCCACGTCGCGAGCTGGTCGACGGCGGCGGCGCGAAACGTGTCGGCGGCACCGACGACGACCGTGCGGCCGTAGCCGCGCAGGAATTTCGCGAACTTGCCGATGGTCGTCGTCTTGCCGACGCCGTTGACGCCGACGACGAGCACGACGGCGGGGCGGTCGCTGAGCTTCAGAGTCGTG
>JAJYBG010000023.1 GCA_021779075.1 Actinomycetes bacterium | reverse complement strand
GCGGCGTACTTCCCCGGCGCCGCGTAGGAATGGATGGGAATCAGGGCAGGCGCCGTCACCGGACTCCGATGGCGATCTCCGACCTTCACACCCCTGTCATGCTCGAGCGCTGCCTCGAGCTGCTCGAGCCCGCGATCAGCCGGCCTCACGCCGTCGTCGTCGACGGCACCCTCGGCCTCGGCGGGCACAGCGAGGCGATGCTCGAGCGGTTCCCCGACCTCACGCTCGTCGGACTCGACCGCGACACGCAGGCGCTCGCCCTCGCCGGGGAGCGCCTCGCGCGTTTCGGGGCGAGGGTGCACCTCGTCCACGCCGTGTACGACACGGTGGATTCGGCGCTCGCCGCCCTCGGCATCCCCTCGATCGACGGCGCGCTCTACGACCTCGGGGTGAGCTCGATGCAGCTCGACGAGGCCGAGCGCGGCTTCGCCTATGCGAAGGACGCCCCGCTCGACATGCGGATGGACACCACGACCGAACTCACCGCCGCCGATATCGTTGCGACCTACAGCCAGGGCGAGCTCGCCCGCCTCTTCCGCGAGTACGGCGAGGAGAAGCTCGCCGGGCGCTACGCCTCGTTCATCGTCCGCGAGCGCGCGGCGGCGCCGATCACTCGCACCGGCCAGCTCGTCGACCTGCTGCAGCGGGCGACGCCGGCCGCGATCAGCAACCAGGGCCACCCCGCGAAGCGGGTGTTCCAGGCCCTGCGCATCGAGGTCAACCAGGAGCTCGCCGTGCTCGAGCGGGCCATTCCGCGCGCGATCGCCGCCCTCGACCTCGGCGGGCGGCTCGTCGTCATGTCCTACCAGTCGCTCGAGGACCGCATCGTCAAGCGGATCTTCGCCGCCGGCTCCACCTCGACCGCCCCTCGGGGCCTGCCCGTCGAGCTTCCCGAGCACAGGCCGGAGCTGAGACTCCTCACTCGCGGGGCCGAGACCGCGAGCGACGCCGAGAAGGCGCGCAATCCGCGCAGCGCGCCGGTCAGGTTGCGCGCAGTGGAGAGGATCAAGGAGGCGGCATGAGCCTGCAGGCATGGGTCGACGAGAATCCCTGGGTCAGCGATGCACCGCTGCCGTCGCGCCACGAAGAGCGCCGCGGCCTGCTCGCCCCCGTCGAGCAGATCGTCGGACGCCGCAAGCGCCCCGTCCTCTTTTACGCCGCCGCCGCGGTCGCCGCCATTCTCGCGATCGTGTGCGTGCAGCTCGGCTTCAGCATCGCCGTCTCGAACGGCGCCTACCAGCTCGCCTCGCTGCAGCAGACGCAGGACGACACCTCGCGCTCCCTCCAGGCGGCGACCGAGCAGGTCGCAACCCTGTCGAGCCCGCAGAACCTCGCCCGGAACGCCGCCGCGCTCGGCATGGTGGAGAGCGCCAACCCGGTGTACCTCAACCTCAAGACCGGCCACGTCCTCGGCCAGCCGAGCCCGGGCGTCGTCTCACCGGTCGCCCGCAACCTCGTGCCGAACTCGCTCCTGACCGGCGTGCCGATCGCGACGTATTCGACAGCGGGCGACACGACTCCCGGAACCCACGTCACGCCGGACTTCCAGAACTATGTCCCGAAGGCGGGCGCCTACGCGACGGCTGGGAAAACCGCCGCGAAACCGGCAACGCCGAAGGCCAATCCGACCCCTGCGGCGACCGGCCCCGTAGCGTGGCCAGGAGGCCTGCTGCCCTCGCCGAACACCCACTAGCAGCCGATTCGGAGGCGCCGTGAAACCGACGAAGTCGACGAAGCGGCGCACGTCGACCATCCTGGTCGTCGTCCTGCTGGGGGTGTGCCTCGTCGTCTACAAGCTCATCGACATCCAGGTGGTGAGCGCCGGCGCCCTCGCCGCGCAGGCCGCCGCCGCCCGCGGCAGCGTCGACACGATCTACGCTCCGCGCGGCGACATCGTCGCCGACGACGGCACGGTGCTCGCCGGCAGCGTGCTGAGGTACGACTTCCAGGCCGACCCGTCGCACACCGCCGATTTCCAGCTCACGGATTCTGCGGGGCACGCCACCACTGTCACGGTGGCCCAGGCGCTCGAGGAGCTCGCGAACGCGACGGGTGGCAGTGCCGCCAGGTTCCAGGCGGCGATCACCGCCGCGCTCAAGGCGAACCCGGACTCGCTGTACGCGCTGCTCTACTCCAATGCCGACGTCGCGGCGTACAACAGGGTCATCGCCCTGAAGATCCCGTGGGTGCATGCGACGAGCCATCCGGGGCGGGTGTATCCCGATGGCGCCGTCGCCGGGAACATCATCGGCTACCTCAATGCCCAGGGCGTCGGCGTCGAAGGCCTCGAGTCCGCCTACCAGCAGTGCCTCGCCGGCGTCGACGGTAAGGAGAGCTACCAGTACGGCGCCGACGGCGTCGTCATCCCCGGCAGCACGCAGGTGACCAAGGCGGCGAAGCCCGGCGGCACGCTCGTGACGACCCTCGACGCCGACCTCAACTGGTTCGCCAACCAGCAGCTCGTCGACCAGGTCGCCAAGACCGGCGCCGAGTTCGGACAGATCGCCGTCATCGACACGAAGACCGGCGCGATCAAGGCGTCCGCCCAGTACCCCTCCGTCGACCCCAACAACGTCGACGGCACCCCGGCCGCATACCGCAGCACCGCGATGATGTTCTCCTCCCAGTTCGAGCCGGGCTCGATCTTCAAGGCGATCAGCGCCGCGGCGATGATCGACTCGGGGTATGCCACCCCCTCGTCCCGGGTCATCGCCCCCTACGCGTTCACCGCGCCCGGCGGCGTCCTGGTGCACGACGCCGAGGGGCACGGCGACTCGCGGCTGACGCTCACCGGCATCCTCATGAACTCCTCGAACACCGGCATCTCGTCGCTCGGCGCGAACATGGACCCGATGGTGCGCTACGCGTACTACCAGAAGTTCGGCATCGGAACGGCTACTGGCGTCGACTTCCCGGCCGAGTCGAGCGGCGTGCTCACCAACCCGAGCACCTGGAGTCCGCAGACGAAGTTCTCGACCCTGTTCGGGCAGGGCGTCTCGGCCACCCAGGCGCAGATGCTCGACGCCTACCAGGCGCTCGCCAATGGTGGGGTGCGGATCCCGCTCACGCTCGTCAAGGGCTGCCGGCAGGCCGACGGCGCCGTGACCGACGCGCCCAAGCCCAAGCCGGTTCGCGTCGTCTCGAAGAAGTCGGCGCAGACCGTGCTCGACATGCTCGAGTCGATCGTGCAGCAGGGCCCCTACCGCAACACCCTCAGGATGGCCGGCTACCGCTACTCGGCCAAGACCGGTACCGCGCAGGAGCCGAACCCCAACGGCTCGGGGTATTTCGCCGGTAAGTACTATGTCTCGGTGATGGGCGTGACGACGACCGACGACCCGCGGTACGTCATCTCGGTGAACCTCGGGTACCCGACGACGAACAGGACGTCGGCGGCTGCGATCCCGCTCTTCAAGATCATGGTTCAGCAGGTGCTCAAGACCTTCCACATCGCGCCCTCCTCGAGCGTGCCGACGATGTACCAGCCCTACTGGTGATGCCGTCGTGATTCCGCTTCCCCTCTCCGGGATCGCCGCCGCCGTCTCGGGCCGTCTCGTGCTGCGCGCAGACGTCGCACCCGAGACGATCGTCGACGGCCCGTCCACCACCGACTCCCGCGAGGTCGTGGCCGGGGGCATCTTCTTCGCCAAGCGCGGCGAGGTCACCGACGGCCACCTCTTCGCCCCGCAGGCCGTCGAACGGGGCGCCGCGCTGCTTGTCGTCGAGCGCGAGCTCGACCTCGACGTGCCGCAGGTCGTCGTCGGCGACACTGTGACCGCGCTCGGCGCCCTCGCGAAGCACATCGTCGCCGCGGTGCGCGCGCTCGGCCGTCTCACGGTGGTCGCGGTCACCGGGTCGAACGGCAAGACGACGACGAAGAACCTGCTGCGCAGCATCCTGTCGGAGGTCGGCTCCGTCGTCGCACCCAGGGGCTCGCTCAACAACGAGGTCGGCGCGCCCATCACGATGCTTCAGGTGGATGCCGCGACCGACTTCCTCGTCGCCGAGTACGGCGCCGGCCACCTCGGCGAGATCGCGCACCTCGTCTCGCTCGCGCGGCCCGATGTCGCTATCGTGCTCAAGGTCGGCCTCGCCCACGTCGGCGAATTCGGGGGAGTGGAGGCGATCTTCCGTGCCAAGAGCGAGATGGTCACCGCGTTGCGCGAGGGCGATATCGCCGTGCTCAACATCGATGACCGTCGCGTCGCCGAGATGGCCCCGCTGACCCGCGCGACCCCGCTGTGGTTCGGTCTCGGTCCCGGCGCCCAGGTCACTGCGCGCGAGATCGAGGCCTCCGCGGAGGGCACGGTGTTCACTCTCGTGCTGCCGGACGGCGAGAGCGCACCGGTGCGCTTCCGGGTGCTCGGCGAGCACCACGTCATGAACGCGCTGGCCGCCGCCGCGGCATCCCACGCCCTCGGCGTGCCCATCGCCGCGATCGTCGCGGGCCTCGAGGCCGTCACTCGTGCCGAGCGCTGGCGGATGGAGGTGCTCGGGGGCCGCGACGGCGTCGTCGTCGTCAACGACGCCTACAACGCGAGCCCCGACTCGATGACGGCAGCACTGCGCACCCTCGCCACGATCAAGAAGCCCGGCCACAAGACCATCGCGGTCCTCGGCACGATGGCCGAGCTCGGCGAGCACTCCGGGGAGGCGCACGACCAGGTCGGCCTCGATGTCGTCGTGCTCGGCATCGACCGGCTCGTCGTCGTCGGGCCCGACGCCCGCCGCATGCACGTGGCGGCCCAACGCGAGGGCACGTTCTTCAGCGACGAGTCGCAGTACGTCGAGACCGTCGATGAGGCCTACGCCCTCGTCATGGCGATGGTGGAGCCGGGCGACACCATCCTCGTGAAGTCGTCGAACTCGGCGGGATTGCGGTTCCTCGGCGACCGGCTGGGAGAATCGTTCTCGTGAGGGCCCTCATCATCGCCGCTGCGATCTCGCTGGTCCTCGCCCTCGTCCTCACCCCGCTCTTCGCGAAGCTCTCGCGCCGACTCGAGCTCGGCCAGTTCATCCGCGAGGACGGCCCCAAGTCGCACTATGCCAAGCACGGCACCCCGACGATGGGCGGCATCGTCATCATCGTCGCGGCGATCGCCGGGTTCTTCGGGGCGGCGCTCATCACCGGCGGCGACGGCGTCTCGGCGGCGTCGCTGCTCGTGCTGCTCATGCTCGTCGGCAACGGGCTCGTCGGCTTCGTCGACGACTTCATCAAGGTCCGTCGGCAGCGCAGCCTCGGCCTCGGCGGCTGGGCCAAGATCGGCGGCCAGGTCGTGGTCGCGACCGCCTTCGGCCTGCTCGCGATCAACTTCCCCGACGACCACGGCCACACGCCGGCGTCCACAGCGGTCTCGTTCATCCGCGATCTGCCCGGTGTCGACCTGCTCGTGTGGGGCGGCATCCCGGCTGTCGGCATCATCCTCTACCTCGTCTGGATCAACCTCATCTCGGCGAGCACGACCAACGGCGTCAATGTCACCGACGGCCTCGACGGCCTCGCGACGGGCGCGTCGATCCTCGCGATCGGCGCCTACCTGCTCATCGGGTTCTGGCAGTACAACGAGTCCTGCTACAACCCGCGTCTGGAGAGCGCGAACGTCGCCGCCTGCTACCAGGTGAGCACGCCTCTCAACCTCGCGGTCGTCGCGGCGGCGATCGTCGGCGCGCTGGTCGGCTTCCTGTGGTGGAACACGAACCCGGCGAAGATCATCATGGGCGACACCGGCTCGCTCGGCCTGGGGGGCGCGCTCGCGGCGCTCGCCGTCGAGAGCCACACCGAGCTCCTCCTCGTCATCATCGGGGCGCTCTTCGTCATCGAACCCGGCTCGGTCATCATTCAGCGCGCCTATTTCAAGTTCACGCACGGCAAGCGCATCTTCCGCATGAGCCCGATTCACCACCACTTCGAGCTCAAAGGCTGGGCCGAGGTCACCGTCGTCGTGAGGTTCTGGATCATCGCCGGCCTCTTCGCTGCGATCGGCGTCGGCGCGTTCTATCTCGAGTGGTCCCTCAGGGCGCCATGACCACGCCCGAACTCGCCGCGCGGCTCGGCGCTCTGACGAGCTGGCACGCCGACTGGAAGGGGCTGCGCGTCGCCGTCTTCGGGCTCGCGATGACGGGATTCTCCGTCGCCGACACCCTCGCCGAGCTCGGCGCCCGGGTCATCGTCGTCACCGAGGCCGCCGACGAGCACTACGCGCGCCTGCTGCCCGTCATCGGCGTCGAGCTCGTCGAACAGCCGGGCATCGAGGTCGCGCCGGAGCGGCTCACGGCTTTCGACGCCGACCTCGTCGTGGTCTCGCCGGGGTTCCCGCCGTCTCACCCGCTGCTGACCTGGGCGGAATCCGAGCGCATCGAGGTGTGGGGCGATATCGAGCTCGCGTGGCGGGTGCGCGACAAGGTGCTGCGCGCCGACGGCACCCCCGCCGAGTGGATCTCCATCACCGGTACCAACGGCAAGACCACCACGACACAGCTCACCGCGACGTTCCTCGCGGCCGGCGGGGTGCGCGCGGCGCCGTGCGGCAACATCGGGGTGCCTATTCTCGACGCGGTGCGCGATCCCGGAGGCTTCGACGTGCTCGTCGTCGAGCTCTCCAGCCACCAGCTGCACTGGGTGCGCCGCGGCGGGCCCGGCGCCCTGCACCCGTTCTCGTCGGTCTGCCTCAACATTGCCGAGGACCACCTGGAGTGGCACGGCTCCTTCGACGCCTACCTGGGCGCCAAGGCGAAGGTGTACGAGAACACCAAGACCGCCTGCGTCTACAACAAGGCCGACGAGATGACGATCCGCATGGTCGAGGACGCCGACGTCGAGGAGGGCGCGAGAGCCATCGGCTTCGGCCTCGGCGTGCCGGGGCCGAGCGACTTCGGCGTCATCGAGGGCATCCTCGTGGACCGGGCGTTCCTCGACGACCGCCACCACACCGCGCTCGAGCTCTCCACCGTCGCCGAGCTCCGCGAGCGGGGGCTCGGCGCCGCGCACATCGTGGCGAACATCCTCGCCGCCGCCGCGCTGGCGCGCTCGTTCGGGGTCGAGACGGGCGTCATCCACGATGTGCTCGAGACGTTCCGGCTCGACCACCACCGCATCGAGGTCGTGACCCGGCACCGCGGCGTCGAGTGGGTCGACGACTCGAAGGCGACCAACCCCCACGCGGCCGACGCCTCGCTGCGCGCCTTCGAGCCGGTGGTGTGGATCGTCGGCGGATTGCTCAAGGGCGTGCACGTCGACGACCTGGTGCGCGCGCACGCCGGCCGACTGCGCGCGGCCGTCCTCATCGGGCAGAACCGCGACGCGGTGCGCGACGCCTTCCGGCGCCACGCGCCCGAGGTGCCGCTCGCCGAGGTCACGACGACGGAGCGCGGCCTGCCCGTCATGACCGAGGCCGTCCGCCTCGCGGACGGAGCCGCCGAGCCGGGCGATACGGTGCTGCTGGCGCCGGCCGCGGCATCGTTCGACCAGTTCGCCGGATACGACGAGCGCGGCGATCTCTTCGCCTCGGCGGTGCGCGGCCTGGTTGCCGGAGATTCCGGCGAGGGGGATGCAGACTGATCGCGTGAGTCGCGTCGCCGTGCCCGAACTGCCCCGCCTGCGCGGCGCGCGGGTGTCACTCGGGCGGATGTTCGAGGCCGAGTCGAGCAACTTCTTCATGCTGCTCGGGGTGACCCTGTTCATGGTCGCCTTCGGCCTGCTCATGGTGCTCTCGTCGTCGTACGTCGATGCGCATTCCCGCGGGCAGAGCTGGTTCGCAAGCTTCTTCAGCCAGGCCGTCTACGCGATCATCGGCCTGCCGCTCATGTTCCTTCTCAGCCGGTTCACCGTGCGGTGGTGGGCGAGGCTGTCCTGGCTCGCGCTCGGCTTCTCGTGGGTGCTGCAGGCGCTCGTCGTGCTCACTCCGCTCGGCCGCGTCTCAGGCGGCAACCGCAACTGGCTCGCGATCGGCCCGATCGCGTTCCAGCCCTCCGAGCTCATCAAGCTCGCATTGCTCGTGTGGCTCGCCGCGTTCTTCCACCGCCGCGAGCGCCACCTCGACCGGTTCTCGACGCTGATCCCCGCGCTCCTCGCATCCGCCGTCTCGCTCATGCTCGTCCTGCTCGGAGGCGACCTCGGGACCACGATGATCATGTCGGCGCTCGTGCTCGGCTGTCTGCTCGTCGCAGGCATCCGGATCCGGCACCTCGTCGTCATCCTCGTCATCGTCGCCGGGATCGTCGTGCTGTTCGTCCTCACGTCCTCCAACCGGCTGCGCCGCATCGGGTCGTTCCTGCACCCGTCGACGGGCGTCGACCTCGGGACGGGGTACCAGGTGCAGCAGGGCATGTGGGGCATGGCGAACGGCGGCATCTTCGGGGTGGGCCTGGGGAACTCGCAGTCGAAGTGGCACTGGCTGCCGGCGTCCTCGACCGACTTCATCTTCGCGATCACCGCCGAGGAGCTCGGCCTCATCGGCGCGCTGCTCGTGCTGGCGCTCTTCGTCTTCCTCGCCATCGCGCTGGTGCGCATCGTGCGCGCCTCCGACACCGCGTTCGGCCGCGTCTTCACCGGCGGCGTCCTGGTGTGGCTGATGACCGAGGCGATCGTGAACATCGGCGTCGTCGTCGGGCTGTTCCCTGTGCTCGGCGTGCCGTTGCCGCTGTTCTCGTCCGGCGGCACCGCCCTCATCTCGACCTTGGCCTCGATCGGCGTCGTGCTGTCGTTCGCCAGGACGCGGCCGCTGGGCGGCGAGCATCCGGCGGACCCGCGCGCGGTCGCGTCCCGCCGACAGGCGCAGGGCGCTGCGTCGGGCACCGCGCGCGCCTCCGCCCGGCAGCCTGCGGTCCGATGACGCGCTACCTGCTGGCCGGCGGGGGCACCGCCGGCCATGTCAACCCGTTGCTCGCCGTCGCCGACGAGCTGGTCAGGCGGCATCCGGATGCCGAGATCATCGTCCTCGGCACCGCAGAGGGTCTCGAGGCCAGGCTCGTTCCCGCGCGCGGCTACGAGCTCGTCACCATCCCGAAGCTGCCGTTCCCGCGGCGGCCGGGTCGTGACGCCGTCGCGTTCCCGCTGAGGTGGTACCGCACGGTGAAGCGCGTGCGTGCGATCATCCGCGAGCGCCGGGTCGACGCGGTCGCGGGCTTCGGTGGCTACGCCGCGGCGCCCGCATACGTCGCCGCCCACCGCGAGCACATCGCCCTCGCCATCCACGAGTCCAATGCGAAACCCGGCATGGCGAGCCGCCTCGGCGCCCGCCGCACGCGCTTCGTCGGCGTCGCCCTCCAGGGCACCCCGCTGAGGAGCGCGACGTGGGTGGGGATGCCGCTGAGGCGCGAGATCGAGGACCTCGACGGCCCCGCCGCCCGGGCCGAGGCGAAGAGCTTCTTCGGCCTCGACGACCGGCCGACGCTGCTCGTCACCGGCGGATCGCTGGGTGCCAGGCGCATCAACTCGACGATGCTCGCCTGCGCGCAGGACGTGCTCGACGCCGGCTACCAGGTGCTGCACATCCAGGGGCCGGCGCACGAGTTCGAGGACCCGCAACTGCCCGGCTACCATCTCGTCGACTACTGCGACCGGATGGAACTCGCGCTCGCGGCGGCGGACGCCGCCGTGTCCCGCTCGGGCGGGATCGTCAGCGAGCTCACTCTCCTCGGCCTTCCCGCGGTCTACGTCCCCTATGCCGTCGGCAACGGCGAGCAGCGCTACAACGCCCAGGCGATCGTCGACGCCGGTGGCGGGATCCTCGTCGACGACGCGGCCTTCACGCCCGCTGCCGTACGCGAGACGGTGCTGCCGCTGCTGCGCGACCCTGCGCGGCTGGCGGCCATGGCGCAGGCGGCGGCCTCGCTCGGCGTCCGCGATGGGTCGAAGCGCTTCGCCGACCTCGTCGACCAGGCGGTTGCTGCGGCCGGCTGAGGGACAGCGGGAGCCGCATTCGAGCGCGGCCTGGTCTCGCAGCCGAAAAGCTGGAGGACCTCCTTAGCCTGCCGCGCGTGGCTTTCCGCGAACGCGCAGCCGCGCGGCCGATACTGAACGGGTGATCAAGCCAGACCTGTCGATGCCGCTTCCGGCGACCATCGGCACGGTCCACTTCGTCGGCATCGGCGGCTCCGGCATGAGCGGGCTCGCCCGGCTCTTCCTCGCGGCGGGCCACCGCGTCACCGGCTCCGACCGCGCCGACAGCGAGTACGTGCACGAGTTGCGCGCGCTCGGTGCTCGGATCGCCATCGGCCACGATGCCGCCAATCTCCCGGCCGATGCGTCGGCCCTCGTGTACACGGGCGCGCTCTGGGCCGATAATGCCGAATACCTCGCGGCGATAAGCCGCGGCATCCCGGTGCTGCACCGCTCGCAGGCGCTCGCCTGGCTCACTCGCGGTCACCGCGTCGTCGCCGTCGCCGGCGCGCACGGCAAGACGACGACGACCGGGATGCTCGCCACCGCCCTCGTGGGCCTCGGCGCCGATCCGAGCTTCGTGAGCGGGGGAGTGGTCGCCGGCCTCGAGACGAACGCGGCCGCAGGCGGCAGCGATCTGTTCGTCATCGAGGCCGACGAGTCGGACGGCTCCTTCCTCCTCTACGACGCCGCGGTCGCCCTCATCACCAACGTCGACGACGACCACCTCGACCACTACGGCTCCTACGAGGCCGTCGAGGCGGCGTTCGTCGAGTTCGCACGGCGGGCGCGCGACCTCGTCGTGATCTCGTCGGATGACCCCGGCGCGGTGTCGGTCGGTGCCCGGCTGGGCGGGCCGGTCGTGACCTTCGGGGAATCGCCGGCCGCCGATGTCCGGGTCGTCGACATCGTCGCCGACGGGCCCGTCGCGTTCGGCATCGAATGGGGCGGGCGACGCCTCGACACCCGCCTGCGCGTGCCCGGCCGCCACAACGCGATCAACGCCGCCGGCGCCTTCGCGGTGCTCGTCGGCCTCGGATTCGACGCGGATGCCGCGCTCGACGCGGTCGCCGCATTCGGCGGTACGCACCGCCGCTTCGAGCTGCATGGCACGGTCGGCGGAGTGAGCGTCTACGACGACTACGCGCACCACCCGGCCGAGGTCCGCGCCGTGCTCGAGGCGGCGCGCTCCGTCGTGGGCGGCGGCCGCATCATCGCCATCCATCAGCCCCACACCTACAGCCGTACCGCGCGGCTCGCCGGCGAGTTCGCCGAAGCGCTCGAGCGCTTCGCCGACGAGACGGTCGTGCTCGACGTGTTCGGCGCCCGCGAGGATCCGGTGCCGGGTGTGACCGGCGCCCTCGTCAGCGAGAAGTTCCGCGACGGCGCCCGCGTGCGGTTCATCTCCGACTGGCAGGAGGCCGCCGACTACGCGGCGCGGCTCGCCCGCCCCGGCGACTTCGTCATCACCCTCGGCTGCGGCGACGTCAATCTCATCGTTCCGCAGCTCCTCGACTCGCTGACGGCGCAGACGGTGTCATGAAGCGGCCGACGCAGACGGTGTCGCAGTCAGGGGGCCTCTCCGGTCAGGGCAGCGGCCCGGTGGACCCCCGCGCGGAGGCCCGCCGACAGGCGGACATCGCCGCGCTCGTCAAGACGGTGAAGGCGGCGGACGCCCGTTCCGGGGACGCTGAGCCCACGCTCGCTCTGGAGGACAGCGTCACGCCGCCGGTCGGCCGGGCGGAGGCCGCGCGAGGGTCCGCCGGATCCTCGCGTCCAGCGGAGCGTCCGCCCGTCCGCCAACGGCCGGAGCTCCTCCACCCCCGCGAGGTGCGACGCCAGAGGCGCCAGGCGATCAAGGAGCGCAGGCGCTACGAGCGCGAGGAGGTCAGGCGCTTCACCCGCCGTCAGCGCATCCGCCGCCGCGCCTGGCTCATCGGCGCGGGCGTCGTGGTGGTGGTGCTCGGGGGAGCGGTCGTGACCGCCTTCTCGCCGGCGATGGCGCTGAGGACCATCGAGGTCGTCGGGACGCACCGCATCAAGGTGTCCGACGTCGAGGCGGCCCTCGCCGGCCAGCTCGGCAAGCCGCTGCCGCTGGTGAGCCTCAGCGCCGTGGGCGGCGATCTGTCGTCGTTCAGCCTCATCCGCAGCTACGCGACCGAGCTCGTGCCGCCCTCGACCCTCATCGTGCGCATCGCCGAGCGCACCCCGCTCGGCGTTGTGAGATCGGCGGCGGGCTTCGACCTCGTCGACGAGGCCGGGGTGACGGTGGCGGAGTCGGCCTCGCAGCCGTCCGGCTACCCGCTTATCACGGTGGGGGCGGGCACCAGGAACCTCGCGACGGCACCGGCGTTCACGGCGGTCGCGATCGTGCTCGCGGGCCTGCCGTCCTCGCTGAAGGTGACCACGGCCTCCGCGGCGACCTCGCAGAGCGTCGAGTTCCAGCTCAGCACCGGCAAGAAGGTCATCTGGGGCGGCACGGCGGATTCCGCCCTCAAGCTCGCGGACCTCACGGTCCTGCTCAAGTCGGTCCCCGGCGCATCGACCTATGACGTGTCGAGCCCTCAGAGCCCCGTCACCCGCTGACTCGCGCAGACACGCCGGGCGCGCCTCCGCGGCGCGGCCGAGGCCGCGACCTAGCCTCTGAGCAAGAAATGCATACCGAGCATAACTTTTAGCTTATACCTGAGGTTGAAGGTTTACGGAGGGCTCATGAGCACGAACCAGAACTACCTCGCCGTCATCAAGGTCGTCGGCATCGGCGGCGGCGGCGTCAACGCCGTCAACCGGATGATCGAGCTCGGCCTGCGCGGCGTCGAGTTCATCGCCATCAACACCGATGCGCAGGCGCTTCTCATGAGCGACGCCGACGTCAAGCTCGACGTCGGCCGCGAGATCACGCGCGGCCTGGGCGCGGGCGCCGACCCCGAGGTGGGCCGCCGCGCCTCCGAGGACCACGCCGAGGAGATCGAGGAGGCCCTCGCCGGCGCCGACATGGTCTTCGTCACCGCAGGCGAGGGCGGCGGCACCGGCACCGGCGGTGCGCCCGTCGTGGCCCGTATCGCCAAGTCCATCGGGGCGCTCACCATCGGCGTGGTGACCAAGCCGTTCGGCTTCGAGGGCAAGCGCCGGGCGGATTCCGCGGCAGCCGGCGTCGCCCGCCTCAAGGAGGAGGTCGACACCCTCATCGTCGTCCCCAACGACCGTCTGCTCGAGATCTCGGACCGCGGCATCTCCATGATCGAGGCCTTCCTCACCGCCGACCAGGTGCTCCTCGCCGGCGTGCAGGGCATCACCGACCTCATCACCACTCCCGGCCTCATCAACCTCGACTTCGCCGACGTCAAGTCGGTCATGCAGGGCGCCGGCAGCGCGCTCATGGGCATCGGCTCGGCCCGCGGCGCCGACCGTGCGATCAAGGCGGCCGAGCTCGCCATCGCCTCGCCGCTGCTCGAGGCGAGCATCGACGGCGCCCGCGGCGTGCTGCTCAGCATCCAGGGCGGCTCCAACCTCGGCATCTTCGAGATCAACGATGCCGCCCGCCTGGTGCAGGAGGCCGTGCACCCCGAGGCGAACATCATCTTCGGTGCCGTCATCGACGACGCCCTCGGCGACGAGGTGCGCGTCACGG
The DNA here is from genome assembly GCA_021779075.1 of Actinomycetes bacterium. GTDB lineage: Bacteria > Actinomycetota > Actinomycetes > Actinomycetales > Microbacteriaceae > Gryllotalpicola. Next base: position 5,535 of record JAJYBG010000023.1, on the reverse strand, counting down.
TCATCGCGGCCGGTTTCGACGTCGGCGAGTCGGCGACCAAGGCCGCCTTCCCCTATCGCGACGAGACGCCGCTCTACCAGGCGACCACCTCGAGCTACGCCGACCGCGAGGCGGCTGCAGCCCGTGACACCGAGCAGTACGCGGCGGGCGAGCTCGGCGTGCACCCCTCCGGCGTGGTGTCGTGGTCGGCCACCCTGGTCGAGGAGACCGTCGTCGACGAGCCGCTTCCCCTCGCCGACCCGGCCTTCGGCGCCGACGAAGACCTCGATATCCCCGAGTTCCTCAAGTGAGCGCTCAGCCAGTGCCCGCACTGGCTGAGCGGCTTCACCGAGTGCAGGCCGAGGTGGCGGATGCCGCCCGCGCAGCCCACCGCGATCCCGGCGAGATCACGACGATCGTCGTCACGAAGTTCCACCCCGCCGCGCTGGTGCGCGCGCTCTACGGCCTCGGCGTGCGCGACGTCGGTGAGAGCCGCCACCAGGAGGCGCAGGCGAAGGCCGCGGAGCTCTCCGATCTCGCGGGGCTGACGTGGCACTTCATCGGGCAACTCCAGGCGAACAAGGCCAGGCAGGTCAAGCGCTATGCCCGTGTCATCCACTCGGTCGACCGGTCCAGCCTCGTCGATGCGCTCGCGAGCGACGACACGCCCGTCGATGTCTTCGTCCAGCTCAATCTCACGGACGATCCGGCGCGTGGCGGGGTCCGGCCCGACGCGCTCGAGTCGCTCGCCGAGCAGATCCTCGCCCGCCCCGTGCTCACCCTGCGCGGCGTGATGGCGGTCGCACCGCTGGGCGCAGAACCGGCACGCGCGTTCGGGGCGGTCCGCGCGGCATCCCAACGGCTCAGAGCCCTCGCCCCCCAGGCGACCGCGATCTCGGCGGGGATGTCGGGCGATTTCGCCGCCGCGATCGCGGCGGGCGCGACACACCTTCGCATCGGCACGGCAATCACGGGAAACCGCCCGGAGCGGCCTTAACCTGACGACGTCAGCGCACCCAACCGGAGGAAAAGATGGCCAACCCCCTGAAGAAGGCTGCGGTCTACCTCGGCCTCGCCGACGAGGAATTCGAGTACGAAGAGCCGGCCCCGGTCGTCGCACCCGTCCCCGTCCCGCCGCGCGCCGAGCGCGCTCCGGTCGTCCCCCTGCGCAAGAGTGCCCCATCGAGGCAGGCGGTCCCTGAAATGAACGAGATCCTCACCGTGCATCCGCGCCAGTACAAGGACGCCCAGGCGATCGCCGAGGCGTTCCGCGAGGGCATCCCGGTCGTCATCAACCTCTCGCAGATGAACGACGGCGACGCTCGTCGCCTCATCGACTTCGCGAGCGGCCTGTCGCAGGGACTGCTCGGCAAGATCGAGCGCGTGACCAACAAGGTCTTCCTGCTGTCGCCCTCGCACATCGCCATCTCGGGCGACCCCGCCGTGGCGGCGAGCGACGAGTCCTCGCTGTTCGCCCAGGCCTGAGCCGCCGGATTCCTGAGAGAGCATCCTCCCATTCGGGGTTTGCTACGGTTTACCCATGGCTCTGACACCTGAAGACGTCGTCAATAAGCGGTTCCAGCCCACCAAGTTCCGTGAGGGCTACGACCAGGACGAAGTGGACGACTTCCTCGACGAGGTCGTCGTCGAACTCCGCCGCCTGCACCAGGAGAACGACGAGCTCAAGCAGCGGCTCGCCGCCGCTGAGTCCCGTACCGGCGAGGCTCCCGTGGTCCTCGCGACGCCTGTCGCCGAGGCGGTCGAGGCTCCCGTCGCGCCGGTCACCGCCGCCGCTCCGGTCGTCGACTCCACGATCGACGAGACGCAGAGCACCAACAGCCTCCTCCAGCTCGCGCGTCGCCTTCACGAGGAGCATGTGCGCGAAGGCGCCGAAAAGCGCGACGCGCTCATCGCCGAGGGTCAGGCCACGGCCGCCCGCCTCGTCGCCGAGGCGGAGCAGAAGCAGCAGGAGCAGCTCTCCGCCCTCGAGGAGCAGCGCTCCACGCTGCAGGGCAAGATCGACGAACTGCGCAGCTTCGAGCGCGACTACCGCACCAAGCTGAAGTCCTACATCGAGAACCAGCTCCGCGACCTCGAGTCGACCGGCTCGGGTACGCCCGCGGCGCCTGCGGAATCCGGCTCGGCCACCGGCGAGACGGCGGCCGAGGCGCCGAGCTTCCAGAGCTTTGGGGCCTGAGCGCCGAAAGGTCAGCGTCCGCGCGATCGTCGTTCTCGCGGCCGTCGCGGGGTTCGTGCTCCTGGTCGACCAGGCGGCGAAGTTCGCGGTGACGTCGACGATGACGCTGGGCCAGACCATCCAGCTCATCGGCAGCCAGTTCACCCTCCACTACGTCAAGAACGCGGGCGCCGCGTTCTCCATCGGGACGGGCGCCACCTGGATCTTCACGATCATCGCGCTCGGGGTGCTGGGCTTCGTCGTGTGGTGGGCGCCGCGCATCCGGTCCGTCGCGTGGGCGATCGTGCTCGGCCTCCTGCTCGGCGGCCTGCTCGGAAATCTCGGCGACCGGCTGTTCCGCCCGCCGTCGTTCGGCGAGGGCCAGGTCATCGACTTCATCACCATCCCGCTGCTGCCCGCGGTCTTCAACCTCGCGGATTCCGCCATCACGCTCGCCGCCGTGCTCTTCATCGTCCTCACGATCCGCGGCATCGGCCTCGACGGGCGGCGGCATGTCACGCCGTCGGCCGATCCCGCCGACCCCGACCGGACCCCGACCGACCCCGGCCGCTGATGGAGTCCCGCAGCTACCCCGTCCCCGACGGCCTCGCCGGCCTCAGGGTCGACGCGGGCCTGTCCCAGCTGCTCGGCTTCTCGCGCACCTTCGCCGCCGAGGTGGCGGATGCCGGCGGCGTGGTGCTCGACGGGAAGCCGGCAGGCAAATCCGACAGGCTCGCCGCGGGGAGCTGGCTCGAGGTGAGCTGGCAGCCCAAGGAGGAGCCGCGCGTCATCCCGTTGGCGGTCCCCGACCTGAAGATCGTCTACGACGACGCCGACCTCGTCGTCGTGTCGAAGCCGCCGGGGGTGGCCTCCCACCCCTCGCAGGGCTGGGAGGGGCCGACCGTGCTCGGGGCCCTTGCGGCAGCGGGCTTCACCATCGCCGCGGGCGGCGCCGCAGAGCGTCAGGGCATCGTCCACCGCCTCGACGTCGGCACGAGCGGCCTCATGGTCGTCGCCAAGAGCGAACGCGCCTACACCCTGCTCAAGCGCGCCTTCCACGACCGGGCGGTCGAGAAGGTCTACCACGCCGTCGTGCAAGGGCATCCTGACCCGCTCGCGGGAACCATCGACGCGCCGATCGGCCGGCATCCGAAGTCCGAGTGGAAGTTCGCCGTCACCGCCGACGGCAAGCCGAGCGTCACGCACTACGAGACGCTCGAGGCGTTTCGCGCCGCGAGCCTGCTCGAGGTGCACCTCGAGACGGGCCGCACCCACCAGATCCGGGTGCACCTCAGTGCGCAGCACCACCCGTGCGTCGGCGACACGATGTACGGCGCCGACCCGGTGCTGAGCGCGCGGCTCGGCCTCACCCGGCAGTGGCTGCACGCCGTGCAACTCGGTTTCGAGCATCCTGCGACGGGGGAGTGGGTCGAATTCGAGAGCGGCTACCCCGCCGACCTGCAACACGCCCTCGAGGTGCTCCGCGCGGGGTGAGCCCGCGGCAGAATGAAACGCATGTCCCAGGACTCGTTCGTCCACCTCCACGTGCACAGCGAGTACTCGATGCTCGACGGCGCGGCCCGTATCAAGCCGCTCGTCGAGGCCGCCGCAGCCGAGGGCATGCCGGCGCTCGCGATCACCGACCACGGCAACATGTTCGGCGCCTTCGAGTTCTGGAACGCGGCCCGCTCGGTCGGCGTCAAGCCCATCATCGGCATCGAGGCGTATCTCACCCCCGGCACGCACCGCGGCGACCGCACGCGCGTGCGCTGGGGCGGCGGCGGCGAGGACGACGTCTCCGGCGGCGGCGCCTACACCCACATGACGATGTTCGCCGAGTCCACCGAGGGCATGCACAACCTCTTCCGGTTGGCCTCGCGCGCCTCCATCGAGGGCCAGTTCTACAAGCCGCGCATGGACCGCGAGCTGCTCGGCGCCTACGCCAAGGGCATCATCGCGACGACGGGGTGCCCCTCCGGCGAGGTGCAGACCAGGCTGCGGCTCGGCCAGTACGACGAGGCGCTTCGAGCCGCGGCCGACTTCCGGGACATCTTCGGCCGCGACAACTTCTTCGTCGAGATCATGGACCACGGCCTCGGGCTCGAGCGCCGCATCCACGGCGACCTGCTGCGGCTCGCCGCCGAGCTGGGGATTCCCCTCATCGCCTCCAACGACCTGCACTACACCCACAAGGCGGACTCCGAGGCGCACGCAGCGCTGCTCTGCGTGCAATCCGGCTCGACGCTCGACGACCCCAACCGCTTCAAGCTCGACTCCGAGGAGTTCTACCTCAAGAGCGCTGCCGAGATGCGCGCCCTGTTCCGCGACCACCCGGAGGCGTGCGACAACACCCTGCTCATCGCCGAGCGCTGCGAGATCGAGTTCGATACGAGCGCGAACTACATGCCGCGCTTCCCCGTTCCCGAGGGCGAGACCGAGCAATCCTGGTTCGTCACGGAGGTCGAGGCCGGTCTCGAGCTGCGCTATCCCGGCGGCGTACCCGAGCGGGTGAAGCAGCGGGCCCAATATGAGATCGGCATCATCTCGCAGATGGGCTTCCCGGGGTACTTCCTCGTCGTCGCCGACTTCATCAACTGGGCCAAGCGCAACGGCATCCGCGTGGGCCCCGGCCGCGGCTCCGGGGCGGGCTCGATCGCCGCGTACGCCATGCGCATCACCGACCTCGACCCGCTCGAGCACGGCCTCATCTTCGAGCGCTTCCTCAACCCCGATCGCGTCTCGATGCCCGACTTCGATGTCGACTTCGACGATCGGCGCCGTGGCGAGGTCATCCGGTACGTCACCGAGAAGTACGGCGAGGAGCGCGTCGCCCAGATCGTCACCTACGGCACCATCAAGGCGAAGCAGGCCCTCAAGGACGCCTCCCGCGTGCTCGGCTTCCCCTTCGGAATGGGCGAGAAGCTCACCAAGGCCATGCCGCCCGCCGTGATGGGCAAGGACATCCCGCTCTCCGGCATCTTCGATACGGCGAGCGAGCGCTACAAGGAAGCCGTCGACATCCGCGCTGTCGTCGAGTCCGACCCCGACGCCAAGCGCGTGTTCGACGTCGCCCTCGGGCTCGAGAACCTCAAGCGTCAGTGGGGGGTGCACGCGGCGGGCGTCATCATGTCGAGCGAGCCGCTCATCGACATCATCCCCATCATGAAGCGCGAGCAGGACGGCCAGATCGTCACCCAGTTCGACTACCCATCGGCAGAGGCGCTCGGCCTCATCAAGATGGACTTCTTGGGGCTGCGCAACCTCACCATCATCAATGACGCGCTCGACAACATCCGCGCGAACCGCGATATCGACCTCGTCCTCGAGGATCTCAGCCTCGACGACGCGGATGCCTACGAGCTGCTCGCGCGCGGCGACTC
>JAJYBG010000022.1 GCA_021779075.1 Actinomycetes bacterium | reverse complement strand
GCGACCGCACTGCGCGGCGCGGTCGTGCGTTCGGCGCAGGCAGGGCGCCGCCCGGCCGGCCGCACCCGCCCGGCGCCTACACTCAGAGTGAAGTTCGACGACCCGGACGCCCTCTGAGACCTGGCCCCATGACCGAAGCACCTTTGCGAATCGTGTTCGCCGGCACGCCCGCCGTCGCCGTTCCCGCCCTCGAGGCGCTGGTCGGCTCGCGCCACGAGGTCGTCGCCGTTATCACCCGCGAGGATGCCCCGCTGGGGCGCAAGCGGGTGCTCACCCCATCGCCGGTGGCGGCGGCTGCAGAATCCCTCGGTCTTCCGATCGTCAAGGCGAACCGGTTGCGGGATGCCGAAGCCGAGGCCGTCCGCGCGCTGAGCGCCGATCTCGGCGTCGTCGTCGCCTACGGCGGCCTGCTGCGGCGACCGATGCTCGAGGCCACCCGACTCGGCTGGATCAACCTCCACTTCTCGCTGCTGCCACGCTGGCGGGGCGCCGCCCCGGTGCAGCGCGCCGTGATGGCGGACGACGCCGAGACCGGCTCGAGCGTGTTCCGGCTCGTCGAGGAGCTCGACGCCGGTCCGGTCTTCGACGAGGAGCGTCGCGCGATCGGACCCGACGAGACCGCGGGCGATGTGCTCGCCGCGCTGGCGGTCAGCGGGGCCGCCCAGCTCGTGCGCGTCGCCGACGCGCTCGCGGACGGCACCGCGGTGGCCGCACCTCAGGTCGGCGAGCCGGTGTACGCCGACAAGCTCTCCCTCGACGATGCGCGGCTGGACTGGGCCGACGACGGCCGCCGCGGGTACGCGCGGCTGCGCGGCGTCACGCCCGAGCCGGGCGCATTCACCACCGTCGGCGGCGGGCGCTTCACGATCCGAACCGCCCGCCTCGCCGTCGGCGCCGAGCGGCTCGCACCCGGGCGGTTCGGCGCGCGCGGCGGGCGCGTCTACCTCGGCACCGCCACGCATCCGCTCGAGCTGCTCATCGTGCAGCCGGCCGGGAAGAAGCCCATGCCTGCCGCCGATTGGTGGCGCGGCGTGCAGTCCGACGACCTGGTCGCCGAATGACCCGGACGACCCGGACGACCCGGACGACCCGGACGAGGATGCCGTGAGCACCGGGGCCGCCGCGCGCGATGTCGCCTACGACGTGCTCCGCGCGGTGCGCGAGGACGACGCCTACGCCAACCTGCTGCTGCCGACGCGCATCGACCGCGCCCGGCTCGGCGCTGCCGATGCCGGTCTCGCGACCGAACTGACCTATGGTGCGCTGCGCCTGCGGGGCTACTACGACCGGGTCATCGCGCTGGCCGCCGGGCGACCGGTCGAGCGCATCGACCCTCCGCTGCTCGATGTGCTGCGCCTCGGTGCGCATCAGCTGCTCTCGATGCGCATTCCGGCGCACGCGGCGGTCAACGAGTCCGTCGCGCTGGCCGCGCGGGTCGCCGGCACGTCGAAGACCGGGTTCGTCAACGCCGTGCTCCGCGCCATCGAGCGCGTGCCCGCCTCGGAATGGCGCGAGCGTGTCGCCGCAGGGTCGACGGATGCCGACGACCGGCTCGCCGCGCTGACCTCCCACCCGGCCTGGATCATCCGCGCGCTCCGCCAGGCTCTGGCACTCGAGGGTCGCGAGGCAGAGCTCGGCGCCCTGCTCGAAGCGGACAATGCCGCGCCCCGAGTCAATCTGGTGGCGCTGCCCGGGCTGGTGCCCGGCGGCGAACTCAGGAAGATCGGGCATCCAGACCGGTTCTCGCCGTACGGCTTCGCCCCCGACGACCCGTTCTCCCTGGTCGCCCGCAGCAACGGCACGATCCGCGTGCAGGACGAGGGCTCGCAGCTCGCCGCCCTCGCCCTCGTCGCCGCGCGCCCGATCGCACCCGGCGAGCGCTGGCTCGACCTCTGCGCCGGCCCCGGCGGCAAGGCGGCCCTGCTCGGCGCCGAGGCCGAGCGCGACGGCGCGACCCTGCTCGCCAACGAGATCATTCCCGCTCGGGTCGGACTCGTCGAGCGCGCCGTCGCCCCGGTGAAGGACACCGTCACCGTCGTCCAGGCCGACGGCCGCTGGTACGGCGCCGACCACCCCGGCGAGTTCGACCGCATCCTTCTCGATGCACCGTGCACCGGTCTCGGCGCATTGCGCCGCCGACCCGAGGCGCGCTGGCGCAAGCAGCCGCGCGATGTCGCCGAACTGACCAGACTGCAGTCCGAGCTCCTCGAGTCGGCGGTCGGCGCCCTCGCGCACGGCGGCGTCCTCGCCTACGTCACCTGCTCGCCGCATGTGGGGGAGACGCGCGCGGTCGTCGCGGACGCCCTCAAGCGGCATCCCGAACTCGCCGAGCTGCCGACGCAGCAGATCGTGCAGGATTCCGCGCGCGAGCCCCTCGACCTCGCCGGCCCCGCCGCCCAGGTTCAGCTCTGGCCGCATCGCCACGGCACCGACGCGATGTTCATCGCCCTGCTGGCGAAGAATTAGCCGGATACCCTCGACACGTGCCCGCACGCATCAACCCGAGCATCCTCAGCGCCGACTTCGTCAACATGGAGCGCGACCTCGACCGCATCGGCACGGCCGACTACGTCCACGTCGACGTCATGGACAACCATTTCGTGCCCAACCTCACGTTCGGCCCTCAGATGGTCGAGCGCATCCAGGCCGTGAGCCCCATCCCGCTCGACGTGCACCTCATGATCGACGACCCTGACCGCTGGGCGCCGGGTTACGCCGAGCTCGGCGCGTTCTCCGTGACGTTCCACGCCGAGGCGGCGGCGGATTCCGTCGCACTGGCCCGCCGCCTCCGCGAGATCGGCGCCCGCGCCGGCATCGCCCTCAAACCCGGCACCGCGGTCGAGCCCTACCTCGAGATCCTCGGCGAGTTCGACCAGGTGCTCGTCATGACCGTCGAGCCGGGATTCGGCGGGCAGCGGTTCATCGCCGACGTCATGCCCAAGCTCGACGCCCTCCACGCCGAGCGCGCCAGGACTGGCCTCGATGTGTGGCTGCAGGTCGACGGCGGCGTCACCGTGGACACCATCCGGATCGCCGCCGAGCACGGCGCCGACACCTTCGTCGCGGGCTCCAGCGTGTTCGGCGCACCCGACGCCGACGCCGCGATCGTCGAGCTGCGGGCCGCGGCGGCGCAGCACCTCCACTAGCCTGGAAGGCGTGAAGACCTTCGACGACCTCTTCGCAGAGCTCAGCGAGAAGGCCGCCCTGCGCCCCGAGGGCTCGAGCACCGTCGCCGAGCTCGACGCCGGACTCCACACGATCGGCAAGAAGATCGTCGAGGAGGCCTCCGAGGTCTGGATGGCCGCCGAATACCAGTCCGACGACGAGACCGCCGCCGAGATCTCGCAGCTGCTCTACCACCTGCAGGTGCTCATGCTGGCCAAGGGGCTGACGAAGGAGGACGTCTGGCGACATCTCTGATGCCGCCACCCGACCCCTCCTCGACCCGTCAGACCCGACCAGAAAGCCACCGATATGTCCTCCAGCCCGCTGCGCGTCGCGGTGCCCAACAAGGGCTCGCTCTCCGAGACGGCCGCCGAATACCTCAAAGAGGCCGGCTACTACGGCCGCCGCGACCTCAAAGAACTCATCGTCAGCGATCCCCGCAACGACGTCGAGTTCTTCTACCTGCGCCCGCGCGACATCGCAACCTACGTAGGCTCCGGGGCGCTCGACGTCGGCGTCACCGGCCGTGACCTGCTCATCGACGCCGGCAGCGACGCGCACGAGGTCGCGCCGCTGGGCTTTGCCGCGTCGACGTTCCGCTTCGCGGGCCCGCTGGGCGAGTTCCAGGAACTGGCCGATCTCCAGGGCAAGCGGGTCGCGACCTCGTACCCCGGTCTGGTCGGAGGATTCCTCGCCGCGGCGGGCGTGACCGTCACACTCGTCGCGCTCGACGGCGCCGTGGAGTCCGCGGTGCACCTCGGCGTCGCCGATGCGGTCGCCGACGTCGTCGAGACGGGGACCACGCTGCGCAAGCAGGGCCTGGAGATCTTCGGACCCGTCATCCTGCAGTCCGAGGCGGTGCTCATCGCGAACGCCACGACGAAGCCCGGCACCGAGACCCTCTACCGCCGCCTGCAGGGGGTCATGGTCGCGCGCCAGTACGTGCTCATGGACTACGACCTGCCCAGCGAGCTCTTCGAGCAGGCTGCTGCGATCACCCCCGGCATCGAGTCGCCGACGGTCAGCCCGCTCAAGGACCCGGCCTGGCTCGCCGTGCGCGTCATGGTGCCGATCGGCGACGTCAACGCCGTCATGGATGCCCTCTACGAGCTCGGCGCCCGAGCCATCCTCGTCACGCCGATCCACGCGGCGCGCATCTAGGCGGGCGCGACCATGAGCCTCGCCATCCGCGTCATCCCGTGCCTCGACGTCGACAACGGCCGCGTGGTCAAGGGCGTCAACTTTCAGAACCTGCGGGATGCCGGCGACCCGGTCGAGCTCGCCGCACGCTACTACGCGCAGGGCGCGGACGAGCTCACCTTCCTCGACGTCACGGCGACGGTGGAGGGCCGCGGCACGCTCCTCGAGACCGTGCAGCGCACCGCCGAGCAGGTGTTCATCCCGCTCACGGTCGGCGGGGGAGTGCGCTCCGTCGACGACGTCGCGAGCCTGCTCGCGCACGGCGCCGACAAGATCGGCGTCAACTCGGCGGCGATCGCCCGCCCGGCGCTGCTCGGCGAGATCGCCGACCGCTTCGGCTCGCAGGTGCTCGTGCTCTCGCTGGATGTCAAGCGCAGCCCGCGCACCGATTCGGGATTCGTCGTCACCACGCACGGCGGCCGCACCGAGACCGACCTCGACGCCCTGGAATGGGCCGAGCAGGCCATCGGGTTCGGCGCGGGGGAGCTGCTCGTCAACTCGATCGATGCCGACGGCACCCAGGCGGGCTTCGACCTCGAACTCACCCGCCTCATGCGGGCGGTGTCCTCGGTGCCGGTGATCGCGTCAGGCGGCGCGGGCAGGGCGGCCGACTTCGCGCCGGCGATCGCGGCGGGCGCGGATGCCGTGCTCGCCGCGTCGATCTTCCACAACGGCACGGTGACGATCGGCGAGGTCAAGGCCGATCTCATCGCACAGGGCTGGGAGGTGCGCCGATGAGCGAGTTCCCCGACGGCCGAGCTGCCGGCGACGACGGCAGGTCACGGCCTGATGCGGCGGCGATCGCAGATCGGATCCGCTTCAACGCCGATGGCCTGTTCCCCGCCATCATCCAGCAGCACGACACCAAAGAGGTGCTCATGCTCGGCTGGATGGACGCCGAGGCGCTGCGCCGCACGCTCACCGAGGGCCGCGTCACGTTCTGGTCGCGCTCCCGCCAGGAGTACTGGCGCAAGGGCGACACGAGCGGCCACGTGCAGTTCGTGAAGCAGGCGGCCCTCGACTGCGACGGCGACACGCTGCTCGTGCAGGTCGAGCAGATCGGTGCGGCCTGCCACACCGGCGACCGCACCTGCTTCGACGCTGACGTGCTCGACCCCGTGGTCGGCGACGCGGGCGGTGCCGGATGACGACGACCACGCGCGCCGCCTTCGACGTGCTGCTCCAGGGCCACCGCGTCGTGCCCGTCGTGCGCGACCTCTTCGCCGACGGCGAGACGCCGGTCGGGGTCTTCCGCAAGCTCGCCGGCACGAGGCCTGGCACCTTCCTGCTGGAATCCGCCGAACAGGGCGGCATCTGGTCGCGCTACTCGTTCGTGGGCGCGCGCTCGTTCGGCATGCTGACCCAGACCGCCGGGACCTCGACCTGGCTGAGCTACGGCCTCGACGAGTCCCGGGCGCTCGGCAGCATCATGCCCGACGTCAAGCCGCTCGACGTCCTCGACGCGTTCTACCAGCGCTGGGCGACGCCGCGCATCGCAGGGCTCCCGCCGCTCACGGGCGGCCTCGTCGGCTTCATCGGGTGGGAGGCCGTGCGCCAGCTCGAGCGCCTGCCGCATCAACCGGTCGCGGACTACGACGTGCCCGGCCAGGCGCTGGGCTTCGTCGCCGATCTCGTCGTGCTCGACCACAAGCTCGGCACCGTGCAGCTCATCGCCAACGCGCTGAACGACGGCCTCGAGGATGCCGACACGCTCTGGGCCGACGCGCAAGCCCGGATCGATGCGCTCCAGCACGCGCTCGCGCAGCCGCTCGACGCGCAGATCGACCGGGCCGACCTCGACCTCGCGCCGGAGCCGCACCACCGCACCGCGCGGGAGGACTACCTCGCCGCCGTCGAGCGCTCGCAGGAGTACATCCGCGCCGGTGACGTGTTCCAGGTCGTCATCTCGCAGCGCTTCGAGCAGCCGGTGACCGCCGCGCCCGTCGACGTCTACCGGGTGCTGCGCTCGCTCAACCCGAGCCCGTACATGTACCTGCTGCAGCTCGAGCGCCCCGACGGCACGCCGTACCAGATCGTCGGCTCGAGCCCCGAGGCGCTCGTCAAGGTCACCGACGGCAGGGTCATCACTCACCCGATCGCAGGGTCCCTGCCCCGCGGCGCGACGCCCGAGGCCGACGTGCAGAACGAGACCGACCTGCTCGCGAGCCCCAAGGAGCGCGCCGAGCACCTCATGCTCGTCGACCTGTCGCGCAACGACCTCGCGAAGGTCTGCGTCGCGGGCACTGTCGCGGTGACCGAGTTCATGCGGGTCGAGCGCTTCAGCCACATCATGCATCTCGTCTCGACTGTCGAGGGCGACCTGCAGGATGGCGCGGACGCCGTCGACGTGTTCAAGGCGACCTTCCCCGCCGGCACGCTCTCCGGCGCGCCGAAGCCGCGCGCATTGGAGATCATCGACGAGCTGGAGCCCGCGCAGCGCGGAGTGTACGGGGGAGTGGTCGGCTACTTCGATTTCGCCGGCGACGCCGACCTCGCCATCGCCATCCGCACCGCAACGCTCATCGGGGGCACAGCCTACGTCCAGGCCGGTGGCGGTCTGGTAGCGGATTCTGTTCCTGTGAACGAATTCCAGGAATCGCAGAACAAGGCAGCCGCCCCGCTGCGCGCGGTCACCGTGGCGAACGCCATGGTGAGGCTTTCGTGAGCGGCCGCGCCCTCAAGTGGGTGACGGTCCTGGCCGTCTTGGTCGGCGCCGGCATCGCCCTCATCTCGACCACCCAGCCCTGGCTCGTCATCACGCTCACCGCCGCAGCGGGGCACCCGGCGCCGCTGAGCATCACGGGCTCTGACGCGGCCGCCGCCGTCATCGCGCTCGGCGTCGCCGGCCTCGCGCTGGCGCTGGCCCTGGCGATCGCGGGCCGCGTCGCGCGCATCGTCGTGGGGCTGCTGGGCATCGCCGTCGCCGTCTGCCTCATCTGGGCTGCGGTCCCGGCCGCTGCCGAACTGCACGGCGGCTACGACCAGATCACCGCCGCGACGGGCATCGCCGGACACGCCTCGGTGCTCGCCCTCATCGCGGGCGTCGACGGGCAGTGGTGGCGCTTCGTGCCCTTCGCCGGTGGCGTCCTCATCGGACTCGGCGCACTCTCGGCGGTCGTCCTGGGCGGACTCTGGCCGCAGGCCTCCCGCCGCTACGAGTCGTCCACGCGCCTCGCCCCCGCCAAGCCTCCGGCCTCGGCATCCGACGCCGCCGTGGCCGACTGGGACGAGCTCACCCGCGGCGACGACCCGTCCGAGCGGTAGCGGCCGACTTTTGGAATCCTCACATTAGGTCTGTTGGCTAACGATGGATCCAGGACGACTCTCTGCGGGATACGTTTTGAGCATGCGAGATCCCGCTAGTGATCGCCCCGAAACGCGGTCGCTGGACGAGATCGAAGAGCGTCTGGGGCAATTGGACGCGGATTATGCCCAAGCCATCCGAGCCAAGCTTGTTCCGGCGCCGTTAGAACCCCCGCCCGGCTACGCCACAGCACCTGATCCCATCTACAAGTCATGGCAGCAATACCTTGACGCCACGACTTTGACTGAACGGCGCGCATGGTGCAGCCGAAAGGCACGACGTTCTAACCGCGAGCGGCTGATGAGTGGCCCGGTCGATTATCGACTAACAGTCGAAGATGTGCTGTTGGTGCTGACCGCGGCTGAGGGCTGGTGCGTGTATTGCGGATCCTTGGCGCTCGAGAACCGACCATCCCGACCGGATGGATCCCCAGCACCTTGGGAACACGTCGGTCGTCGGATCGGTTCTCTCGGCCACAGGGTGGCCAGGGTGAACGGCGGATCAAACTCTCCCGAGAATCTCGATTGGGTCTGCCTGTGGTGCAATGTTTGGGTCAGCGAACGACGGACTGGCGCCACAGACCACGGAGGAATTCGATAGTTCTACGTTGTTCCGGCACATCGTCTACGGAAACCCGGACTGCCTGCTCATTCGCTCACAACAGGCGGACAAATCTCCACAGGCCGACATGTAGGTCGCAATTCGTCCGTCTGCAGGGATTTGTCCGCCGCCCAAGACCGGCTCGGTTCCTCGATCCGTAGGAGTTCGTTGCGAAAATAGGGACCTTTCACAGAAAAGTCCCTACTTCCTCGATCAACTCCTACTCTCGATCCCGTCACGCAACCAGGCGGCCCGGCGACCGCGCCGGGCCAGGGGCATCCGCTAGGCTCGAAACGTCCCCTAAGCAAATCAGGAGAGTCATGAGCGACATCAGCGACCCGGGCGACGGCCACTCGCCGGCCGCCTGGACCGGAGTCATCATCATGCTGATCGGCTTCACCGCCGGTACGCTGTTCTTCTGGTTCAACGCCCCTTGGGGCGTCTACGCCTCGGCGGTCGTCGTCATCGTCGGCCCCATCGTCGGCTGGATCATGCGCAAGGCCGGCTACGGCGTCGCGGGTCCCAAGTACCAGCCGAAGCACCACTAGCTCATGCTGACCGACCTCCTTGAAGGGGCGGTCGCGGATGCCGCGGAGCGCCGGCTGACTGCGCCCTACAGCGTCGTCGAGGCCGCAGCCGTGGCACAGAGCCCTGCGCTCGATGTGCTGCACCTGCTCGCCCCGGCCGACCGCGTCAAGATCATCGCAGAGGTCAAGCGCGCGAGCCCGTCGCGCGGCGACCTCGCCGAGATTCCCGACCCCGCCGCCCTCGCCGTCTCCTACCAGACCGGCGGCGCGAGCGCGATCTCGGTGCTCACCGAGCAGCGCAAATTCCGGGGATCGCTCGCCGACCTCGAGGCCGTGCGCGCCGCCGTCGCCCTGCCGGTGCTGCGCAAGGACTTCATCGCCGAACCGTACCAGGTGCTCGAGGCGCGCGCCGCGGGTGCCGACCTGGTGCTGCTCATCGTCGCCGCCCTCGACCAGCCGACGCTGGAGAGCCTTCACGCCTTGACTCGCGAGCTCGGCATGGCGGCGCTCGTCGAGGTGCACTCCGAGGACGAGGTGCTGCGCGCCCTCGATGCGGGAGCGGGTTTGCTCGGGGTCAACGCCCGCGACCTGTTCACCTTCGAGCTCGACCGCGAGCTCTTCGGCAGGGTCGCCGACCGCATCCCCTCCGGGGTGATCCGCGTCGCGGAATCCGCCGTTCTCGAGCCGGCCGATGTGACCCGCTACCGCGAGGCCGGCGCCGACGCGGTGCTCATCGGCGAGGCGCTCGTGACGGGCGACCCGATCACGACGCTCCACGCCTTCCTCGCCGCGGGCTCCCCAGGAGGCGACGACTGATGGCGCTGCGCGACGGCGAGGGGCCCTTCTTCGGCGAGTTCGGCGGCCGGTACATGCCGGAATCGCTCATCGCCGCGCTCGACGAGCTCTCCGAGGCGTGGCAGGCGGCGAAGCTCGACCCCGAGTTCGCCGGCGAGCTCGCGGCGCTGCACCGCACGTACACGGGACGGCCGTCGATCATCACCGAGGTGCCGCGCTTCGCCGCGCACGCGGGCGGCGCGCGCATCATCCTCAAGCGCGAGGACCTCAACCACACCGGCTCGCACAAGATCAACAACGTGCTCGGCCAGGCGCTGCTCGTCAAGCGCCTCGGCAAGACGCGGCTCATCGCCGAGACCGGCGCCGGCCAGCACGGCGTCGCGACGGCGACGGCGGCCGCGTTGTTCGGCATGTCGTGCACGATCTACATGGGCGAGGTCGACACGAAGCGCCAGGCGCTCAACGTCGCTCGGATGCGCCTGCTCGGCGCCGAGGTCGTCCCCGTGACGAACGGCTCGCGCACCCTCAAGGACGCCATCAACGAGGCCTTCCGCGACTGGGTGGCCAATGTCGAGACGACGCACTACCTGCTCGGCACGGTGAGCGGTCCGCACCCGTTCCCGGCGATGGTGCGCGACTTCCAGAAGATCATCGGCGAGGAGGCCCGCGCGCAGGTCCTCGAGCTCACCGGTGCGCTGCCGACGGCGGTCGCCGCCTGCGTCGGCGGCGGCTCCAACGCGATCGGCATCTTCCACGCCTTCCTCGACGACCCGAGCGTGAAGCTCTTCGGCTTCGAGCCGGGCGGCTTCGGGCTGGATTCCGGCAAGCACGGCGCCACCCTCGAGATGGGCCGCCCCGGCATCCTGCACGGCAATCGCACCTACGTCCTCCAGGACGAGGACGGTCAGACGATGGAGTCCCACTCCATCTCGGCCGGCCTGGACTACCCGGGCGTCGGCCCCGAGCACGCCTGGCTCAAGGACCTCGGCCGCGCCACCTACCGCGCCATCACCGACGACGAGGCGATGCAGGCGTTCCGCCTGCTCAGCCGCACCGAGGGCATCATCCCGGCGATCGAGTCGGCGCATGCCCTCGCGGGCGCCATCCAGCTCGGCCACGAGCTCGGCCCCGACGCCGTGATCCTCGTCAACCTCTCCGGCCGCGGCGACAAGGACATGGAGACCGCCGGCCGCTACTTCGGCGTGCTCGACGAGGGCGGGGCCGAGCAGTGAGCGCAAGCCCCGTCGCCGACGCCATCCACGCCGCCAAAGCCGCCCAGGGCGGTGCCCTCATCGGCTACCTGCCCATCGGGTTCCCCGACCTCGAGCAGAGCGTCGAGGCCGCCGTCGCCCTCGTCGAAGCCGGCGTCGACGTGCTCGAGCTCGGCCTGCCGTACTCCGACCCGGTGATGG
Organism: Actinomycetes bacterium; assembly: GCA_021779075.1. Classification (GTDB taxonomy): domain Bacteria; phylum Actinomycetota; class Actinomycetes; order Actinomycetales; family Microbacteriaceae; genus Gryllotalpicola. The sequence goes on along the minus strand of JAJYBG010000022.1, from coordinate 8,102 downwards.
ACGGGCCGGTCATCCAGGCCGCCACGCAGGCCGCCCTCGTTGCCGGATTCCGCGTCAAGGACGTCTTCACCGCCGTCCGGGCGGTGCGCGAGCGGGTCCGGGCCCCGATCCTCGTCATGACGTACTGGAACCCGGTGCTGCAGTACGGCGTGGAGCGGTTCGCCGACGATCTCAAGGCGGCGGGCGGCGCGGGCCTCATCACGCCCGACATCACTCCGGATTCCGCGGCCGACTGGCTCGCCGCCTCCGAGCGCGCCGGCCTCGACCGGGTGTTCCTCGCGGCCCCGACCTCGACGGACGAACGCCTCAGGCTCGCCGCCGCGCACTCGCGCGGATTCGTCTACACGGTGTCGACGATGGGCATCACCGGCGCGCGCACGGACGTCGACGCCGCCGCGCGAACGCTCGCGACGCGGCTGAGGGCGGTCGGCGCCGATCCGATCTGCGTCGGCATCGGCATCTCGACGCCCGAGCAGGTCCACGACGTCCTCCGGTACGCGGACGGCGCCATCGTGGGCTCCGCGCTGGTGAAGGCCCTCGCTGACGGCGGCGTCAGCGCCGTCGCCTCCCTCGCCGCAGCCCTCGCGAGGGGCGCACGAGATACTCCTTCCCTCGCCGACTAGCGGCTCTGCGGCGCACCCCGCGCCGCAGTACCCTCCCTTAGGATGAAGGACGTGCTGCCCCACATCCTCGTGAGCATCCCGAGCCCCGGCCCCGAGTGGCAGTCGTTCACCGTGGGCCCTCTCACGATCCGCTACTACGCGCTCTTCATGGTGCTCGGCATCATCGTCGCCGCGATCTGGACGGACCGGCGCCTCGTGAAGCGCGGCGCCGAGCCCGGCATCACGCTCGACGTCGTGCTGTGGACGGTGCCGCTCGGCATCATCGGCGCCCGCGCCTACCACGTGCTCACCCACCCGCACGACTACTTCTACGCCGGTGCAAACCTGTGGCACGTGCTCTACATCTGGGAGGGCGGCAACGCCATCTTCGGATCGTTCATCGGCGGCGCCGTCGGCCTCTACCTCGCCACGATCTTCACGAAGCTGCGCTTCTTCAGCTTCGCCGACGCCCTCGTGCCGGGCCTGCTGCTCGCGCAATCCGTCGGCCGCCTCGGCAACTACATCAACAACGAGCTCTTCGGTCTGCCGACGACGCTGCCCTGGGGCCTTGAGATCCCGACGACGAACAAGGCGTATCCGGTCGGATTGCCCGCCGGGACCCTTTTCCAGCCGCTGTTCCTCTACGAGATCATCTGGAACGTCGCCGGCATCGTCGTGCTGCTCCTCATCGAGCGCCGCTGGAAGCCGCGCTGGGGAGTCTTCTTCGGCCTCTACCTCGTCTGGTACGGCATCGGACGCTCCTACCTCGAGTCGATCCGCATCGATCCGAGCGAGTATTCGTTCTGGGGTCTTCCGACCAACGTCTGGGCCGCGATCGGCGCTGCCGCGCTCGGTGTCATCATCATCGTCGTGCAGAAGGTGCGCCACCGCGGCATCGAGCCGAGCGTGTACCGCCGGGGCCAGGAATGGGTGAAACCGGGGTCCGAGGTAGAGTTGTACGACACCGCGGCCCTCGCCAAAAGCTCGTCAGGCTCGTAATACTTCTCCATAGGCCGTAACACCCCCGACACGGCCCCAGGGCCGATGACGTCCCGCCTGACCTGCTTTCCCCCGATGTGAGGACGGTGATATGGCGTCTCTGCCGCCTTTCTCCCGCTTTAGCGCCATCCCGCCCGCGCAGGGTCTCTACGACCCGCGCGGCGAGAAGGATGCCTGCGGAATCGCCATGGTCGCGACGCTCCGAGGCACGGCAGGGCACGACATCATCGACCTCGCGCTCACGGCGCTGCGCAACCTCGAGCACCGTGGCGCGGTCGGCTCGGACGCCGGAACGGGCGACGGCGCGGGCATCATCATCCAGATGCCCGACGCGTTCCTGCGTGCGGTGGCGGGCTTCGACCTGCCGCCGGCGGGCACGTACGCCGTCGGCAACGCGTTCCTGCCGGTGAGGTTCGACGATCGCGCCGCGGTCAAGGCCGCCATCGAGGAACTCGCCGCCGAGGAGCACGTCGCCGTCCTCGGCTGGCGCGAGGTGCCGGTGCGCCCGGACGAGCTCGGCACGCTCGCCCGCGAGGCGATGCCGCACATCGAGCAGTTCTTCGTCGCCGGCCACGAGACCGAAGGTGGCACGCGCCCGGCCGGTATCGCACTCGACCGCCTCACCTTCCGCGTGCGCAAGCGCGTCGAGCGCGAGCTCGACGTCTACTTCCCGTCGCTGTCGAGCCGCACGCTCGTCTACAAAGGCATGGTGACGACGCTCCAGCTCGAGCCGTTCTACCCCGACCTCAGCGACGAGCGCTTCGCGAGCCGCCTTGCGCTCGTCCACTCGCGCTACTCGACGAACACCTTCCCGTCGTGGCCGCTCGCGCAGCCGTTCCGCATGCTCGCCCACAACGGCGAGATCAACACGGTGCAGGGCAACCGCAACTGGATGCGGGCACGCCAATCGCAGCTGGAGTCCGAGGCGCTGGGCGACCTGCGCCCGCTGTTCCCGATCGTCACAGAGGGGGCATCCGACTCGGCGTCCCTCGACGAGGTCGTCGAGCTGCTCACGCTGGCGGGCCGCTCGCTGCCTCACGCGATCATGATGACCGTCCCTGAGGCGTGGGAGAACGCGACGGAGATCGACCCGGCGCGCAAGGCGTTCTACGCCTACCACTCGGCCCTCATGGAGCCGTGGGACGGCCCGGCCGCCCTCGTCTTCACCGACGGCTCGCTCGTCGGCGCGACGCTGGACCGCAACGGATTGCGCCCGGGGCGCTTCCTCGTCACCGACGACGGCCTCGTCGTGCTCGGCTCCGAAACCGGCGTCCTCGACATCGACCCGAGCCGCGTGGTGCGCAAGGGTCGGCTGCGCCCTGGGCGGATGTTCCTCGTCGACACCGCAGAGGGCCGCATCGTCGAGGACGACGAGATCAAGAGCCAGCTCGCCGCCGCCGAGCCGTACGCCGAGTGGTTGCAGAACTCCATCAACCTGGCTGACCTGCCCGAGCGCGAGCACATCGTGCACACCCCGGCCTCGGTGACACGCCGCCAGCGCACCTTCGGGTACACCGAGGAGGAGGTGCGCATCCTGCTCACCCCGATGGCGAGGACCGGCGTCGAGCCGCTCGGCGCGATGGGCTCCGACACGCCCGTCGCGGTCCTCAGCGAGCGTCCGCGCCTGCTCTTCGACTACTTCCAGCAGCAGTTCGCCCAGGTGACCAACCCGCCGCTCGACTCGATCCGCGAAGAGGTCGTCACCTCCCTGCGCATCGGCCTCGGCCCAGAGCGCAATCTGCTGGCGTCCGGGCCCGAGCACGCCCGCCAGATCACCGTCGAGTTCCCCGTCATCGACAACGACGAGCTCGCGAAGATCCAGCACGTCGAGGCGGCGCCCGGTGTGCGGGCGACTGTCGTCGTCAAGGGCCTCTACCCGGTCGACGGAGGTGCGGCGGCGCTCAAGGCGCGCCTTTCCGAGATGTGCGCCGAGGCGGATGCCGCCATCGAGGCCGGCGCGCAGTTCATCGTGCTCTCCGACCGCGACTCGACGAAGGACCTCGCACCCGTCCCGTCGCTGCTCATGCTCGCGGCAGTGCACCACCACCTCATCCGCGCCGAGACCCGCATGAAGGTCGGCCTCCTCGTCGAGGCCGGCGACGTGCGCGAGGTGCACCACGTCGCACTGCTCGTCGGGTACGGCGCGTCCGCCATCAACCCCTATCTCGCCATGGAGACCGTCGAAGACCTCGTCCGGTCGGGGATGATCGAAGGCGTCGCCCCCGAGAGGGCCGTCAATAACCTCATCAAGGCGCTCGGCAAGGGCGTCCTCAAGATCATGTCCAAGATGGGCATCTCGACGGTCGGCTCCTACGCGGGCGCCCAGACCTTCGAGGCGATCGGGCTCTCGAGGGACTTCATCGCCACCTACTTCACCGGTACCGTGAGCAAGCTCGGCGGGGTCGGCATCGAGGTCATCGCGAAGGAGAACGCGGCGCGCCATGAGGTCGCCTACCCGGTCGAGCAGGCGGCGACGGTGCACGAGCGGCTCCTCACCGGCGGGGAGTACCAGTGGCGCCGCGACGGGGCTCCGCACCTCTTCAACCCGGAGACGGTGTTCAAGCTCCAGCACTCGACGCGCTCGCGCCGCTACGACGTGTTCCGCGAGTACACCAAGCTCGTCGACGACCAGGCCGAGAGCCTCATGACGCTGCGCGGCATGTTCAAGCTCAAGACGGGGGCCCTGCCGCCGGTGCCGCTGTCCGAGGTGGAATCCGTCGCCTCCATCGTCAAGCGCTTCTCGACCGGGGCGATGAGCTACGGATCCATCTCGCAGGAGGCCCACGAGACGCTCGCGATCGCCATGAACCGCCTCGGCGCCAAGTCGAACACCGGCGAGGGCGGCGAGGACACTGCGCGCCTGCTCGACCCCGAGCGCCGTAGCGCCGTCAAACAGGTCGCCTCGGCGCGCTTCGGCGTGACGAGCATGTACCTCACCCACGCCGACGACATCCAGATCAAGCTCGCGCAGGGCGCCAAGCCCGGCGAGGGCGGGCAGCTGCCGGCCGGCAAGGTGTACCCGTGGATCGCCCGCACCCGCCACGGCACGCCCGGCGTCGGCCTCATCTCGCCGCCGCCGCACCACGACATCTACTCGATCGAAGACCTCAAGCAGCTCATCTTCGACCTCAAGCGCGCGAACCCCGACGCCCGCGTGCACGTCAAGCTCGTCAGCGAGAGCGGCATCGGCGCGGTCGCCGCCGGCAGCGCCAAGGCGCTCGCCGACGTCATCCTCGTCTCGGGCCACGACGGCGGCACCGGCGCGAGCCCGCTCAACTCGCTCAAGCACGCCGGCACTCCGTGGGAGCTGGGCCTCGCCGAGACGCAGCAGACGCTCATGCTCAACGGCATGCGCGACCGCGTCGTGGTGCAGGTCGACGGCCAGCTCAAGACCGGCCGCGACGTCATCGTCGGCGCCCTCCTCGGCGCCGAGGAGTTCGGATTCGCCACCGCCCCGCTCGTCGTCTCGGGCTGCGTGATGATGCGCGTCTGCCACCTCGACACCTGCCCGGTCGGCGTGGCAACGCAGAACCCGGTGCTGCGCCAGCGCTTCAGCGGCAAGCCTGAGTTCGTCGTCAACTTCTTCGAGTTCATCGCCGAAGAGGTGCGCGAGCACCTCGCCGCGCTCGGCTTGCGCACCCTCGACGAGGCGATCGGCCGCAGCGACCTGCTCGACGTCGACGGCGCGGTCGACCATTGGAAGGCGTCGGGCCTCGACCTCGCACCGGTGCTCGTCGGCCCGGCGTTCGCCGCCGATGAGCCGCGCAAGCACACCCGCGCTCAGAAGCACGAGATCGAGAAGCACTTCGACAACCAGATCCTGCCCGCCGCGCAGGACGCTCTCAACAGCGCCTCGCCGGTCAAGCTCACGCTGCCGATCCGCAACACCGAGCGCGCCGTGGGCACCCTGCTCGGCCACCGGGTCACGACCCTGCACGGCGAGAACGGGCTGCCCGCGGGCACCATCGATGTCACGTTGACCGGCTCGGCCGGCCAGTCGTTCGGCGCTTTCCTGCCCGCCGGCATCACGCTGCGCCTCGAGGGCGACTCCAACGACTACGTCGGCAAGGGCCTCTCAGGCGGCCAGCTCGTCATCCGCCCCGACCGGCGCGCGGTGTTCCCCGCCGAGCGCAACGTCATCGCGGGCAACGTCATCGGCTACGGCGCGACCCAGGGCACCATGTTCATCCGCGGCGTCGTGGGGGAGCGCTTCCTGGTGCGCAACTCCGGCGCGACCGCCGTCGTCGAGGGCGTGGGCGACCACGCGCTCGAATACATGACGGGCGGCCTCGCCGTCATCCTCGGCGCGACCGGCCGCAACCTCGGAGCCGGGATGTCGGGCGGCACCGCCTACGTCTACGATCTGCGCCGGGAACGCGTCAACACCCAGTCGCTCGCCTCGGGCGAGATCGAGCTGCTGCCGCTCGACGGGGTCGACGCCACCATCCTCCGCGACCTGCTCGAGAAGCATCGCGTCGAGACGGATTCCACGCTCGCCGCCCATCTCCTCGACGACTTCGACGAGACGGCGCGGAAATTCGTCAAGGTGCTGCCGCGCGACTACGCGGCGGTGCTCGAGACGCGCGCCAACGCGATCGCGGAGGGCCTCGACCCCGACGGAGACGTCGTATGGACCCGGATTCTGGAGGTGACAGGTGGCTGACCCCAAGGGCTTCCTCAAGGTCACCGAGCGCGAGACGCCCAAACGGCGCCCGGTGCCGGTGCGCCTCATGGACTGGAAAGAGGTCTACGAGCAGGGCGACGGCGAGACGCTGCGCCGCCAGGCGGGCCGCTGCATGGACTGCGGAATCCCGTTCTGCCACCAGGGTTGCCCGCTCGGCAACCTCATCCCGGAGTGGAACGACCTCACCTGGCGCGGCGAGGGCCGCCAGGCGATCGAGCGCCTGCACACGACGAACAACTTCCCCGAGTTCACCGGCAGGCTCTGCCCGGCGCCCTGCGAATCGTCCTGCGTGCTCGGCATCAACCAGCCCGCGGTGACGATCAAGCAGGTCGAGGTGTCGATCATCGACCAGGCCTGGCAGTCGGGCTGGGTGCAGCCGCAGCCGCCCAGCCGGCTCACCGGCAAGACCGTCGCCGTCGTCGGCTCGGGCCCAGCGGGCCTGGCCGCGGCCCAGCAGCTCACCCGCGCGGGCCACACGGTGGCCGTGTACGAGCGCGACGACCGCATCGGCGGGCTGCTGCGCTACGGCATCCCCGATTTCAAGATGGAGAAGCGCCATCTCGACCAACGTCTCGCCCAGATGACGGCCGAGGGCACGCGTTTCCGCGCCGGCGTCGAAATCGGCAAGGACATCGCCTGGGGCGAGCTGCGCAAGCGCTACGACGCAATCGTCATCGCGACCGGTGCGACCGTGCCGCGCGATCTGCCGGTTCCCGGCCGCGACCTCACTGGCGTGCACTTCGCGATGGACTACCTCGTTCAGCAGAACCGGGCGGGCGCGGGCGAGGCCGTCGACAACCAGATCACAGCAGAGGGCAAGCACGTCGTCGTCCTCGGTGGGGGCGACACCGGCGCCGACTGCATCGGCACCGCGCACCGTCAGGGCGCCGCCTCGGTGACGAACCTCGCCATCGGGAAGCAGCCGCCGTCGGAGCGCCCCGACCACGAGCCGTGGCCGATGACCCCGCACCTCTTCGAGGTCTCCAGCGCGCACGAAGAGGGAGGCGCCCGCGAGTACCTCGTCTCGACCGTCGAGTTCCTCCCCAACGAGGCGGGCGAGGTGCGCGCGGTGCGCGTCGCCGAGACCGAGTTCGTCGACGGACGGCGCGTGCCCAAGGCCGGCACCGAGCACGAGATCCCCGCCGACCTCGTACTGCTTGCGCTCGGCTTCACCGGCGCCGAGCAGGACGCCCTGCGCGAGCAGATCGAGGTGCCGTTCACCGGCCGTGGCGATGTCGCGCGCGACGCGAAGTACGCGACCGACCAGGCCGGCGTCTTCGCCGCGGGGGATGCCGGCCGCGGGCAATCCCTCATCGTCTGGGCGATCGCGGAGGGCCGCGCCGTCGCCGCCGAAGTGGACGCCTACCTCGAGGGCGCATCGCGCCTGCCGAAACCCGTCGCGCCGACCGATAGAGCCATTAGTCTCTAACCTGAAGTGTCCGCACGAATCGTTTCGATACTTTCCAGAAATGAGCACAGTGAGACGAGCGAAGATCGTCGCCACCCTCGGGCCGGCGACGAGCAGCTATGAGAACATCCGGGCGGTCATCGAGGCCGGAGTGGACGTTGCTCGCCTGAATCTCTCGCACGGCAGCCACGACGTCCATGAAGCGGTCTACGCCAACGTGCGCAAGGCCGCTGAGGACGCCGACAAGTACGTCGCCGTCATGGTCGACCTGCAGGGGCCCAAGATCCGCCTCGGCAAGTTCGAGGCCGGGCCCTACGACCTCGCCGATGGCGACATCTTCACCATCACCACCGAGGACGTCATCGGCACCAAGGCGATCTCCTCGACGACGTTCAAGGGCAGATCGGAA
>JAJYBG010000108.1 GCA_021779075.1 Actinomycetes bacterium | reverse complement strand
GCTGATGGCCGCCCTCGAGGCGGCCACCGGCGCCGAGGTGCTGCTCATCAGCAAAGGGGCTCTTGCCGAGGCGAACACGGCGTATGCGCAGGGCGGCGTCGCGGTGTCGCTGTGGCCGGACGACTCACCGGCGGCCCACTCCGCCGACACCGTGCGCGCCGGCGCCGGCCTCTGCGACCCCGCGGCGGTCGCGGTGCTCACCGAGGAGGGGCCGGAACGGGTGCGGCAGCTCATCGCCCTCGGGGCCCGCTTCGATCGCGACGGCGCGCAGCTCGCACGCGGGCTCGAAGCGGCCCACTCCGCCGCGCGCATCGTGCACGCCGGCGGCGACGCGACCGGCGCCGAGATCGAGCGTGCACTGATCGCCCGGGTGACGGACGATCCCCGGATCGCGATCCGAGAGCGCACCGCGCTCGCCGAGCTGCTCCGCGATTCGCCGCCAGGCGGCTCGGTGCCGCGCGTCATCGGCGTCGAGCTGGCCGACGGCACCCGCGAGTACGCCGACGCGGTGATCCTCGCCACCGGCGGAGCCGGCCAGTTGTTCGCCCACACCACCAATCCCGCCGTGGCAACCGGGGATGGCGTCGCAGCCGCCTGGCGGGCCGGGGCCGTCCTCGCCGACGCGGAGTTCTATCAGTTCCATCCCACGGCGCTCGCGGTGCCCGGCTCCTTCCTCATCTCCGAGGCGGTTCGCGGCGAGGGCGCCGTGCTGCGCAACGCGGACGGCGAGCGGTTCATGACCGACGCGCACCCTGACGCCGAGCTCGCTCCGCGCGACGTCGTCGCTCGCGCCATCGCCGTGGAGATGGCCGCGCAGGACGGCCGGCCGGTCGTGCTCGATGCCACCGCGCTCGGCGCGGCGCGGCTCGCCCGCCGTTTCCCGACCATCGACCGCGTCGTGCGCCGGGCGGGGTTCGACTGGTCGCGCGAGCCGGTCCCCGTGACCCCGGCCGCCCACTACTGGATGGGCGGCATCGCGACCGATCTTCGGGGCCGGACCAGTCTGTCCGGGCTGTGGGCGGCCGGTGAGTGCGCCGCCACCGGTGTGCACGGCGCCAATCGGCTCGCCTCCAACTCGTTGCTCGAGGCTGCGGTGTTCGGTGTGCGCGCCGGCCGTGATGCGGTGCGGGCGTCCGACAACCCCACCCCTGGCCTGCGTACCGGGCAAGACGATGTCGTCCACTCCACGGCGCCGGCCGTCGGGTCGTCGGGGCGGCTCGCACGCCACGAGCTCCAACGGCTGATGTGGCGGCAGGTCGGGCTGCAGCGCTCCGGGGAGGGGCTGCGGCAGGCGGCATCCGTCCTCGACGGCGCGACCGGGGCGAACCTCGAGGATCGCAACCTTCTCGATGTCGCCCGGGTCGTGGTCGCTGCCGCGCTCGCGCGCGAGGAATCCCGCGGCGCGCACTACCGCAGCGACTTCCCCGTCGCGCGTGCCGAGTTCGCTCGCCGCTCGAGCTGTTCTCGTGAGACGGCGCCGGCATGCTGACCGCGCACCAGATCGATCAGGTCGTCGCGGCCGCCCTCGTCGAGGATGCGCCGTGGGGCGATGCGACGAGCGCCGCGATCATCCCGGCGGCTGCGACCGCGACCGCTCGACTAGTACCGCGTGAGGCGGGCGTGCTCAGCGGCGGCGAGGTCTTCGCTGCGGCGATGCGGTTGACGGATTCCGCGATCGTGGTCGACCTGGCCGTCTCGGACGGCACCGCCTTCCGACCGGGGGATGCCCTCGCCGAGGTCACCGGTCCGGCGCGGTCGGTGCTGCAGGCCGAGCGGGTCGCTCTGAACTTCGTGCAGCGCATGAGCGGCATCGCCACGCTCACCGCCCGCTACGTGGTCGAGACGGCCGGAACCCGGGCGCGCATCGTCGACACGCGCAAGACCACGCCGGGGCTGCGCGCTTTCGAACGCCACGCGGTGATCAGCGGCGGGGGCCGCAATCACCGCTTCTCGCTGTCCGACGCCGTGCTCGCGAAGGACAACCATCTGGCGCTGCTCACCGCCGGCGGCCGGTCGCTGACGGAGGTGCTGCGCGAGGTGCGCTCGAGCCTCGGCCACACGATGCGTTTCGAGGTGGAGGTCGACCGCGTCGACCAGATTGCGCCGGTGCTCGCCGCCGGCGTCGACACGATCATGCTCGACAACTTCGCGCTGCCCGAGCTGCGCGAGGCCGTCGCGCTGATCGGCGGCCGTGCGATCGTCGAAGCCTCCGGCGGCGTGAACCTCGAGACCGTGCGCGCCATCGCCGAGACCGGCGTCGATCTGATCTCGGTCGGCGCGCTCACCCACAGCGCCCGTGCGATCGACCTCGGCCTGGACGTGGTGCTCGCGCCGTGATCTTCCTCGACGCGGCGGCGACCACCCCGGTTCGGCCTGAGGCCCTGCAGGCCGCCTGGCCGCACCTCACGGGACTGTCCGGCAACCCGTCGAGCGTCCACGAGCCGGGTCTGGCGGCCGCCGGCGCGCTCGCGGCGGCGCGTGCCGGGGTGGCGCGTTTTCTCGGCTGTCGACCCGGTGAGGTCGTCTTCACCTCCGGCGGAACCGAGGGCGCGAACGTCGCGATCAAGGGTCTCGCGCTCGCGAATCCGCGCGGTCGGCAGGTGGTGACCTCCCGGCTGGAGCACGAGGCGGTGCTCCAGTCGGCCGACTACCTGCGCCGTGTGCACGGCTTCGCCGTCGACTACGTCGAGCCGGATGCCGACGGCCTGGTCGATCCCGCCGCGCTCCGGAGGGCGCTGCGCTCCGACACGACCCTGGTGACGATCGGCTTCGCGAACAACGAGGTCGGGACCGTCCAGGACATCGGTGCTCTCGCCGCCGTCGCGCACGGGGTGGGCGCGCTGTTCCACACCGACGCCGTGCAGGCCGCCCCCGAGCTGCCGATCGACGTCGCCGCGCTCGGGGTCGACGCGCTGTCGTTCTCGGGTCACAAGCTCGGCGCTCCCCAGGGCTCGGGCGCGGTCTTCGTGCGCGGCCGTCTCGCGCTGGAGCCGCTCCTGCACGGCGGAGGTCAGGAGCGCGGCCGCCGCTCGGGAACCGAGAACGTCGCCTGGGCGGTCGCGTTGCAGACGGCGTGCGCGCTGACGGCCGGCGAGTTCGCTGCGCAGGCGCGGCGGGCGGATGCGATTCCGGTTGGTGCGGCGTCCCGCGACGGATTCATCGCGGCGGTGCTCGCCGCCGTGCCGGGCGCGGCTCTCACCGGGCATCCGTCGCGGCGTCTCGCACGCCACGCGTCATTCGTCGTGCCCGGCGTGAACGGCGAGACGGTGCTGCTCGAACTCGAGCGTCGTGGCGTGATCGCCTCGAGCGGATCGGCGTGCGCGGCAGGATCGACCGAGCCGTCGCACGTGCTCACCGCGCTCGGATACGACGAGGACGCGGCGCGGACCGCGCTGCGGTTCTCCTGGACTGCGGACACCGGCGACCGCGAACTCGCACTGGCAGCCGATGCGGTGCGGGAGGCGGTCGCCGCGGTGCGGGGGCACTCTGCGCAGGGGCTGCCCCGCTGAACGGTGGCTCCGACGGGCGTTGATCCCGTGACCTCACGGTTTTCAGTGAGTCGGGACCGAAATCGCACTGTATCTTATGACGGCGGCTTGCTTCTGACCAGGCATTTTCCTGGATAGTCGCAGTTGCTCGCAGCTGGTTCAGCGGGCGGAAATGGCCCGGATATGGCCCAAGATCGGGTGGGGTTCCTCGATGGGCTCGGGTGGAGGTTCCCCGGTCTGGATATTCGATTTTTTCGTTTCGTCCACGTAGAATGGGTGCCATGAGCGCCTCGACCGACACACCACGCGGTGCCCGCAAGGCACAGACCTACCTCCCCGAGGCCAACGCCCGCGAGGAGATTCTCGACTTCGCCGAGTTGATGCGCGAACTCGAGGTCTATCTTGCGCAGAACTTGTCCAAGGCTGCGCTCGTCGACCCCCAGGGCAAGGCCCGCCCCATCCCGGACGAGATCTTCCGCATCCTCGACCAGGTGACGAATGCGCTTGCCGCGGGTCAGGGCATCACGATCGTGCCGCAGGGCATGACCATGACGACGCAGCAGGCTGCGGACTTCCTCGGCATCAGCCGCCCGACCCTGGTCCGCCTGCTGGAGGCCGGCGATATCGCTTACGACAAGCCCGGCCGTCATCGCCGTGTCCGGCTGGAGGATCTTGTCGCCTACCAGGCGAAGTTCCGCGGTGAGCGTCGCGCCGCTCTGCGCGGGTTGCAGCGCGCCAGCCTCGGGGCGAAGGTTCAGGTCGGCAACCCGACCGACGTGAAGCGCCTTGCGGAGTTCGACGCTGAGTGAGCTTTCCCGCCTTCTTCGACACGAACGTCCTCTACCGGGCGTTGCTCAACGACTTCATCCTTGAGCTCGCCGACCGCGGTCTCTTCCGACCGCTGTGGTCAAAGGACGTGTTGTTTGAACTGTCGAAGAACCTCGTCGAGAACGGCGAGGATCCGGCACTCGTAGAGAAGCGCGTCGGCACGATGGAGCGCTATTTTTCGGGCGCGCTGGTCACCGGCGACGAAGGTCGAGTACGGCGAGCTGGCGCAGTCGTATCCGCCAGCGCGTCGCGACCTCGACACCCGGGACACCCGAACGGCTCGCCGCCGCGGTCGGTCCTGCCCTCGACGTCACCGAGCGAC
>JAJYBG010000107.1 GCA_021779075.1 Actinomycetes bacterium | reverse complement strand
CGGTCAGCGCGGCGACGGCGAGCGAGTCCGCGAGAAAAGTGGGCACGGTTCGGACGATACGCATCCGGCTCCAAGAATTCGGCGAGAAATCGACCAGGCGCCGGACTCTCAGCCGGGCGCGCCGGGCGAAGAGACCCTTGCGCGGCCACCGCGGGAGTGCAAGAGTGGCAGCGCAACTAAGCGGCTTCAAAGGGGAATCCACTATGTCCAGCGATTTCGTCGTCGGCAAGACCGCGATCAACGGCCTCCGCAGCACCATCGGCATCGGCGCCGCGGTCGCGCTGATCGCCGGCATCCTCATCCTCGTCTGGCCGATCAAAGCCGCCTTGGTGGTGACCTTGATCGTCGCGATCTACGCGATCCTCGTCGGCGTGGTGAACGTCGGCGTCGGCGTGGTGTCGAGATCCCTCGGTGGCTGGGCACCCACCGGCCACATCGTGATCGGCGTGCTGTTCATCATCGTCGGCGTCTCGGCGTTCTTCAACCTCAGCGGCACCACGGTCTGGCTGGGGTTCTTCGTGCCCATCGTCCTGGGCGTCACCTGGATCGTGGACGGCATCGTCGCCTTCACTGCGCCCAGTGGTGGCCAAACGAGGGGATGGGCGGTCGTCGTCTCCGCGATCGTCAGCATCGTCGCCGGCATCCTCGTCGCCCTCTCGGCGCTGTGGTCGCCTGTCGTTTTCGTGCTGGGCCTGGGCATCGCGCTGGTCGTCATCGGCGTGATCGGGTTGTTCCGAGCCTTCGCGTTCGGCCGGAGCTGAATCCGGGGCCAGGCGCACCCCGTCGAGTTGTGGGGTCCGCCTCGCTGGTCGCCTCGGCCAGCGTGCTGACCGAGTACGTTTAGAACGCCGCGTGCCGCCACGCCCTTAAAAGGCAAGGCCGCCCTCACGGGCGGGCTTGTCTCGAATCAACAGCGCGTGACAGCGACCGCGGCGGATGTGGTGGAGCTTCTGGGACATGACTCGAAACGGGCGCGAGCGACTGAAACGCTCATAGTCCTTCTCACCGAAGCACGTGATTACGCGGGATCGGGCACCCTCTCGCCGCATTTTCGCCGAGCGCACGTCGTCACGGCCGATGAGATCAGAGAGATCGCAAAGAGGCACGACGAAGGTGTCTCGATGCGGTCAATCGCCGAACAGCTCGCCTTCGACAGGAAGGCGATCGCGACCGCGCTCCGCGGGTCTCGATCCGACGGTGGCACTGCAAATACGGGCTACGCCTCACCGGCCTCGTCGAGCAGCACGGTGAGCACGTCGAGCAGGCGCGGCACCCGGCGCTCGACTGCCGCCCAGAGCAGCACCTGGTCGACCGAATTCATGCGCGATGACGTTCCGCATGCCGATGATCTTCTCGATCTCGGGAACGCGGGCGGCAGCCGCCGGGTCGGACTTGCGCAGATTGTTCAGCGCCTCGCCGAGGATCTCGAACTGGCGCTCGACCGCGGAGCGCAGCTTGAGGTCGCCTGCATGGCCCTCGAAATCGGTGTCCGCCGTGAACTCGTGCACCGCCTTGACCGCGTCCAGAGCATCCCAGAGGAATGCTGCGGAGTCAGGCTGCATACAGTTCCACGGCCTCACCGAACGCGCGCTTGGCGAAGTACGGATTCCTCACCGCGCTCGCAACCACGAGATCGACCTCGCGGCCGACGATGCGCACCAAGTCCCCCCGCAGACCGAAGTAGTCGCTGAACCGGTCCTCTCGCCGCGGATCGAAGTCGACGAGAAAGTCGACGTCACTCGTCTCCGGGTCGAAGCGGTCGGTCACCGCCGAGCCGAATATCCGCAATCGGGTAACGCCGTGCGCCTCGCAGGCGCGCGCGATCGCTTCACGGTCGAGGGACGACGTCGCGGCGGTCACACTTGCATTGTCCCAGACACCCTTGAGCCAAGCCAGCAACTCGAACTGCGCGTGACAGCGACCGCGGCGGATGTGGTGGAGATGCCGGGAATCGAACCCGGGTCCACTGCTGTGGTCCTCCGCCTTCTACGGGTGTATCCGTCGAAACGTCTCTCGACCCTGGAGCTTGCCGACGGCAGCCACTCCAACAGGCCCAGCCTCAGAGAATGTCGCTCAGCACCCTGAGGTGCGATGCCGAGCCAAGCCCTCTAGCTGACGCCAGAAACCGGATAGAGAGCAATCCCCGGTCTGACGGCCGTCTATCTAGTCGGTGTGTTGACTAGGCCGCGAGAGCGACCTGAGCCTTAGCCGAAACGGCAGTGCTGTTTGAATTGGCACTTGTTTTTTCGCAGGGGGCGTTAACGAGATAACCCTGCCTTCTCGACCCGCTTCTCGGAATTGCGCAGGCAATGTCGAAACCGATCATCCCCATGCGTCGCCGCGGGCTGTCACGCGCTGTTGAGTTGCTGAGATGCACCTGCCACGAGGGCAGCACATCAGGATACAACGCCCCCGCCCGGCGATCGATTCCGGACGGCGGCGGGCGCGGCTTCGGATCAGGCCGCGGCGAACCGGATCATCCGGTCGAGGTGCAGCTCATCCGACATCGAGCGCAGGCGGGCGAGCGTCGCGGCCCGGCACAGCCCGTCCCGGCCACCTAGTGCGGCTGCTGCGCCGCGCGCAGCGGCGTCGGCGTGCCGGCGAGCTCGCGCGCGACGTGCGAGCGGGCGTGGGCGACCGCGGCATCCATCGAGTCGAAGAGGTGGTTCTCGTGCCGCAGCGCGTCGAGCACGCCGACCTTCTGCACCAGCGCGAGATGGCGGTCCTGGACGCCCTTGATGAGGACCGTCACCCCCCGCCGCTCGAGGCCGGTGACGAGTTCGGTGAGAAACTGCGCCCCGGTCGCGTCGAGAATGCGCACCTGCGACAGCCGCAGGACGACCACCGACACGCCTTTCGCCCCGGCGACCTGGTCGAGGATGCGCTCGGCCGCGCCGAAGAACAGCGAACCCTCGAAGCTGAAGATCGCGATGCGCTCATCGCCCGGCGCGCGCGGCTCGGGCATCGGCAGGCGGTGCACGCCGGAGAGGCGCGAGATGTTCCACAGCGCGACGAGCGCGGCGAGGAGGATTCCGATTCCGACGGCGTAGATGAGGTCGACGCTCACCGTGATGACGGCCGTGACGATGAAGATCATGGCGTCCGACCGGGATGCCCCGACCACGGCCTTCATCGTGCGGCCGTTGACCATGCGGAACGCCGTCACCATGAGCACGCCCGAGAGCGCGGCGAGCGGGATCCTGGCGACGACCGCCGCCGCGAAGATCACGATGACGAGCAGCACGATACTGTGCGCCATCGCGCTGAGGCGCGTCTTCGCGCCCGAGCGCACGTTGACCGCGGTGCGGGCGATGGCGCCGGTGGCAGGCATCCCGCCGAAGAACCCGGCCGCGATCGAGGCGAGGCCCTGGCCCACGAGCTCGCGGTCGGCGTCGTAGCCGCCGACGTCGTCGAGGGACGAGGCGACGCGCGCCGAGAGCAGTGACTCGATGGCGGCGAGGACGGCGACCGTCGCCGCCGGGGCGACCAGGCTGCCGATCGTCGACCAGTCGGCGGTCGGCAGGCTCGGGGCGGGGAACCCGACCGGCAGCTGGCCGAGCGGCGTCGCCGGGATCCCGGTGACGATCGCGAGGAGCGAGACGATGATGATCGCGATGATCGAGCCCGGAATGACCGGCACCCGGGTCGTGAAGACCATGATGAGCGCTACCGCCGCGACGATGGCGAGCTCCCACAGGGCGACCGGCCAGTGCGCCGCTCCCACCGCCTGCACCGCCGCCACCGCCGCGTTGGAGGACAGCCCGTGCGCGCTCACGCCGACAGCGTTCGGCACCTGCTGAAGGAAGATCGTCGCCGCGATGCCGAGCGTGAATCCCTCGATGACCGGCCACGGGATCATGCCGACCGCGCGCCCGATCTTGAAGACGCCGCCGAGCACCACGAGCAGGCCCGCCATGAGGCAGATGATGCCGAGTACGCCGGTCCCGCGCGTGGCGATGATCGGCGCGAGCACGACGACCATCGCGCCGGTCGGTCCGGACACCTGCACGTTCGAGCCGCCGAAGATCGCGGCGACGACGCCGGCGATGATCGCCGTGACGAGCCCGGCCTCGGGGCCCGCGCCGGAGCTCACCCCGAAGCCCAGCGCGAGCGGCAGGGCGACGATGCCGACGGTGAGCCCCGAGAGCAGGTCCACCTTCCAGGTGCGCGGCACGAGCGCGTAATCGGATGCCGCCGGCAGCAGCCGCCTGACGTAGCTCAGCGCACCCACCGTGCCGCCTCCTGCTGCTCTTCGAGATGGGCCGTCGCGTCGGAGTGCGTCGTCTCGAGGACCTCGGCGAGCAGGGCGCGAGAGACGTCGAGCAATCCCCCGACATTCGCGTACGCCAGACGGTAGTAGACCTGGCTGCCGCGGCGGTCGGACTCGACGAGGCGGTAGCGGCGCAGCACGGCGAGGTGCTGCGAGAGATGGGAGGCCTCGAGGCCGGTCTGCGCGAGCAGCTCGCCCACCGACAGCTCACCGGGCTCGGCATCGTGCAGCAGCTCGAGCACGCGGATGCGCACGGGGTGCGCGAGGCCTTTGAAGAGGTCGGCCTTGACCTCGCTGAGAGACGGACGCACGCCCACTGAACTCCTTGATGATTTGATGGATTCATCATATCGACCGCGCCGAGATCGAGGTGCC
>JAJYBG010000106.1 GCA_021779075.1 Actinomycetes bacterium | reverse complement strand
CGCGCAGGTGCACTCCGGCGAACTCGGCCGGATGGGATTCCGCGGCGACGGCAGCGCCTTCACCGTCGAATCGCTCGCGAAGTATGCGCTGCACGACCCCATCCACCATCTCTGGGACGTCACGAAGTAGCACTCGATACGCGACATCGCCCCGCAGTCCTCCTGCTCCCGCCCTGGAGGCTGCCTCCGATGACGGGAAGGATCGCACCATGCCCCCCGCTCAGCGACCGGCCTACGCGCTACCGGACGATCCGTCGCTGAGCGACGCCGGCGCGGTTGCAG
The DNA here is from genome assembly GCA_021779075.1 of Actinomycetes bacterium. Classification (GTDB taxonomy): domain Bacteria; phylum Actinomycetota; class Actinomycetes; order Actinomycetales; family Microbacteriaceae; genus Gryllotalpicola. Next base: position 4,370 of record JAJYBG010000106.1, on the reverse strand, counting down.
CCGAGCTGGGAGTGGACCCGCAACGCGGCCTCACCGCCGAGGAGGCGCGCGGGCGACTCGCTGCCGTCGGCCCCAACGCTCTGCGCGAAAGCTCCGGAACGCCGTTCTGGCGGAGGGTGCTCGCCCAGCTCAGCGATCCCCTGATCGTGCTGCTGCTCGCCGCCGTCGCGATCTCGGTCGCGGCGTGGGCGATCGACGGTGCGCAGGGGCTGCCCGTCGAAGCCATCGTGATCGCCGCCATCATCGTCGCGAACGCCGCTCTCGGCCTCGCGCAGGAGGCTCAAGCGGAGAACGCGGTCGCTGCGCTCGCGACGATGACCAGGGCGCGCTCCACGGTGCTGCGCGACGCCATGAGACTCACGATCGTGTCCGACGAGCTGGTGCCAGGCGACGTGCTGCTGCTGGCGGAGGGCGATCAGGTCGGTGCCGATGCGCGCCTGGTCGAGGCGCATGTGCTCCGCGTCGCCGAGGCGGCACTCACGGGCGAGAGCGCACCCGTGTCGAAACACGCCGAACGGCTCGATCGGATCGTTCCGCTCGGTGACCGCGACGACATGGTGTTCAGGGGCACCGCCGTCACCCGCGGGACCGGACGCGCCATCGTCACAGCGACCGGGATGCGCACGGAGATGGGTGCGATCGCAGCACTGCTCGACACCACCGTTGTCGAGCGCACTCCCCTGCAGCGCGAGCTCGGCCGTCTCGGCTCCCTGCTCGGACGCGTCGTCGTCGGCATCGCCGTGGTGGTGATGGCGACGCTCGCGGCCGTCTCGCGCCCGCAGACCCCGACGGAATGGGTCGCCATCCTGCTCCTCGGAGTGTCGCTCGCGGTCGCCGCGGTGCCCGAGGGTCTGCCCGCCATCCTCTCCGTCGTGCTCGCGCTCGGCGTGCGGCGCATGGCGCGACGCAATGCCGTCGTGAAGAGGCTCTCCAGCGTCGAGACGCTCGGATCCGCGTCGGCGATCTGCACCGACAAGACCGGCACCCTGACCCAGAACCGGATGGCGATCGCTGTCGTCGCGACCGCAACGGGCGAGGTCCGCCTCGATGACGATTCGACTCTGGAGGCTCTCGACCCGGCGACGCGATCCCTGCTCGCCACCGGCGCGCTCGCGAGCGACGCGCAACTGCGCGGCACGGGATCGTCCCTTGAGGCGACGGGCGATCCGACGGACGCCGCGTTCGTGCTCGCCGCTCGATCTGCGGGCGAGGCGGATTCCGACGAAGACACCCGTATCGGCGAGGTGCCGTTCAGCTCGGAGCGCAAGATGATGTCCGTCGCACTGCGCGGCTCGAGCGGCCGCATGCGCATCGCGGCCAAGGGCGCGCCGGACGCGCTGCTCGATCGGTGCTCGCGGCTGCAGCGCGGCGACGGCACTGTGCCGCTCGGCGCCGCAGAGCGCTCCGCGGTGCTGGACGACGCCGAGCGGCTCTCGGCGCAGGCGTATCGGACCATCGGGGTGGCCCGCCGTGACGCCCCCGAGCTCGGAGGGCGCGGAGCAGCGCTGTCCGAGCAGGACGAGCGCGACCTCGTCTACCTCGGCACTGTCGGCATAGTCGATCCGCCCCGCCCTGAGGCGCGCCGCGCCGTGGCGCAGGCGGTGGGTGCGGGGATCCGCGTCATCATGATCACCGGCGACCACCCGGGGACCGCGTCACGCATCGCCGACGACCTCGGCATCGGCAGGCCCGGCGAGCGGGCGGTGACCGGTGCCGAACTGGAGGGCCTCAGCGCCGCCGATCTCGTCGAGACGGTGCGGCGGGCATCCGTCTTCGCCCGGGTGAGCCCGGAGGACAAGCTGCGGATCGTCAATGCGCTGCAATCCGAGGGCGACGTGGTGGCGATGACAGGAGACGGCGTGAACGACGCACCGGCGCTCCGGGCGGCCGACATCGGCGTGGCGATGGGCCGCACCGGAACCGAGGTGACGAAGGAAGCGGCGGACATGATCCTCGCCGACGACGACTTCGCAACGATCGTGGCGGCGGTGCGCGAAGGGCGCGTGATCTTCTCGAACATCCGCAAGTTCCTGCGCTATCTGCTGTTCTCGAACGTGGGCGAGGTGCTCACGGTGTTCCTCGGCGTCGTACTGGCCGGAGTCCTCGGCATCTCAGCCGCCGACCCCGGCGGCACCGCCGCTCCGCTGCTCGCCACGCAGATCCTGTGGCTGAACCTGGTCACCGACTCCGCCCCGGCCCTGGCGATGGGGGTCGACCCCGAAGTCGACGATGTCATGCTGCGCCCGCCGCGCGGGCGCAACGAGGGCGCCGTGGACCGGTCCATGTGGCTCGGCATCGCGACCATCGGGCTGACGATCGCCGTCGCGACGCTCGCGACGATCGACCTGTTCCTGCCCGGCGGGCTCATCCCCGGAGGCGAGGACGACCTCGCCACGGCCCGCACCGCGGGATACACCACGCTCGTGTTCGCGGCTCTCCTGACCGCGTTCACGGCGCGGTCGGCCACGGCGAGCGCGTTCCGCGGGCTGTTCGCGAATCGGTGGCTGTGGGCGGCGACGACGCTCGGCGTGGCGCTGCAGATCGCCGTCGTGGAGCTGCCGTTCCTGCAGCCGGCCTTCGGCACCGCGTCGCTCGATCTCATGCACTGGGCGGTGTGCGCGGCAATGGCGTCGGCGGTGCTCTGGGTGGACGAGGTGCGCAAGCTCATCGTGCGGGTGGTGAGCCGCCGCGGCGCCGCCGCAGCGCGTCTCGTGCCTCGCTCGACGACCTGAGCGCGCCGGTAGACTGGGCCGGTGCCCGCACTCGTGATCGTCGGCGCCCAGTGGGGCGACGAAGGCAAAGGCAAAGCCACCGACCTGCTGGGCAGCCGCATCGACTACGTCGTCAAGTTCAACGGCGGCAACAACGCCGGCCACACCGTCGTCATCGGCGATGAGAAGTACGCCCTGCACCTGCTGCCGAGCGGCATCCTCACCGAGGGCGTCGTCCCGGTCATCGGCAACGGCGTCGTCGTCGACCTCGAGGTGCTCTTCGAGGAGATCGACGGCCTCGAGGCGCGTGGCATCGACACGAGCAAGCTCGTCATCTCCTCCAACGCGCACCTCATCGCCCCGTACCACCGCACGATCGACAAGGTCACCGAGCGCTTCCTCGGCAAGCGCCAGATCGGCACGACCGGCCGCGGCATCGGCCCGGCCTACGCCGACAAGATCAACCGCGTCGGATTGCGCGTCCAGGACCTCTTCGACGAGAACATCCTCCGCCAGAAGGTCGAGGGCTCGCTCTTCCAGAAGAACCAGCTCCTCGTCAAGGTCTACAACCGCCGCGCCATCACGGTCGACGAGATCGTGGCCGAGCTGCTCGGGTACGCCGAACGGCTGCGACCCCTCGTGACGGACACCTCACTGCTGCTCAATCGCGCGCTGGACGCGGGCAAGCACGTGCTCTTCGAGGGCGGCCAGGCGACGATGCTCGACGTCGACCACGGCACCTACCCCTTCGTGACCTCGTCATCGGCCACGGCGGGCGGCGCCGTCACCGGCGGCGGCATCGGCCCCGGTCGCATCGAGCGCGTCATCGCGATCGTCAAGGCGTACACCACCCGCGTGGGCGCCGGCCCGTTCCCGACCGAGCTCTTCGACGAGTGGGGCGACTTCCTCGTCGACAACGGCCAAGAGTTCGGCACGACGACCGGCCGCCCGCGCCGCACCGGCTGGTACGACGCACCGGTCGCGCGCTACGCATCCCGCATCAACGGCGTCACCGACTTCGTGCTCACCAAGCTCGACGTGCTCACCGGCATCGAGCGGATTCCGGTGTGCGTGGCCTACGACGTCGACGGGGTGCGGTTCGACGAGATGCCGGCCTCGCAGAGCGACTTCCACCACGCGAAGCCGATCTACCAGGAGTTCCCCGGCTGGACCGAGGACATCTCCGCCGCGCGCACCTTCGACGAGCTGCCGCGCAACGCCCAGGACTACGTCCTCGCGCTCGAGCGGCTCAGCGGTGCACGGATCTCGGCGATCGGCGTGGGGCCCGCGCGCGACGCCATCGTCGTGCGCCACGACCTGGTTGACTGAACCGATGACCGAGGACGAGGCGTACGCCAACCTGCTGCGCATCCGCCAGAGCATCGACAACATCGATGCGGCGCTGGTGCACATGCTCGCCGAGCGCTTCGCCTACACGCAGCAGGTCGGCGAGCTCAAGGCCGAGCACGGGATGCCGCCGTCGGACCCCGAGCGCGAGAGGCAGCAGATCGCACGCCTGCGCCGCCTCGCCGAGGAGGCCCACCTCGACCCCGAGTTCGCCGAGAAGTGGTTCAACTTCGTCGTCGCCGAGGTGATCCGCCACCACGTGCAGACGGCGGACAAGCGCTCGGCGTAGCCGGCGCCATCCGGAATCCGTTT
>JAJYBG010000105.1 GCA_021779075.1 Actinomycetes bacterium | reverse complement strand
CCTGGGCGAAGATCCGCGAGGCGACGAAGTCGGCGACGAGCGCCGGAAGGTGTTTCTCGACAGCGGTCTCGGCCTCGCCGCTGACGTGGATCTCGAAGCTCACTTCACGGCCTCGAGAGCCGAGTCAAGCGCGGTCTGCACGGTGTCGGTGAGTTCGTTCCACGAGACGAGGAACTTCTCGACGCCCTCGGCCTCGAGCAGGTTCGTGACGTCCTCGTAGGAGATTCCCTCGAGGGCGAGAGCGTCGAGCACCGATGCGGCGTCCGCGTAGGAGCCGGTGATGGTGTCGCCGCGCACCACGCCGTGGTCGAAGAGGGCGTCCAGGGTCTTCTCCGGCATGGTGTTGACGACGCCGGCGGCGACGAGCTCGACGACGTAGAGGGTGTCGGGCAGCGACGGATCCTTGACGCCCGTCGACGCCCAGAGCGGGCGCTGCGCATTGCCGCCGGCCGCGATGAGTCCCTTGGCGCGCTCGGTGGCGAACTCCTGCTCGAAGACCTGGTAGGCGAGCTGCGCGTTGGCGACGCCCGCCTTGCTCTTCAGCGCGAGCGCCTCGGGGGTGCCGATGGCGCCGAGGCGCTTGTCGATCTCGGTGTCGACGCGCGAGACGAAGAACGAGGCGACCGACTGGATGGTCGAGATGTCGATGCCGGCCGCCTTGGCGATCTCAAGGCCGGTGAGGTAGGCGTTGATGACCTCGCGGTAGCGCGCCAGCGAGAAGATCAAGGTCACGTTGACGCTGATGCCGGCGCCGATGACCTGCGCAATCGCGTCGAGCCCTTCCTTCGTCGCCGGGATCTTGATGAGGGCGTTCGGCTTGCCGACCTTGGCCCAGAGCTCCTTCGCCTGGGCTATGGTGCCCTCGGCGTCGCGGGCGAGACCGGGCTCCACCTCGATGGAGACGCGCCCGTCGAGGCCGCCCGTCGCCTCGAAGACGGGCGCGAAGAGGTCGGCGGCGTCCGCGACGTCCCGCGTGGTGATCTCGAAGATCGCTTCGGCCGCGGTCCTGCCGGCCTTCGCCAGTTCGGTGACCTGGTCCTGGTAGCCGTCGCCCTTGGCGAGAGCGGCAGCGAAGATCGTGGGGTTCGTGGTGACGCCGGTGACGTTCTTCTCGGCGATGAACGCCGTGAGCGAGCCCGACGCGATGCGCGAGCGCGACAGGTCGTCGAGCCAGATGCTCACGCCGGCGGCGGCGAGCTCAGCGGTGGGGGTGGTCATTTCCTAGCTCCTTCAAACGGATGCAGTGGATGCCGCGGATGCCGCGGATGCGAGGGACGCCTTGGCGGCCGCGATGACGGCCGCGGTCGTGATGCCGAACTTCTCGTACAGCGTCTGGTAGTCGGCGGAGGCGCCGTAGTGCTCGATGGACACCGAGCGACCGGCGTCGCCGACCCACCTCGCCCAGCTCAGCGCGATGCCCGCCTCGACCGAGACGCGCGCCTTCACCGAGGACGGCAGCACCGACTCGCGGTAGTCCTCGCCCTGCTCGGCGAACCACTCCTGGCTGGGCACCGAGACGACCCGCGCGCCGATGCCGTCCGCGGCGAGAACCGAGCGGGCCTCGATGGCGAACTGCACCTCGGAGCCGGTTCCGATGAGGATGACATCGACGGTTCCCGTGGGGGACTCGGCGAGCACGTACGCGCCCTTGGCGGTGTTCTTCGCGCTGGCGAAGACCTCGCCGGCGGCCTCCCCGTCGCCGCGGGCGAACACGGGCACGTTCTGGCGGGTCAGCGCGATGCCCGCCGGGGCGTGCCTGCGCTTGACGATCTCGAGCCACGCGTACGCGGTCTCGTTGGCGTCGGCGGGACGCACCACGTCGAGACCGGGGATGGCGCGCAGCGCGGCGAGGTGCTCGACGGGCTGATGCGTCGGGCCGTCCTCGCCGAGGGCGACGGAGTCGTGCGTCCACACGAAGATCGACGGGATCCGCATGAGGGCGGCGAGGCGCACGGCGGGGCGCATGTAGTCGGCGAACTGCAGGAAGGTGCCGCCGAAGGCGCGCGTCTTGCCGTGCAGCACGATGCCGTTGAGGATGGCGGCCATCGCGTGCTCGCGGATGCCGAAATGCAGCACTCGGCCGTACGGCGAACCCTGACCCCAGTCGTGCGTCGTCACGCTCGAGGGCAGGAACGAGCGCCCGCCCTCGATGGTGGTGAGGTTGGATTCCGCCAGGTCGGCGCTGCCGCCCCAGAACTCGGGCAGCACGCCGGCGATGGCGTTGATGACCTTGCCGGAGGCGGCGCGGGTCGAGATCTCGGTGCCGCTCTCGAAGACCGGCAGCGCCGCCTCGAGCCCGTCGGGCAGCACGCCCGCCTCGAGGCGGTCGAAGAGGGCCTTGCGCTCGGGGTTCGCTGTGGCCCAGGCCTCGAAGCCGACCTGCCACTCGGCGCGGGCGGCTTTGCCGCGCTCGAGGGCCTTGCGGGTGTGCGCGATGACCGCGGGCTCGACGTCGAACGACTTCTCCGGGTCGAAGCCGAGCACGTTCTTGAGGCCGGCGAGCTCTTCCGCGCCGAGCTTGGAGCCGTGGATCTTGCCGGAGTTCTGCTTGGTCGGGCTCGGCCAGCCGATGATCGTGCGCAGGATGACGAGCGACGGCTTGTCGGCGACCGCCTGTGCCGCCTCGATCGCGGCGAAGAGCTCGGGCAGGTCTTCGTGATACCTGCCGCCCTTCTTCCAGTCGACGACCTGCACGTGCCAGCCGTACGCCTCGTAGCGGGCCTTGACGTCTTCGGAGAGGGCGACGTTGGTGTCGTCCTCGATGGAGATCTGGTTCGAGTCGTAGATGGCGATGAGGTTGCCGAGCTGCTGCCGGCCGGCGAGTGATCCGGCCTCGGAGGAGACGCCCTCCTCGATGTCGCCGTCGCCGGCGATGACGTAGACGAAGTGGTCGAACGGGCTCGTGCCGGGCGCGGCATCCGGGTCGAACAGGCCGCGCTCGTAGCGCTGCGCGTAGGCGAAGCCGACCGCCGAAGCGAGGCCCTGGCCGAGCGGGCCGGTGGTGATCTCGACGCCCTTGGTGTGGCCGTACTCGGGGTGGCCGGGCGTGAGCGAGCCCCAGGTGCGCAGCGCCTCGAGGTCGCTGAGCTCCAGGCCGTAGCCGCCGAAGTAAAGCTGGATGTACTGCGTCAGCGACGAGTGGCCGGCCGAGAGGATGAAGCGGTCGCGCCCGATCCAGGCGTCGTCCGACGGATCACGGCGCATGACCTTCTGCCACAGCAGATAGGCGGCGGGCGCGAGGCTCATCGCCGTGCCGGGGTGGCCGTTTCCGACCTTCTCCACGGCATCCGCCGCGAGCACGCGCGCGGTGTCTACGGCCTTGCTGTCAATGGACTCCCAGACGAGTTCTGCCACAGTTTTCAAGCCTAGCCAGAGGGATACTCCCGGACGGCATATTTCGGTTGCCACCTAACGACAGGAGGGTGAACCCGCAGGCTGGGCCGGTACACTCGCCGTCGTGGGTACGACGCTGCAGACCGAGGCCGCCCTGGCCGAACCTCGGCACATCGGCCTCGGGCGCACGATCCTCGCCTACGTCGAACTGACCAAGCCGCGCGTCATGGAGCTCCTGCTCGTGACGACCATCCCGGTGATGATCCTCGCCCAGGGCGGATTCCCGAACATCTGGCTCATCCTCGCGACCGTGTTCGGCGGCGCGATGTCCGCGGGCAGCGCCGCCGCCTACAACATGTACATCGACCGCGACATCGACGCGCGGATGCATCGCACCGAGAACCGCCCGATCGTCACCGGCGAGGTGAGCCCCCGCGGTGCGCTCGTCTTCGCGACGATCCTCGGGGTGGTCTCGACGGTGTGGTTCGCCGTCACCACGAACCTGCTCACCGCGGGGCTCTCGGTCGCCGCCATCCTCTTCTACGTCTTCGTCTACACGATCTGGCTCAAGCGCCGCACCAGCCAGAACATCATCTGGGGCGGCATCGCCGGCTGCTTCCCGGTCCTCATCGGCTGGGCGGCCGTCACGAACTCGCTCTCCTGGGCGCCGGTCATCCTCTTCGCCGTCGTGTTCCTCTGGACGCCGCCGCACTACTGGCCGCTCTCGATGAAGTACCAGGACGACTACCGCCGCGTCGGCGTGCCCATGCTCGGCGCGGTGCGAGGGCAGGCGGTCGTCGGACTGCAGGTCATCCTCTACGCGTGGGCGACGGTGGTGTGCTCGCTGCTGCTCGTCCCGGTCGCGCACATGGGCATCGTGTACACGGTGGCGGCGGCGTCGTCGGGTGCCTGGTTCATCTACGAGACGCACCGGCTGTACCACCTGGCGATCAAGGGGCAGGACGTCTCGCCGATGCGGGTCTTCCAGGGCTCGATCACCTACCTGACGATCCTGTTCCTCGCGGTCGCCGTCGACCCGCTGCTGCCGTTCTGACCATGGCACCAGCGACGGCGGCGGCGCGCACGGCGCCGGAGCGGGCGCGCCGGGCAGGGACCGGCGCGCAATGAGCTTTGTGACACCGCTCGGCTGGGCGGCCGACCGGTGGGCGCTGGGGCCGCGCAGCCTGCGCTGGGCCTCGACCGCGGCCCTCGTCGTGAGTCTCGTCATCATCCTCAGCGGGGGAGTGGTGCGGGTGACCTCGTCGGGTCTGGGATGCCCGACCTGGCCGGCGTGCGACGCCACCCAGGTCATCGCGCCGAT
>JAJYBG010000021.1 GCA_021779075.1 Actinomycetes bacterium | reverse complement strand
CGGCGAACCGGATGCCGCGTGCCGCGGCCGCGCCGCGTGCGATGAGGGTGGCGCGCACATGGTCCGGGTGTCCGTACCCGCCCGCCAGGTCGTAGCCCACCACGAGGTCGGGCTGAAATTCGGCGAACTCGCGTCCGAGCAGCCCCACGAGAAGCGCGGGCGGGGCGAGCGCGAAGGCGTCCGCCGGGGGGTCATCCGCCGCGGTCGCTCGCCCGTCGGCCCCCCAGCGCATCCCGGAGTCGGAGAATGCCAGGCCCGCGGACTCCCCGAGAAACCGCGGCATCCCTGCGCCGAGCGCCGCGAGCGCCCGCGCGAGCTCTGCCTCGCGCACTCCGGCGAGCAGCGGGGTGCCCTGGTACGCCTTGAGGGGACCGGTCACGACCTCGCCGGCCTCGCCGCGGCTGCAGGTCACGACGAGCACGCCGGCGCCTCGCGCACGCAGCGCCGCGATGGTGCCGCCCGTCGCCAGCGATTCGTCGTCCGGGTGCGCGTGCACGAAGAGCACGCGGTGGAACCCGGCGAGGGGGTCGGTCACACCTCTCGCGGGTCGCGGCCGGTGCGGCCGGCAGCACCCTTGTCGATCTCAGCGATCGACGCCAGCTCGGCGGCGCTGAGCTCGAAGCCGAAGACGTCGAAGTTCTCGGCCATCCGCTCGCGGTGATTCGACTTGGGGATGACGATGTTGCCGAGCTGGAGGTGCCAGCGCACGATCGCCTGCGCGACCGTCACCCCGTGCGCCTGGGCGATCGCCGCGATGCGGGGATCGCTCGAGAGGCCGAGGCCATGGCCGAGCGGGCCCCATGCCTCGGTGAGGATGCCGTGCGCCGCGTGGTAGGCGCGCAGCTCCCTCTGCTGGAACTCGACGTGCAGCTCGATCTGGTTCACCGCCGGCACGAGGTCGGTGAACTCCGCAAGACGGTCGAGGTGCTCCGGGAGGAAGTTCGAGACACCCGCGGAGCGGATGAGGCCCTCTTCGCGAGCCGCGATGAGAGATTCCCATGCGGTGAGGTACTTGTCCTGCTTGGGGACCGGCCAGTGGATGAGGTAGAGATCGACGTAGTCGAGACCAAGTGCGTCGAGGCTCTCCTGCAGCGCGGCGGCTACGTCCTCATGGCGGTCGTTGCCCAGCTTCGTCGTGATGAAGAGCTCGTCGCGCGGGATCCCGGAGGCCTTGAGCGCCGCTCCGACACCGCCCTCGTTGTAATAGAGGGCCGCGGTGTCGATGTGGCGATAGCCGACCTCGAGCGCGTCGGCGACAACGCTCTCGGTCTGCTCCGGGTCGACCCGGAACACCCCGAAGCCGAGCTGGGGGATGGTGAGCCCGTCGTTCATCGTGAGTGCAGGGACCGTTGTCATACCACCAACCTATAGATCGATTCGAGACGGGCGGCCGTGAGTTTCCAGTCGAAGGATTCCGCGTGCACCGCGGCGTGCTCCGCCAGGCGTGTGCGCCCGGCGTCGTCGTCGAGAAGGGCGCCGATGGCGGCCGCCCAGACGCGCTCGTCGCGGCCGGGCACGAGGATTCCGGTGACGCCGTCGACGACGGAGTCCGCGAGGCCCGACGTGCGCGAGGCCACGACAGGCACCCCGCACGCCGCAGCTTCGAGCGCGACGAGGCCGAAGGTCTCCGAGGTGCTCGGAAGGAGGCAGAGGGCGCTCGACCGCAGCAGCGCGGCGACCTTGTCGCGCGCCAGTGCGCCGGCGAAATCGATCCGGCCGCCCAGGCCCCGCGCCGCCACGAGGTCGCGCAGGGACGCGAGATAGGCCGCGCCGGATCGCCCCGACGCCGCGCCCGCGACGGTGAGGTTGACCCCCGCCGGCAGCTCGGACAGCGCGCGAATGGCGAGGTCCTGGCCTTTGAGGGGCTGGATGCGGCCGATGACCGCCAACTGGGCCTGCTGGTCCCCACCGCCGACTCCGTCAGCGGCCGATCGGCGGGCGGGGGCGGGGAAGAACACCGCGTGATCCACCCCCGGTGCGACGACGTGGACCTTCGCGGCATCCGCCCCATATGCCTCGACGAGCGCGCGGGCCTCGAACGGCCCCGAGGCGATGACGGCGTCGGCTGCGGCGACGAGTGCCTGCTCGGCGGCGAGCCGCTCGGCGCCCTCAGGCCGTTCCCCCGCGGGAAGGAGGGCGTTCTTCACTGCGGCGACGGTGTGGAGGCTCACGACGAATGCCGCCTCGACCTGTCGCGCGACCGGCAGCGCCGCGACTGCCGACGTCCAATAGTGTGCGTGGATCACGTCGACGGGGCCCAGTCGCGTGAGCGCCGACTCGGCCGTCACGATCTCGACGGAGTGGCCGAGCGCCCGCAACCGCGTCGCGGTCTCGGCCACGACGACGTTGAGACCGCCGGCGTCGCCCGACCCCGGGGCCAGGTGCGGCGAGGTGTGAGTGGAGACGAGAGCGATGCGCACCTCCCAAGAGTGCCAAGATTGGCGCGAAATCGAGGCATCGGGTACCGTTAACAGGTTGCTCACGCCCCCTCAGGGGCGTCAGCACTATGCACATACCCTCCTGCTGCGGAAATTCCGTAGCCGTTCTAGTCCAGAGGAGGTGGGTTAGTCATGCATCAGTACGAGTTGATGGTCATCCTCGATCCCGAGATCGACGAGCGCACCGTTGCTCCGAGCCTTGACAAGTTCCTCAACGTCATCCGCAACGATGGCGGCTCGATCGACAAGGTCGACATCTGGGGACGCCGTCGCCTGGCTTATGAGATCCAGAAGAAGGCCGAGGGCATCTACGCCGTCGTCGACTTCACCGCCAACGCCGCCGCGACCGCTGAGCTCGACCGCCAGTTGAAGCTGTCGGAGGCCGTGCTGCGCACCAAGGTCCTCCGTGCCGAGGAGGCCATCGCCCAGGTCGCTCACGCCGCGAAGCTTGCCGAGGCCAAGGCCGCGCGCAAGCCTGCAGCCGAAAAGGCAAGCGTCTAAGGCCATGGCCGGCGAGACCATCATCACCGTGGTCGGCAACCTGACCGCCGATCCCGAGCTGCGCTACACGCAGAACGGGCTGGCTGTCGCCAACTTCACCATCGCCTCCACCCCGCGCAGCTTCGATCGCGCGGCGAACGATTGGAAGGACGGCGAGGCGCTGTTCCTGCGAGCGAGCGTTTGGCGGGAATTCGCCGAGCATGTCGCAGGATCGCTGACCAAGGGTTCCCGGGTCATCGCTACCGGGCGCCTCAAGCAGCGCACCTATGAGACCAAGGAAGGCGAGCGCCGCACCTCGATCGAGCTTGAGATCGACGAGATCGGGCCGTCGCTGCGCTATGCCACCGCCGCCGTCACCCGTGCGCAGTCGTCGGGCGGCCCCCGCGGCTCCTCTTTCGGCGGTGCTGACGAGCCCTGGGCCGCGGCCGCGCCGGCCGAGCCGACCGCGTCCAACCCGTGGGGCACCCCCGGCGCCTACGGCGACGACACGCCCTTCTGAACCGAATTCAACTGTCAAAGGAATAAACCATGGCTGGAAAGTCGAGCGGCGACCGCCGCAAGCCGATCCGCAAGGGCAAGGACGGCAAGAACGCCGCCCCGGCGAAGTCCATCACCGTCGGCGTGATCGACTACAAGGACGTCGCCACCCTGCGCAAGTTCATCTCGGAGCGCGGCAAGATCCGCGCCCGCCGCATCACCGGTGTCTCCGTGCAGGAGCAGCGCCTCATCGCCCGCGCCGTCAAGAACGCGCGCGAGATGGCTCTGCTGCCGTACGCGGGCTCGGGCCGCTAGGAGGTCACCGTGTCCAAAGTCATCCTCACCCACGAAGTGTCGGGCCTCGGCTCGGCCGGAGACGTCGTCGAGGTCAAGAACGGCTACGCCCGCAACTACCTCGTGCCGCAGGGCTTCGCCGTGGTCTGGTCTCGTGGCGGCGAGAAGCAGGTCGCGGCCATCAAGGCTGCGCGGGTCGCTCGCGAGCTCGCCTCCGTCGAAGAGGCCCAAGGCCTCAAGCAGAAGCTCGAGGCTGCCGTCGTGACCCTCGCGGTCAAGGCGGGTTCCGAGGGTCGTCTGTTCGGTTCGGTGAAGCCGGCGGATGTCGCCGAGGCCGTCGCTGCGGCGGGCTTCGGCAGCATCGACAAGCGCAAGGTCGAACTCGGCACCCCGATCAAGTCGGTCGGGGCTCACGAGGCGACCGTCAAGCTGCGCGACGACATCGTCGCGACGATCGCGCTGAAGGTCGTTGCGGCGAAGTAAATTTCGTGCGGAAGGGCACCAATTGTGGCGGCGGGTATTGACCCTGCCGCCACAGTGCGTTACGGGCATGACCGGGGATGTTGCCCCCAAGTTTGTACACAGGTCGGGTTCGGGCCACTAAGCCTCAACCACAGGTCGAAGCAAGTTTCAGCAGACCGGCCGAGAATCGGGAAATCCCAGACCAAAGCCGGTAACTGCTTTCTAAGCAATCTGTAATTCACAGGGATGCCCACATCTTCCCCACACGGGGCGCGGCGTTTCGCTCACCGATTCCCCATGGTTATCCACAGCTCGGAAACAGGTCCGAAATGGTCGTCTTGACCGGTCAACCGGGCCTCCCTAGTGTTGGCGGGAGCCCTCGGCAGGACGCCAGCTGGAAACCCGGTCCGAGCGCCTCCCGCATCGATGTCGGAGGCCCGTGCGACGGTAGTCGAGACAGGGTTTCGCCGTGCTGCCCGAAAGGGCGAGAAAGGAACTGCCGTGACGCTTGCGCATCTCGACGACCGCCGAGAGGGCCGTCAGGGCGAAGGCTACGGCGGCAGCCGGACGCCCCCCAACGATGTCGACGCCGAGAAGAGCACCCTCGGCGGCATGCTGCTCAGCAAGGACGCAGTGGCCGATGTCTTCGAGATCGTCCGCGGCGAGGACTTCTACCTGCCGAAGCACGAGACCGTCTACGAGGCGATCCTCGGCCTCTACTCGAGGGGCGAGCCGACCGATGTCATCGCCGTCAGCGACGAGCTGCAGAAGCTCGGCGAACTGCAGCGCATCGGCGGGCCTGAATATCTCCACACCCTCGCCTCCTTCGTTCCGACGGCGGCGAACGCGGGCTACTACGCCGAGATCGTCAACGAGCACGCGGTGCGCCGTCGGGTCGTAGAGGCGGCCACGCGCATCGCCCAGCACGGCTACGCCGCAGAAGGCGAGGTGACCGATCTCGTCAACTTCGCCGAGCGCGAGATCTTCGGCGTGATGCGCACCAGGGACTCCGACGACTACATCTCACTCGTCGACGCCATCGAGGCAGCCTCGCAGGAGATCGACGCAGCCTCGCGCCACGACGGCACGCTCACCGGCGTTCCGACCGGCTTCCGCGGGCTCGACGAGCTCACCAACGGCCTCCACGCCGGGCAGCTCGTCATCATCGCGGCACGCCCCGGTCTCGGCAAGTCGACGCTCGCGATGGACTTCGCGCGCAGCGCCGCCATCAAGCACCAGATGCCGACGATCTTCTTCAGCCTTGAGATGGGTCGCAGCGAGATCGCGATGCGTCTGCTGTCCGCCGAAGGCAACATACCCATGCACGTGCTGCGCAAGGGGCGCCTGGAACAGCAGGACTGGACGAAGCTGGCCTCCACGCGCGGTCGCGTCGCCGACGCCCCGCTCTATATCGACGACTCGCCCAATTTGACGCTGGTCGAGATCCGAGCGAAGTGCCGTCGGCTCAAGCAGAAGATCGGCCTCAAGATGGTCGTCATCGACTATTTGCAACTCATGACGAGCGGGAAGAAGGTCGAAAGCCGCCAGCAAGAGGTCAGCGAGTTCTCCCGCGCGCTCAAGCTCCTCGCCAAAGAACTGCAGGTGCCCGTCGTCGCGCTGTCGCAGCTCAACCGCGGCCCCGAGCAACGTTCCGACAAGCGGCCGGCGCTCAGTGATCTGCGCGAGTCGGGCTCGATCGAGCAGGATGCCGACATCGTCATCCTGCTCCACCGCGACGACGCCTATGAGCGCGACAGTCCGCGCGCAGGCGAAGCCGATCTCATCGTCGCCAAGCACCGCAACGGCCGCACTGACGAGGTGGCCGTCGCGTTCAACGGCGCGTTCTCGCGCTTCACCGATATGCCGCCGAGCGCCTAGCGCACAGTCCGGCCACAGCGAACCCCCGACTAGGCTGGACAGGTTCCCTGGATTCGTGAAACGAGGCTGTGCGTGCGTGCTCGGTACTGGCTCTTCGCGCTGGTCCGCGGCCTCGTCGCCGGCGTCTTCGGCTGCCTCATCGCGTTCGACCAGGACCACACCGCGCAGTACGGCCTCATCATGTTCGGCGTCTTCGGCGTCCTCACCGCGGCGACCCTCGCCCTCATCGCCTTCGCGGCGGCGGGTGTCGCGCGCGTGATCTTCCTCGTCGACGCGGCCGTAGGGCTCGTCGCCGGCGTCATCGCGATCGCCGTGCACACCGACGGGCTCGCCCTCCTGCTCTACCTCGTGAGCGTCTGGGCGACGATCACCGGGGTCACCGAGCTCTATCTCGGGCTCCGCGGACGCCGCACCAGGTCCGCCGCAGCCCGCGACTGGGTGCTCGCCGGCGCCATCACCGCCGTGCTCGCGCTCGTCTTCGTGTTCATCCCGGCCGATACCCGCCTCGCGGTCGGTCTGTTCGGCGCCTACGCGGTTGTCGTCGGGGTCTTCGTCGTGATCGGTGCGTTGTCGCTGCGATTCGCTCAGCGCGCTGTCGAACATTCCGACGAGAACGGCAGGCCGGCATGAGCAATGACGAGACCGACCGCCCGGAAAAGCCCATGCCGACGATCGCCGAGGTGCTGCGCCCGGTGCAGCTGCTCGCGTTCGCCGGAATCCTCGGTGTGTTCGTCGGCGTCGTCGTCGTCATCGCGACGCGCGACTGGCCGCTTGCGGGGATCGGCTTCGGAATCGCCTTCATCGTGGGGCTCGTGGGACTTGCGATGTTCGCCCTCGCCGTGAAGCCGAATGCCGATGAGCAGCACCAGCTCGACGCATCGGCTGGCCATCCGGCGGACAGGCCGGACGCAGGCGACGACCCGGATCAGCCCAAGTAGTCGACGAGCGCGCTCGCGAGGCCGGTGTAGCCGGCCGGAGTCAGCGCGAGCAGGCGCTGCTTCGCAGCATCGCCGATGTCGAGGTCTGCGATGAACGCGGCGAGTTCGTCGCTTCCGATGCGGTGGCCGCGGGTGAGCTCCTTGAGTGCGTCGTACGGATTGGCGATGTGCGAGCGCCCGGCGACGACCTCCGCGCGGATGACGGTCTGAACGGCCTCGGCGAGCACCTCCCAGTTCGCGTCGAGATCGCGCTCCAGCGCGGCGGGGTCGAGAGCGATGTCGCCGAGCCCGCGTTCGAGGTTGTCGAGAGCCAGCAGCGAGTGGCCGAGGCCGACTCCGATGTTGCGCTGCGTCGTGGAATCCGTGAGGTCGCGCTGCAGGCGCGAGGTCACCAGGGTCGCCGCGAGGGTTTCGAGCAGCGCGCTGGAGATCTCAAGGTTGGCCTCGGCGTTCTCGAAGCGGATGGGATTGATCTTGTGCGGCATCGTCGACGAGCCGACTTCGCCGGCGCGGGGGATCTGGCGGAAGTAGCCGAGCGAGATGTACGTCCAGACGTCGGTGGCGAGGTTGTGGAGGATGCGATTCGCGTGGCTGATGCGGGAGTACAACTCAGCCTGCCAGTCGTGCGACTCGATCTGGGTCGTCAGCGGGTTCCAGGTGAGGCCGAGTCCCTCGACGAATTCGCGGGACAGCGCGGGCCAGTCGGCAGTGGGGTCGGCCGCGAGATGCGCCGCGAAGGTGCCGGTCGCGCCACTGAACTTGCCGAGGTACTCGGTGTGTTCGATCTGGGCCACGACGCGCTGCAGGCGATGCACGAACACCGCGAGCTCCTTCCCCATCGTCGTGGGGGTCGCCGGCTGGCCGTGGGTGCGCGCGAGCATCGCGGCGTCGCGGTGCAGGGCGGCGAGCGCCGCGAGCTTCTCGATGACGAGGCGCAGCTTCGGCAGCCACACCTGCTTCACGGCGGCCGAGACGGTGAGCGCGTAGGAGAGATTGTTGATGTCCTCGCTGGTCGCGGCGAAGTGGGTGAGCTCGGCGATGGCATCGAGATCGAGGCGGTGGAGCTCGCCGCGGACGAGGTACTCGACGGCTTTGACGTCGTGGCGGGTGGCTGCCTCGATCTGGGCGAGGGCATCGATCTCGAGCTGGTCGAAGCCTGCGGCGAAGGCGTGCAGCGCCTGGATCTGGGAAGCCTCGAGCGGCGCAGAGCCGAACATTGCGCGGTCGGTGAGGAAGAGGAGCCACTCGATCTCGACGTGGACGCGGGCGCGGTTGAGGCCCGCTTCGGAGAGGTGGTCGCCGAGCGCACCCACCACGGCGCGATAGCGACCGTCCAGCGGGCTGAGCGGTTGCGGCGGCAGGGGCGGCAGCGCGTCGGACGTCATGCCGCCATTCTCCCAGACCCGCTTGTCCTCCACAGGTATGGGTGCAACGCGCAGCGCCGCGCGACAGCCGGGCCGCCGCGGGCGGGCGCGAGGCGCCCGCCACCGTCGAGCGATGGATGTCGACGAGTACGCGCGCCTCATGCTGCTGCACGAGATCGCCGAGGCGGCCGACGCCGCCTCGTATCTGAGCTACCGGCTGCCGGAGGCGGGAGCCTGGCGGGGATTCGCCGCCGAGCTGTTCCGCCAGCGCGTCGAGGCCTTCCGGGGCGACATCCAGCGCATCGTCGAGGCCATCGGCTACGCGGAATCCGAAGCGGCGGCCGAGCGGTGACGGACATCAGCATCGGGCACGGTGGCCTCGGATTCGACTCGCTCGAGTTCCACGACACGCTGGTCGGGCTCGACACATTGCGCGCCGAGACGGAGGCGCTCGCCGAACGGCTGGGGCATCTCGCCGCCGACGCCGAGATCGCGGGGAGCGCGAGCGCGCATCGACTTCGCGTCGCGCAGTTCGCCGCCTATCAGCTCGCCGACGCGGTGCGGGATCTTCGCGCGAGGGCGTCCGAGGCCGCCCTCCACTACGGCGACGTCGAGTACGACATCGCCCAGGAGTTCGACGACCTGGGTCACGACCCCGGCCGTTTCATCGTCACCGGGATCATCGAGAGGACACTGCTCGCGGACCCGCGCGTGCTCGTTCTCGCCGAGGTGGTCGGCGGCATCACCGCGCTCATCGAGCAGGCCGTGGACATCGAGGTCGCGCTCATCGAGCAGGGCTGGATCGCCGCGCCCACCGGGGCCGGCGATCTGCAGGGGCGGATTCCGCCGGGCGGCAGGGGTGCGCCGCAGTTTCGCATCGAGGAGTACGACGTCGACGGCGAGAAGCACTGGGTCATCTACGTCGCCGGCACGGCCGACCCCGGATTCGGCAGCGAACCGGAGGACATGGCGGCGAACCTCGCCCTCTACGCGGGCCTCGACGCGAAATCACTCCAGGGCCTTCGGAAGGCGATGACCGCCGCCGGCGTCAAACCGGGAGACAAGGTCGGCCTCGTCGGCTACTCGCAGGGCGCGCTCATCATCCATCGCCTCATCGACGAGGGCAGGTATCAGGTGCCGTTCGCCCTGACCGTCGGCGACCCACAGCTCGACTGGCTGCCGCCGAACGGCACGACGTCGCTGCGCTTCTTCCACGGCGGCGACCCTGTCGCCGGACTCAGCAAGAAGGTCGCGCAGAACGGCGACACCGTCACGGTCACCAGCAGCTCCTACGGCAGCGGCGGTGATCTCGTCGCACCGCACGCGCTGAACGGCTATGCGGCGGATGCCTCGGCCTTCGACGCGAGCACGGGTGTGGAGTCCACCGCGTTCCGCGCCACGGTCACCGCGTTCACCGGCGGAGTCGCCGCCTCGGCCACGACATGGCGGGCCGCCGAAGGGCCGCGCCCGACACCGATCTCCGAGCACCGGCAGCGCGCGTCGAGTACGTCGCCTACCGGCCGCTAGGTATAACCCGGTCAGCACGTTGGTGACACGGTGGTAGGGAAAAGGCCTTCATTCTGGGTGGTGTTCTCCGTCACTCGAAGGAAGGCCTTCTCGTGGTTCACCGTAACGCCAGGCTCGCGCCCGCGGGCCGTCTTATCCTCGTCAGCCGGGTGCTGCCCGAGCACCCCCTCGCGAAGGCGATCGTCGCCTATGCTGACACCCGGAAGATCCCACGGCGCACCGCGTCCGCGTTCCGCAACATCGCCGGGAAGGGCGCGATCGCCCCGTCGACGGCCGGGAGGTGGTCCTGGACAACACACGCCTGATGGCGCAGGAGGGCAGATGTCACCCCGGTCGAGACCGCCCAGAAGTTCCTCGCGGAAAGCGGACGCGCGGCGATCATGCTCGCCGGCGACAACAAGCCCGCCGCCGAACGCGTCGCCTCCCTGCTGGGCATCGACGCGGTGATCGCCGAGGTGCTGCCCGAGGACAAGAACGCCAGGATCGCCGAGTTGCAGCAGGCCGGGAAGAAGGTGGCGATGGTCGGCGACGGCGTCAACGCTCTGTTGCTCACGCGACTCCGGCTGCCCGCCCAGGCAGCCCCGGCGGAGGCGAGCAGTTCCGAACCGGGGCCTGCCCTCAGCGGTGTCCGGTAGACCCTGCCCAGATGAACAGAAGGCCTAGCATCACAGCTGCTCGCGACGTTGACGCCGTCTATGACGCGGTCCTGTTCGACATGGACGGGGTGGTCACTGACACCGCCGCGATCCATGCCGCCGCCTGGAAGCAGTTGTTCGATCAGGTGCTCCATGACCCGCGGGCACATGTGGAGGATCCCGAGCAGGCCTTTGACGCTGTCGCCGACTACCGCCGCTACGTCGACGGTCGAAGCCGCGAAGACGGTGTTTCCGCCTATCTGCGCGCCCGGGGGATCACCCTGGAGCCCGGGAGACCCGATGATTCCGCCGAGGCATGGACGGTCGCCGGGCTCGCCGCTCGCAAGAACGAGCTGTTCCTGGCGGAGTTGGGCGTGCGCGGCGTGCGCTCCTACCCGGGGACGACGGCGTTGCTCAGCCGGCTACGCGACGCCGGTGTTCCGGTCGGCCTGGTCACCGCAAGCCGCAATGCCCAGCAGATGCTCGCGGCTGCCCGGCTTGCGGGGCTGTTCGACACCGTTGTGGATGGTCAGATCGCCCTGGAGCAGCGGCTTCCCGGCAAGCCCGACCCTGCCATGTTCCTGGAGGCAGCCCAACGTCTCGGTGTCCGGCCGGAGGGCGTGGCGGTCGTCGAGGATGCCGTCTCCGGGATCGAAGCCGCCCGTCGAGGCGGATTCGGCCTCGTCGTCGGGATCGCCCGTCACGGACACCGTGAAGAGCTCTGGGCGGCCGGGGCGGACATCGTCCTCAACGACGTGGGCGAACTCGACCTGGGAGCCGTCACCGCAGATCCGTGGGTCCTCGTCTACCACGGGTTCGACCCGGCCCACGAGGGGCACCGTGAGGCGCTGACGGCACTCGGCAACGGGTACCTGGTTACTCGTGGTGCCCGCCCGGAGCACAGCGACGACGGAACCCACTACCCAGGCACCTACTTGGCCGGGGTCTACGACCGTCTCATTAGCAGCATCCACGACCGGAGCCTCGAGGAGGAGCACCTCGTCAATGTGCCCAACTGGCTCCCGCTGGATATTCGGATCGGCGGCGGTTCGTGGTGGTCGAGCGGGAAAGTCGAAACGCACGACGAACGGCGCGAGGTGAACCTGCGTCGGGGGGTGTCGACCCGGCAAGCGACCCTTGTGGGTCCGCGCGGCAAGCAGTTGAAGGTAGTGCAGCGATCGTTCGTCTCGATGGATGACCCGCACCTGGCCGTCCTGGAGACCACGGTCGTCGCATTCGGATGGGACGGCAAGGTCACCCTGCGGGCCGGAATCGACGCCGGCATCCGCAACACCAACGTCCCCGCCTACCTCGGGTCCGATGCGACGCACCTCTCCCCGCCGACATTCACGCAACTCGGCGACACCCTCCTCTGCGAGGTGGAGACCCGGCACAGCGCGGTACGGCTTGCCACCGCCGTCCGACTGCGCCTGTCCGGCGCGGAGGGCGCCTGGAAGGAACTGGGCACGAGAGCTGGACGCCGCTACAGCAGGGAGGTCGAGCTCGCACTCGTGGACGGAAGGCCGGCGACGCTCACGAAGACGGCCGCGATCTTCAGCTCCCGCGACGTTGCGATCGCTTCACCGGGGATCGCCGCTGTCAAGCGACTTGACGACCATGCCGAGGACACGGCCGGCGCGCTCGATCGTCACCAGGCGGCCTGGGAGCGACTCTGGCAGCGCTTCGCCACCACCATCGAGGCCGACCCGCGCAGTCAACTCGTGCTGAACCTCCACATCTTCCATATGCTGCAGACCCTCTCCCCGCACACCGCTGACCTGGACGCCGGCGTGCCGGCCCGCGGCTTGCACGGCGAGGGCTACCGGGGGCACGTCTTCTGGGACGAGCTGTTCGTGCTTCCGGTGCTCGGGCAGAGACTGCCGCAGGTCGCCCGCTCCCTGCTGGACTACCGGTGGCATCGGCTGGACGCCGCCCGGACAGCGGCACGAGCGGCGGGTCTGCCGGGAGCGCTGTTCCCGTGGCAGAGCGGCAGCGACGGCCGGGAGGAGACGCCGGATGCGTTGTACAACCCTCTCTCCGCGCGCTGGATGCCGGACCACTCCCGCCGTCAACGGCACGTGGGATTGGCGGTCGCCTACAATTCCTGGCAGCACTACCAGGTCACCGCGGACCGCGACTGGCTGGCCGACCGCGGGGCGGAACTCATCATCGAGGTCGCCCGTTCCTTCGCCGCCTCCGCCGTGCCTGACCTGGTCACCGACCGCTTCCACATCGCGGGGGTGATGGGACCCGACGAATACCACGACGGCTACCCGGACGCTCCCGGTGAAGGGGTCCGCGACAACAGCTATACGAACATCATGGTCGCCTGGGTCTGCGAGCGCGCCGGTGAGGCTCTCGATGAGCTGGCCGGTCACGCCCGCGACGAGGTCATCGATCGTCTGCGAATCGACCCCGACGAGATCGCTCACTGGGCACGGCTGAGTCGACGGCTCGCCGTACCCTTCCATGCCGACGGCATCCTCAGCCAGTTCGAGGGGTACGAGCACCTTCTCGAACTCGACTGGGCCGGGTACCGGGCCCGATACGGGAACACCGGCCGCCTCGACCTCATCCTCGAATCCGAGAACGACAGCACCAACCGGTACAAGCTGGCCAAGCAGCCCGATGTCGTCATGCTCGTCTACCTGCTCGGCCAGGATGGACTGAAGCAACAGCTCGCGAAGCTCGGCTACCGCTTCTCCCAGGACGACCTCGTCCGCACCGTCGCCTACTACCTCGACCGCACGTCGAACGGGTCAACGCTCAGCCGAGTCGTAAGCGCCTCGGTTCTCGCCGGCCTCGACGAGTCCCGGTCGTGGGCCCTCTTCCGCGAAGCGCTCATCGCCGACCTGGATGACACCCAAGGAGGAACGACCCGCGAAGGCATCCACCTCGGGGCGATGGCCGGCACCGTCGACCTCATCGCCCGATCCTTCGCTGGCCTGCACTTCGGCTCGAAGCAGATCAGCTTCGTGCCGCGGTTGCCGCGACGATTGGCGAGAGTCCGTTTTCAATTCGCCTATCGGGGGCACCGGGTCGACGTGGATCTGGATCACGAAGCCCTGCACCTCCACCTGCTGCCCAGTCCTGCGCCCCCGATCCGGTTCAGGGTAGGAGCCGCCTGGGCGTCGCTGGCTGGGGACGAATCTCAGGACTTCCCGCTGACCGATGAGGCACTGCCGTCGGCCTAGACGATTTGAGTGTTCGATCCGCTTTTGTTTGATTCTCCTTGAGGCTCACGTCTAGCGCTTCAGCGTGAGCGGCCGCACGATGAGGCCGGCGAGCCAGGTGACGACGCCGAGCACGAGGGCGCCGAGCACGCCCCACCAGAAGCCGGCGATGTGCAATCCGAAGCCCCACCAGTTGCTGAGCCACATGACGATGAAGAGCAGGAAGGCGTTGACGAAGAACGAGACGAGGCCGAGGGTCAGCAGGTAGAGCGGCAGCAGCGCGATCTTGATGACGGTGCCGGCGACGGCGTTGACGATGCCGAAGATCGCGGCGAGCAGCAGGTAGGTCCAGAACATGGGCCAGCCGCCGCGGCCGGTCCAGTCGGTCACGCTGATGCCGCCGACGATGACCGTGGTGAGCCAGAGCGCGAAGGCGCCGACGAGCAGTTTCACGACGAATCGCATGCCACTACCGTAGGTGGGGTGAGCGAGAACGTGAAGCTTCGCCCCGAGATCGCGGCGCTCGGCGCGTACCAGCAGGGGCGGACTCCTTCCCCTCACGGCTTCAAGCTCTCGAGCAACGAGAACCCCTTCGATCCGCTGCTCGGTGTGCTCGAGGCCGCCCGCTCGGTCACCGCGATCAATCGGTATCCCGAGCAGGCCGCCGTCGCGCTGCGCAGCCGTCTCGCCGACAAATTCGACGTCGAATTCGCCGAGACGCTCGTCGGCGCCGGGTCGGCGTCGCTGCTCCAGCAGTTCTTCCTCGCCGCGTGTTCGGCGGGCGACGAGATCGTCTACGCCTGGCGGTCCTTCGAGGCGTATCCGATCATGGTGACGATTGCGGGCGCAGTGAGTGTGCGCGTGCCGCTCACCGATTCGGCGGAACACGATCTCGATGCCCTCGCCGCCGCCGTCACCGAGCGCACCCGCGTGGTGGTTGTCTGTTCGCCCAACAATCCGACCGGTCCCGCGGTGTCGCAGGCGGCGTTCGAGGCCTTCCTCGCGCAGGTGCCCGCCGACGTGCTCGTGCTGCTCGACGAGGCGTACCGCGAGTTCGCCACCGATCCGGATGCCGTCGACGGGGCATCCCTCATCGGCCGCTACCCCAACCTCGTGCTGCTGCGCACCTTCTCGAAGGCGTACGGACTCGCGGGCTTGCGCGTCGGCTACGCGATCGGCCCGGCCCGGCTGCTCGCGGCGGCACACGCGACGGCCGTGCCGTTCGGCTACACCGATCTCGGTCTCGCCGCCGCGCTCGCCTCGCTGGATCGCGAGGCGGAGCTCTTCGAACGGGTGGCGACCCTGGTCGCTCGCCGTGGGCGGCTGCGCGCCGGACTGCTCGCACAGGGCTGGACCGTGCCCGACGCACAGGCGAACTTCGTCTGGCTTCCGCTCGGCGAGCGCACTCCCGAGGCCGCCGACGTGTTCTTCGACGGGGATGCCGCGGTGCGCTCGTTCGGGCACGAGGGCGTCCGGATCTCGGTCGGCGAGGAGGAGTCCGTCGACCGGGTTCTCGATCTCGCGCAGTCCGTCCGCTCTACCTGGTTTTGACAATCATTATCAATAAGTACTAGCGTCAGCCTGGTGAAGATCCGAGCCCTCGTCGCGCCGATCGCGGTGGCGATCGCCGTCTCGGCACTTGCCGGCTGTTCGGCTGGACCGACGGGCGGTGTGACCTTCGCCACCGACGCTCCCGGCACCGCCAACGTGCGGATCGTTGCCTCGACGGACGTCTGGGGGAGCATCGCTGCCGCCGTCGGAGGCACCGATGTCGCCGTGACCTCGATCATCAACAGCCCGGCGCAGGACCCGCACGAGTACGAGGCCGATGCGCGCGATCAGCTCGCGGTCTCGAAGGCGCAGCTCATCGTCGAGAACGGCGGCGGCTACGACGACTTCATGGACCGCATGACGAGCGCGGTGGGCACGGGTGCGACGATCCTCAACGCCGCCGACCTCTCGGGCTACGACCAGCACCCGGCATCCGGCGGCTTCAACGAGCACCTCTGGTACGACTTCCCGACCGTCGGCAAGGTCGCCGATGCGATCGCGAACGCGCTTGCGAGGCTCGACCCGGGCCGGGCCGCCGACTACGCGGCGAACGCGGCGGCGTTCGACACCGCGCTGGGCAGGCTCGAAGCGACAGCGGCCCAGCTCAAGGCCCAGTACGCGGGCACCCCTGCGGCGATCACCGAATCGGTGCCGCTCTACCTCTTCGGTGCGATCGGCCTCGTCAACAAGACCCCGGCCGAGTTCAGCGCGGCGGTCGAGCAGGGCTCCGGCGTGGCTCCGAGCGTGCTGCAGCAGACCCTCGCCCTCTTCGACCAGAGGAAGGTCAAGCTCCTCGCCTACAACGAGCAGACAACCGGGCCGGAGACCCAGGCGGTGCTCGCGGCGGCGAGCCGGGACGGCATTCCGATCGTGGCGGTGCGCGAGACGCTGCCCAGCGGCAAGGACTACCTCGCCTGGATGACCGGCGATCTCGCCGCGATCGGAACCGCGCTTGGCCAGTAGTCTCGATCCTGTGTCGGAATCGAGAATCGTTCTCAGCGTGCGCGATGCCACGCTGCGATTCGACACCCGCACGATCTGGGAAGGCCTCGACCTCGACGTCCGCGCCGGCGAGTTCATCGCGGTCCTCGGTGCCAATGGCTCGGGGAAGACGAGCCTGCTGCGCGCCATCCTCGGTCAGCGTCCGCTCGAGCGCGGCACCATCGAGCTGCTCGGTGAGCCGATCGCGCGCGGCGATCGCCGCATCGGGTACGTGCCGCAGCAGAAGCTTGCCGACCAGGGCACCCCGCTGCGCGCCCGCGACCTTGTCGCCCTTGGCGTCGACGGCGACAACTGGGGCATCCGGCTGCCGTCGCGCGCTCGGCGCGCCGCGGTCGACGCGCTGCTCGCCGCGGTGGGCGCGACGGCCTACGCCGCGGTCCCGATCGCCACGCTGTCGGGCGGCGAGCAGCAGCGGCTGCGCATCGGCCAGGCGCTCGCCGGCGACCCGGTGCTGCTGCTCTGCGACGAGCCGCTCGCGTCCCTGGACCTCGCCCACCAGCAGGGCGTGAGCGAGCTCATCGACCAGCAGCGGCACGAGCGCGGATTCGGCGTGCTCTTCGTCACTCACGACATCAATCCGGTGCTGCCCATGGTCGACCGAGTGCTCTACCTCGCCGGGGGCGGCTTCCGCATCGGCGCCCCCGACGAGGTGCTGCGCTCCGAGGTGCTCACCGAGCTGTACGGGGCGCCGGTCGACGTGCTGCGGGTCCGCGACCGCATCCTCGTCGTCGGCACACCGGATGAGGCTCACCACGACCCCGAGCCGGCGTCAGTGGGCACGTTGTACGAGGAGGGGGTGCCGTGAATTCGCTCTTCGACTTCACCGACTTCGGTGCGCTCGTCGCGCTCGAGCAGAACTCGATCATCGCCGGCGCGGTGCTCGGCCTCATCGGCGGCCTCATCGGTGTCTTCGTCATGACCCGGGACATGGCCTTCGCCGTCCACGGCATCAGCGAGCTCACCTTCGCCGGCGCCTCGGCCGGACTGCTGCTCGGTGTCGGGGTCACGACGGGCTCGCTGGTGGGCTCGCTCGTCGCGGCCCTGATCGTCGGGGTGCTCGGCGTGCGCGCTCGCGACCGGAACTCCATCACGGCGGTGCTCATGCCGTTCGGGCTCGGCCTCGGCATCCTGTGCCTCGCGCTCTACAGCGGTCGCGCGGCGAACAAGTTCGGCCTGCTCACCGGGCAGATCGTCGCGATCGACGCGCCGCAGCTCGGCTCGCTGCTCGTCATCGCCGGCATCGTGCTCGTCGGGCTCGGCGTGGTGTGGCGGCCGCTGATGTTCGCGAGCGTGGATGCCGACGTCGCCATCGCCCGCGGGGTGCCGGCGCGCACGCTGTCGATCGTGTTCATGCTGCTGCTCGGACTCACCGTCGCGGTCTCGGTGCAGATCGTGGGGGCGCTGCTCGTGCTCTCGATCCTGGTGACACCGGCCGCGGCGGCCCTGCAGCTGTCGTCGTCGCCGGTGGTGGTGCCGGTGCTCGGAGTCGTGTTCGGCGTGGTGTCGATGGTCGGCGGAATCCTGCTCGCCCTCGGCGGTTCGGTGCCGATCAGCCCCTATGTCACGACGATCTCGTTCCTCATCTACCTGGTGTGCCGGGTCGTCGGCTGGGCGCGCTCGCGCCGCGGCCGCGACGGGCGGATAGTGGAAGCGTGAAGCGGAACACCTGGCAGCGCGACGCGGTGCGCGAGGCCCTGGCCGACGCGCCGGGGTTCGTCAGCGCCCAGTCGCTCTACGGCAGCCTGCGCGAGGGCGGCTCGCCGATCGGCCTTGCCACCGTCTACCGCACGCTCTCGAGCCTCGCCACCGACGGCGAGGCCGACTCGTTGCAGTCGCCGGAGGGCGAGAGTCTCTACCGGGCGTGCACGTTGGGCCAGCACCACCACCACCTCATCTGCACGGAGTGCGGGCTCACCATCGAGATCTCGGCCGAGCCGATCGAGCAGTGGGCGCACGATGTGGCGGCATCCCACGGATTCACTCAGCCGCGGCACGTCGTCGACGTGTTCGGCCTCTGCGCCGACTGCATGAAGGGCGCGCGCGCACGCTGAGGCGCCGACGTCAGGCGCGCTGATGCGCGATCGGCGTGATGGTGAAGTCGTCGAGGTTCCGCACGTCGTCGCGGAGGTGGCCCAGGGCATGGTCGGCGATGCGGTGCGCCTCGTCGAGCTCCGCCGTCTCGACCTCGACGGTCGCCGATCCGGTGAGCCGGTGCCCGATCCAGCGCAGCCGGATGGCCGTCACCTCTGCGATGCCCGGGGTGTGCTCGAGGGCGTGCTCGACCCGCTCGACGAGGGCCGGGTCGATCGCGTCCATGAGGCGTGCGCCGATCGACTTCACGGTGCCCCACAGCAGCACGAGGATCGAGATCGCGATGAGCAGGCCGACGATCGGGTCGGCGAGGGGGAATCCGAGCAGCACTCCGATCGTTCCCAGCACGACGGACAGCGACGTGAAGCCGTCGATCCGGGCGTGGACGCCGTCGGCGACGAGTGCAGCGGAGCCGATCCGCTGGCCGATGCGGATGCGGTAGATCGCCACGAGCTCGTTGCCGATGAAGCCGATGAACCCTGCGGCCATCAGCCACCACGGATTCTGGATCGCATGCGGGTGGGCGAACCGGTCGATGGCCTCCCAGCCGGCGACGACGGCCGACAGTGCGACGACGAAGACGATGAACATGCCGGCGATGTCCTCGGCGCGACCGTACCCGTAGGAGTACCGCCGGGTCGCCAGGCGGCGGCCGAGCACGAAGGCGATCCAGAGCGGCACGGCGGTGAGGGCGTCGGCGAAATTGTGGATCGTGTCGGCGAGCAGGGCGACCGAGCTCGTGAGCAGGACGGCGGCGACCTGCAGGACGGCCGTCGCGAGCAATCCGAACATGCTGATCTTCAGCGCCCGGACGCCGACGACGCTGGCCTCCAGCGCGTCGTCGATCGAGTCGGCCGAGTCGTGAGTGTGGGGCACGAACAGGTCGTAGAGGAAGCCCTTCGCGCCGCCGTGCGGATGAGAATGGTCGTGGTCGTGGTCGTGGTCGTGGTCGTGGTCGTGGTCGTGGTGGTGGTCGTGCGGATGCGTGTGACCGTGCTCATGAGAGTGGTCGTGCGAGTCGTGCCGATGGTCGTCGCTCATGCGCGCTCCTCGATCAGCGTCGGTGCCT
>JAJYBG010000104.1 GCA_021779075.1 Actinomycetes bacterium | reverse complement strand
GCCAGCGCGAGTTCGTCGCCGCCGCGAGTCACGAACTGCGCACCCCGCTCGCGGTGCTCGATGCGCGGCTGCAGATGCTGCAGCGCGGCAACCCGGATGAGGCGGCGAAGGCTGCCTACGACAGCCTGCGGGCGGATGCCGCCCGCATGACGGCGATCGTCGACGAGCTCGTCGAGCGGGTCGACGTCGATCCGCTCTGAGCCGGCAGCGAGCAAGGAAATGCCGACGTGTCGCACGGCGTTGGGTTGTGGTGACTGATCGAAGATGGAGCCCATGACCGACACCGCCGCCGCACCGCAGGCCCTCGCCGAGCGCCTTGCCGCCTTCCATCGGCGCCGTGAGGAATCGGTGCTCTCCCCGAAGGGTTTCCTGGCGCTGACGAACACGCAGTGGGTCGTCTCGCCTGGCGGAGAGACGGTGTGGAACGCGCCGGGCACCTGGTTCCCGCTGCCCGGCGGTGAGGAGGGGCTGCGGCTCGAGGCGTCCGCCGAGGAGGGGGTCACCGTCGACGGAGCGCTCGTCGACGGTGCCGTCACGGTGACGAAGACATCGGAGATCGTCCTGGCGCCGGGGGTGCTCGGCACGGTCATCGGCAACGAGGACGGCACCGAGTACGCGGTGCGCGTGTGGGATTCCGGTGCCGACGACCGCGAGCGCTTCGGCTCCATCTCCCGCTACGACTACAGCCCCGACTGGGTCATCCAGGCGGCGTTCACACCCGTCGAAGGGCTCAGCGTCGGCTTCGAGCACACCCGCGATCAGGGCAACGAGCGCGAGGAGGAGATCCCCGGCCTCATCAAGTTCGAGAAGGACGGCGTGGCCTACGAGCTCGTGTCGTTCAGATCGGGGCGCGCGCTGCAGCTCGTCTTCGCGGATGCCACCAGCGGCGACGAGACGTACTCGGTCGGGCGCTTCCTCTTCGTCGCCCCCAACCCGGATGGCACGATCACCCTCGACTTCAACAACGCGCTGCTGCCGCCGTGCGCGTTCAGTTACAGCTTCAACTGCCCGATGCCGCCGAAACAGAACCGCTTCGCCGTGCCGATAAGGGCCGGCGAGAAGCAGGTGCTAGCCAAGGACGGCGCGCTGCTGCACGCGTAGCCTGCCGGTGAACAGCCGCGCCGCGCTTCGGTCCGGTCATCGCGCCGCGGCGTCGCGTGTCTTCATCGGGCGGCCGCGCCGCGGCACCTTTGTGCTCAGCGGCACGGGCACTGCGACGCCAGCCGCCTTCGCCCGGGCGAGCCGGGCCTCGGAGCGGTCGAGCCAGCGGATCTCGGCATCCGCCTGGAAGATCAGCGAGTCGACGATGAGCAGCCAGGCGAGGCCCTCGGGGGTCTTCGGCTCGTCGATGTCGTCCTCGGTGCGGGTGAGATCGCGCAGCATGCCGAGGGTGGACTCGCGCTGCACCCGGATGACCTGGGCGATGTCGACGCCAGGCAGGGTCGCCGCGACGGCGAGCTTGGTGGCGAGCTCGTCGTGGGCGGCTGTCGTGCGCTCGACGGGAGAGGACAGCCAGACCGCGACCTCGGCCTTGCCGGCCGGCGTGATCTCGTAGTAGGCGCGGCCCTGGTCGCCGCTCGCCCCCTTCGCGACAAGCTGGTCGCGCTCGAGCCGGTCGAGGGTCTGGTAGATCTGGCCGACGTTGATGGGCCAGGTGCCGCCGGTGCGGCGGTCGAACTCGGCGCGGAGCTGGTAGCCGTAGCACGGCCCCTGGTCGAGGATGGCGAGCAGGCTCTGGCGGACGGACATCGGGTCTCCCTGGGGCGCGGGATCAATGGACGGAGCGGCAGGCCAGCTGGTAGCCGGCGTCGTGGTAACGGATGACATAAGGGATTCCGGGGTGGAGTCGCTCCGCGGCGTCGAGGACGCCTGCCCAGGAGACCGGATCGTGGCCGGCGACGCGGTCGAGCAGAATGCACCCCGGCGCCGGGTTGGCGTTCTCGATGAAGTACGTCAGGTGGTCGTCCACGACATAGCTCATGAGCCCGATGTCGGTCTCGACCGTCGCTCCGTCGGGAATCGCCGCCACAGCGGCGCCCGCGGCGGCGGCCCGAGGATTAGGTGCGCTCTGGATGACAGCGGACAGCAGCGGCAGATGGCCGGTGAATGCCGAGGACGGGATGTTCACGACCAGGGAGGCCGCGGCCAGACCGGAGGCGACCCACGGGGCCCAGCGTCCGAAGCCGTGCAGCCAGCGTCGCGGAGATCTCCGCAGCAGCAGGGCGCCGTCGATCAGCGCAGCGAACGCGACGGGCATGAGCACCGCGTTGTAGTGCCATTCGAGGCCCCAGTAGTTCGGGCTGTCGACCGTGGTGCGCCAGGCGAGCGTCGGGAGGACCGCGAACGCGATCGGCGAGCGGAGCATCAGGCCGCCGGTGCAGGCGATGAGCAGAACGCAGACCGGCGGCGCAAGCGTCCAGAAGGTCGTGCTGCTCAGTGCCGCCAGCGGGGCGAAGGCATCGTTGTACCCGTAGGAGTGGCCGGGATTGAGCGCGGGAAGCACCACGAAGGTTGCGATCGCGAACCATCCCACGCCCCACACCGCGAGCCAGAGCGCCCGGGGGTTCCGGGCGCGGATCGCGATGAGCGCTGCGATGACGGCGACCGTCCAGCCGAGGTCCTCCTTGACGAAGACGAGGAGCGCGGCGCAGCCGATTGCCCACGCCCAGCGCCGCTCGAGCAGCGCGCAGAGGCTCGCGGTGAGGAGGGGGACGGCGAGCGCTATCTCGTGGAACTGCGCGTCGACGGCGTATTGCAGCCCCCAGCTCAGACCGAACGCACAGCCCAGCGCGACGCCGAGGACCGGCCCGAGCAGGCGGCGGGCCGTGCGCGTGAGAATCGCGGCGGCGGCACCGAAGCAGAGGTTCTGGATGACCAACAGCGTGAAGGCGTGCGGAAAGAGCGCGAAGACCGGGGTGAAGACCACGAGGAGGGGATGGAAGTGGTCGCCGAGCAGGTTGAACCCGGGGCCCTTGATGTCGACGATCGGCGCCTGCCAGGCCGCGTAGCGCTGGAACAGCTCGGTGAAGATGCCGAGGTCCCACGACTTGACGGCGTAGTGCGTCCACTGCCACGCGGAATACCACGTGTAGACGGCTGCGGTGAGGGCGCCCACGCCGAGCGCCCACGCCCAGGAGGCTACAGCTGCGACCGGTATCGCAGGCGTTGCGGAGTTCAGCACGCGCGCCTCTGCATCAGTCGTCACCGCGAGCCCCCTCCGCGCCGTCGGCACTCTCAACACGCGATATGTCTATACCGAACATGCAATGCCTAGCAATTCGCCCGCGGCGTGTCGCCGGCATTCGGCACGAATGACACCCCTGGCATTTCCAGGTTTGCTGTGGCACCATGTGACAGTCGCACGCCGATGGTTCTGGTCGTAGGGGAAGACGCACCAGATCGGAGGAGTGATGGCGTCGAAACCCCAAACACGCGGAGTGCTCTTCGTGCACTCCAGCCCTCGCGCGCTCGCGCCCCACATCGAGTGGGCCGTCGGGCGCGCCCTCGGACGCGGCATCCACCTCGACTGGCGGTCGCAGCCCGCCCAGCGCGGGTCGTTGCGCGCCGAATACTTCTGGCAAGGCTCCTACGGTGCCGGCAGCGCTATGGCGAGCGCTCTCCATGGCTGGGGCGACGTCCGCTACGAGATCACCGAAGACCCGACCCAGTTCACCGACGGGTCGAGGTGGATGCACACGCCGGACCTCGGCGTCTTCCACGCCCAGACGGACACCGCCGGCAACGTGGTCGTCGGCGAGAACGTGCTGCGCGCCGCGATGGACGGCGCCGGGATGAATCCCGTCGAACTGCACCGCGAACTCAGGCTCGCCCTCGGCCAGGAATGGGACGACGAACTCGAGCCGTTCCGCTACGCCTCGGACGAGAACCCGGTGGTCTGGATCCACTCCTCCGTCGGCTAAACGCTGCGGAACGCCGCGACCGCGTTGTGCCCGCCGAAGCCGAACGAGTTGCTCATCGCGACGATGTCCCCGGTCGGCAGTGCGCGGGGCGAGGTGACGACGTCGAGCGGGATCTCCGGATCCTGGTTCTCGAGGTTGATCGTCGGGGGAGCGATGCGCTCGTGCAGCGCCAGCACCGTGAACACCGCCTCTATCGCCCCGGCACCGCCGAGCAGGTGTCCGGTCGAGGCCTTCGTCGCGCTCACGGGGATCGCATCGAGGTGGTCGCCGAAGACCCGGTGCAGCGCCGCGTACTCGGCGACGTCGCCGACGCCGGTCGAGGTGGCGTGCGCGTTGATGTGCACGACATCGGTGCGGGCGACCCCCGCCTGGTCAAGAGCGTAGATCGCGGCGCGTGCGGCGCCGGAGCCCTCCGGGTCCGGCGCGGTGACATGGTAGGCGTCCGCGGTCACCCCGCCGCCGAGCAGTTCGGCGTAGATGCGCGCCCCGCGGGCCTTCGCATGCTCCTCGGTCTCGACGATGAGGGCAGCGGCGCCCTCGCCCATGACGAAGCCGTCGCGATCGCGGTCATAGGGGCGCGACGCCGTCTCGGGGGAATCCTGCCGGGTCGACAGCGCGTGCATCGCGGCGAACGAGGCGATGGTGATGGGGTGGATGGCGCCCTCCGAGCCGCCCGCGATGACGACGTCGGCCAGTCCCGCCTGCAGATGCTCGTAGGCGTTGATGAGGGATTCCGTGGAGGAGGCGCATGCCGAGACGACCGTGCGGGCGCCGGCACGCGCGCCGAGGTGCATCGAGATCGCGGCCGCCGG
>JAJYBG010000020.1 GCA_021779075.1 Actinomycetes bacterium | reverse complement strand
TCCGTCCCGGACCACATCTGCGACCCCGCCCACGACCCCGCCGAAGCATCCCACACTGAGCACTCCATGCCGCCGATGCACGATCACTCGATGACCGGCAAGTCCATGACGGCGGACTCAATGACTGCGGACTCGATGGCCGGGGACGCCATGCACGACCACGCGCCGAACGCCGCCGGTCACGCCGACCACGGCGCTCCGCCGCGCACCGCCCAGGAGGCGATGGGGCACGGTAGCGGTCATGCGGGCATGTCGATGGCGTCGATGATCCGCGACATGCGCAACCGGTTCCTGGTGGCCGCGATCCTGTCGGTGGCGATCCTGCTGTTCTCCCCGATCGGCCGAGGCGTGTTCGAGTTCACGGTGCCGGCCCCGTTCGGGCTGCGCGACGACGTGTTCACCCTGATCCTGTCGCTGCCGGTGATCTTCTACTCGGCGTGGATCTTCTTCGACGGCGCCTTCCGGGCGTTGCGCGCCCGCACCCTGGACATGATGGTGCTGGTCGCGGTCGGGGTCGGCGCCGGGTGGCTTTACAGCCTGATTGTGACCCTCACCGGCGGCGGCGACGTGTTTTACGAGGCGGCCACCGTCCTCACCACGTTCGTGCTGCTGGGCCACTGGGTTGAGATGCGGGCCCGCGGCGGGGCGAACGACGCTATCCGCCGTCTGCTGGAGCTTGCCCCCGCCCGCGCCGTGGTCATCCGCGACGGACAAGAAGTCGAGGTGCCCACCTCCGAGGTGGTCCCCGGTGACCTCATGCTGGTGCGTCCCGGCGCGAAAGTCCCCACCGACGGAAAGGTCGAGGACGGCGAATCCGAGATCGACGAGTCGATGGTCACCGGCGAAAGCATGCCGGTGGAGAAGACCCCCGGCTCCGAGGTGATCGGCGCGACGGTGAACACCACCGGCACGCTGCGAGTCCGCGCCACCAAGGTCGGTGCCGACACCGCGCTGGCGCAGATCGTGAAGCTCGTGCAGGAGGCGCAGAACTCCAAAGCCCCCGGCCAGCGTCTCGCGGACCGGGCCGCATTCTGGCTCGTGCTGGCTGCCCTGATCGGCGGCAGCGTGACTTTCCTGGTCTGGTGGCTGACCGGTGCACCGGTGCCCACCGCGATCCTGTTCGCCATCACCGTCGTGGTCATCACCTGCCCCGACGCGCTAGGACTCGCCACCCCGACCGCGATCATGGTCGGAACCGGGCTCGGCGCCAAACGCGGCGTGCTGTTCAAGAACGCGGCTGGGATCGAAACCGCCGCCCACATCGACACCGTCGTGCTGGACAAGACCGGCACCCTCACCAAAGGCGAGCCCGAGGTCACCGACTACCTGCCCGTCGGTATGGGCGACCTCGAACTGTTGTCGCTGGCGACTGCGCTCGAGCGGGAATCGGAGCATCCGCTGGCGAAGGCGATCGTCGCCTACGCCGACGGCCGGAACATCCCGCGCCGGACCGCGTCCGCGTTCCGCAACGTCGCCGGGCAGGGCGCCATCGCCACGGTCGACGGACGACAGGTCGTGCTCGGCAACACCCGGCTGATGGGTCAGCAGAGCATCGACATCACCCCGGTCGAGGCGGCCCAGAAGTCCCTTGCCGAGACCGGACGCACGGCAATCATGTTCGCCGTCGACGGGAAAGTCGCCGGCGTCATCGGTCTCGCCGACGCACCCCGCGACACCGCGAAAGCCGCGATCGACGCCCTCCACGAGGCAGGCATCGAAGTCGTCATGCTCACCGGCGACAACAAGCCCACCGCGGAGCGCATCGCGTCGCTGCTGGGCATCGACACGGTCATCGCCGAAGTGCTGCCCGAGGACAAGTCCGCGAAGATCGCCGAGCTGCAGAGAGCCGGAAAGAAGGTCGCGATGGTCGGCGACGGTGTGAACGACGCCCCCGCCCTCGCCCAGGCCGACCTCGGCATCGCGATCGGCGCCGGAACTGATGTGGCCATCGAGACGGCCGACGTTGTGCTGATGCGCTCCGACCCGCTGGACGTGGCCATCGCGCTGCGGATCGGGAAGGAGACGCTGCGGAAGATGCGGCAGAACCTCGGCTGGGCCATCGGCTACAACGCCATCG
Organism: Actinomycetes bacterium; assembly: GCA_021779075.1. GTDB lineage: Bacteria > Actinomycetota > Actinomycetes > Actinomycetales > Microbacteriaceae > Gryllotalpicola. The sequence goes on along the minus strand of JAJYBG010000020.1, from coordinate 17,700 downwards.
CCCTGCCGATCGCCGCCGGCGTGTTCGTCCCCGCGTTCGGATTGATGCTCACCCCCGAGATCGCCGCCATCAGCATGTCCGGCTCCTCCGTCATCGTGGCCGTCAACGCGCTCCTGCTCAAACGGCTGCGCCTGCCGGTCCCGGCGGTACCCGCACCCGCAAACAGCCCCGCGCTGGCACCCGCACCAAGCGTCGTCCCGTAACCCTCCCGGAAGCCCCCTGTCCAGAGAAAGTGATGAACCGATCACTACAGCCCCTACTCCGATGGGCGCCGATCCGGTGCTCGATGAATCGGCCTGGCTTTCGTTCCGTCCTTTGTTTCAGGATGGGCGGCGATGCCGGAGAAGTTTGTACCCGAGATGGAGTCGCGTGCGCTGCGGATGCCCGCCGGGGCGATACCGGAGCATGAGCACAAGTCCGCCGCGGTCGGCCACGTCGCGGGGGTGCTGGGGATGAGTCCGGAGATGCTGCGCATGTGGGCGCGGCGAGTGGAGATCGACGCGGGCCGGGTCCCAGGGCCCACGAGCGACCTGGTTGAGGAGAACCGGCGGCTGCGCGGGGAGAACGCCGAGCTGCGCACGGCGAACGAGGTGCTCAAGGCGGCGAGCGTGTTTTTCGCGAAGGAGCTCGACCGGCCCTCGACGAGATGATCCGGTTCGCCGATATGCACCGGGATCGTTTCGGGGTCGAGTTCAGCTGCCGGGTGCTGCGCCCGGCGGTGCGAGGGTTCATCACCGCACGCGGGTATCGGGCCGCGAAGGCCGGTGTCCCGTCGGCGCGGCAGCTGCGTGACGGGTTGCTGGTGGCGGAGGGCCCGCCGGCATGCGGGAAACTATGGCGTCTACGGGCGCCGGAAGATGCCTGCGCTGCTGCGCCGACAGGGGTGGGGCATCGGCCGGGACCAGACCGCGCGGCTGATGCGGCCCGCCGGAGTTCACGGCGTCAGGAAGTCGGAGCGGGTGCTCCCGACCCGCTCCGACACGACGCAGGCGCTGCGGCCGATCCCGTCAACCGGCGGCTCACCGCCGACGCGCCTCGCCGGCTCTGGGCCTGTGACGTGACCTACGTGGCGGCATGGCCCGGGTTCGCCTCTGTCGCGTTCGTCACTGACGTCTACTCCCGCCGCATCGTCGGGTGGAACGCCGCCGCGACGCTGCGGTCAGAGGTCCTGCCGCTGCAGGCGCTGGACATGGCCGCCTGGAACGCGGGTGGCCGACTCGACGGGCTGACCCACCACGCCGATCACGGGTCGAGCCACACCGCGATGGTCTACGCCGATCGGATCCTCGAACTCGGCGCCGTACCTTCCACCGGGACCGTGGGCGACTCGTTCGACAATGCGATGGCCGAGGCCGTCAACAACCTCTACAAGACCGAGCTGATCCGCCAGCGCGGGCCGTGGCGCACTCGAGCAGGTCGAGCTCGCAACGCTCGGGTGGGTTGTGGTGGTGGGACAACGCCCGCCGCCACGGCGAACCCGACATGCGCACCCCGCTGGAAGTCGAGCACTCGTACTACGCTGACCACGAATCAGGCCACCCGGCGACCGCCGGACAGGAAACCAGATAGGAACAAAAGCCAGGCCGATTCATGACCGAGGGGACCAACGACCCTGTCGAGTGGCACGTCGTCGCGAATACGGTCAGCGCCATGGAGGTCCGATCATGATGTATGGATATGGATACGACGGTGCCGCTTGGGGTGTTGGCGGGTGGATCATCATGGTGATCGTGATGCTGCTCTTCTGGGGGGCCGTGGTGGCCGTGGTCATCGCGGCGTTCCGGCACAGGCCATCGTCGGAGATCTCTTCCCGGCCCGCAGCACCTTCTCATGAGAGTGCGGAACGGATCTTGAACGAGCGCTTCGCTCGCGGCGAGATCGACGAAACGGAATATCGCGCGCGCCGCACGACCTTGCGGAACTCCGAGTGACCTCGTTGTGGGACCGTTCCCGACTCACGACTGTCGTCGGCGGAATCGTGGCGACCCTGGTTCTCACCGGGCTCTCGATCGTCGCCATAGGCCAGCTCGACGGTGGGTGGCGCCCGATCGGAGACAACTCCTGTGTGGTTCCCGCGCAGTCCGCCCCCGTCGTAAACGTCACGGTAACCAACATGGGCGGTCCCATGGTGGGCGGAAGCACCGGGATGATGCGGGCCGGGGCGATGCGGCTCGTGGCCGACACTGCAACCGTTCAGCACGGGACGGTCACCTTCCTCGTCAGCAATCGTGGCAGCGTGAGCCACGAGATGCTGATCCTTCCGCTGCAGGGTTCCCAGCTCGCGGGAGAGCGGGCGATCGGCGGCGACGGCAAGGTCGATGAGACGGGAAGCCTCGGCGAAGCGTCGAATTCCTGCGGGTCGGGTGTCGGGGATGGGATCCCGCCGGGTTCTTCAAGTTGGGTCACTGTCAACCTGACGCCGGGCCGCTACGAACTCGTCTGCAACCTCCCCGGCCACTATGCGGCCGGAATGTACACCCAGCTCACCGTCGAATAGGCCGACTGCAGGTCGAGACGGGAGCCCGCAGTTTTTGTAGAATCGCAGGGTCTCCTGGCCGTCATCGGGTACACCGGCCTGCCATCGGGCCCAGCGAGCATCGGTGCGCTGATCTTCGAATGCGTGCCGAAACGGGCGAGACCCCCGATTTCTCGCGGGGTCTCGTGGCGGTGGTGGCGACGCCGATAGCCGCATCGCCGATCCTCAGTTCGGACCTCGATGCTGAGGGTCTGCGGCGTCGCTGACACCGCCTCGGCGGGCTTCGGTCGCCGGGGAAAGCGCAGGCCTGAGGGCTGCGAACGATTTCCTTCTGATCGCCGACCACCAGACGCCGGCACCGTAGGCGAGGTCGTCGAGCCGCCGTGCGACGCCGAACCGGAGCGGATCGAGCGATCGGTCGCTCTTGGCGTACTCGACCACGGCGTCCGCGACCGCGGCGACGAGCACCGCGCGACGAATCCGCCGCGAGCGGATCGCAGCGATCGCGGTGACCGGCCACCAGTGGCGGAGGAGCAGCGCCGAGAACTGGCCGAGCGTGTTCGCGACACCGCGTGCGGCGAGTACCGCGCCCCAACGTCGCGGATGCTCGATCGGGAGCTTCCGCGCGATCCGATTCGCGGTGGACGCCGCAATGCCGAGCGCCGCGGGGATCGACCACCACCGCTGGGCGAGCAGCACCACGGCGAGCCCGATCCCCCATGGCGCGAGCACCGCGGGGGCGATGTGCTCGGAGTGCCGCTGGGCGAGCGGCGCCGCGCTCGTGCCGTAGAAGAACTTCCGGCGCAGCCACGGCCAGAACGCGATGCGGTGGTCGTGGTACGCGGTCGCCGCCGGCTCGTACCGTGCGCGCCACCCCGCGTCGACGAGCCGCCATACCAGATCGACGTCCTCGCCGACCCTCATCGTGTCGTCGAAGCCGGAGCCGATCGCCGCGACCCGGGCGACGACGCAGGCGCTCGACGCCCAGGAGACAGTCGAGCGCGGCCGGATCGAGGCCGGCTCCGTGCCGAGGTCGAGCGAGGAGCGACCGGCCTCGTAGCGCGCAATCCAGCCTTCCGAACCGCCTCGCCGGTATGCGGCGACGCGGGGGACCGCGAGGCCGACTCCCGGGTCTGCGAAGTGGCGAAGCAGGATCCGGATCGCGTCGGGATCGAGCACGATGTCCGAGTCGACGAAGGCGACGAACTGGGTGGCGACTCGCGCGAGGCCGGCGTTGCGGGCGCCGGCCGGTCCGACGTTCACCGGGAGCGGCAGCAGCTCGGCCCCGTGCCGCCGCGCGACCGCGGCGACGAGTTCTGGCCGTCGCGAGCCGTCGTCGACGACGATGACTCGGAGTCCGCCCGGAACGCTCGCCAGCAGCCGGTCGAGCTGCACCGGGCGGTCTCGGATCGGGATCACGACCGTGACGTCGACGTCGAGATCCGGTAGCGCCTCGACCACCGGGTCCGCCATGCCCCGGTCGAGGAGCAACCGGGCGAGCCGCGCGCTCGGTTCACCGGTGATCCGGATGACCCGGTCGGTGAGCACCGCGCGGGCGAGCCCGGTGAGCGCGAGGACCGTGGTCGGCGAGCCGCCGACGAGCACCCGGCCTGCCTCGAGGAGCCGGGTCCTGCGGTTGATCCGGACCGTGAAGCCGATCGGGAGCGTCATGTCGGGTCCCGGAGCAGGCCGTGCTCGGCAGGCCGCCAGGCGCGGACACGCCGCACCACGCCGGCGACCATCTCCGCCAGCAGCGCCTCGCCCGTCGTGGCGATCGCGCCGCGGGCGTCGCCGAGCACACCGGTCGGCGAGACACCGGCGATGCCGCGCTCGCGAAGCGCGGGCATGAGCTCGAGGACCGGCTCGGTCGCACCAACCGGCCGTTCCGGACCGACGTCGTCCGGGCGCAGCCGCAGCATGAGCGAGGTCTCGGCGTGGCCGGCGTGCGCGTCGAGCCCAGCGGCCGCGCAGGGCACCCAGCCGACGTCGTGCCCCTCGGTGCGAAGCTGCCGAACGGCATCGGCGAGCGCCGCGACGTTGCCGCCGTGACCGTTCACGAACGCGATCCGCATCGCCCAGTCCGCCGAGCGGGCGAGCTCGACAAGAACCATCCGCAGCGCAGCCTCTCCGATCGAGAGCGTGCCGGGGAAGCCGGCATGCTCGCCGCTTGCCCCGTAGGCGAGGACCGGGGCAAGCACCGCGTCGAGCTCCGCCGCGGCGCTCTCGGCGACCGCCGCGGCCACCGCCGCGTCGGTGTCGAACGGCAGCTGCGGCCCGTGCTGCTCCGTCGAGCCGAGCGGCACGACGAGCAGCGCCTGCGCCGGGATGGCCGGCCAGGCGAGTTCAGTCAGTCGTCGCAGCACGCCCGGTGCGCGGTTTCGACGCCGGCTTCGTCTCGAGAGGGGCATCGCCGAGCTTCCGGGAGAAGCCTTCCGGAATGTAGAAGTCCTCCGGGCTGAGCTCCTCGATCGACGAGTGGCCGAGGCCGTTGAGCGCCGAATCAAGGCCCATCCGGAGCAGGTCGAGGACGTTCTCGACGCCGGTCTGGCCGTTCGCCGCGAGGCCCCAGAGATAGGCGCGGCCGATCATCACCGCGCGGGCGCCGAGCGCGAGCGCCTTCGCGACGTCGCCACCGCGGCGGACACCGCCGTCGAGCAGCACCTCGACCTCGTCGCCGACTGTGGCCGCAACCGCGGCCAGGCAGCGAATCGTGGCCGGGGTGGTGTCGAGGTTGTTGCCGCCGTGGTTCGAGACCGAGATCGCGTCGACACCCGCGTCCACCGCCCGCTTCGCGTCGTCGACCCGGGTGATGCCCTTGAGAATGAGCGGGCCGCCCCAGGCCTGCTTGATCCAGGCGATGTCCTCCCACTGCGGCGGCGGCGTCTGCTGCCACTCGTAGTAGGCGTTGAAGAAGGTGGGTGAGACGCCGGTCTTGGGGTCGCGGAGGTTCGGGGCGGTGAGGTCCGGAAGGCCGCCGCCGGTGACCCACTGCCAGGACCACGGGATATGGGTGATGCCTTCCCACTTCATGTCCCAGATCGCCTTGAAGTTCATCTTCTCCGGGATCACCGGGCTGCCCCAGTCGCGGCCGACGGAGAAGGACCAGTCGGTCGTCACGATGAGCGCCTTCGCGCCGGCGGCGCGGGCGCGCGCCATGCGCTGCTCGAGCTGCTCGCGGGTTCCGGTCCAGTACATCTGGAAGAACGTGTTCGGGTTGGCCGCGGCGACTTCCTCGATCGGCTTGGAGGCGAAGGAGGAGAGACCCATGATCGTGCCGCGGCTTGCTGCGGCGCGGGCGACACCGACCTCGCCCTCCGGACGAATCGCCTGGACACCGGTCGGCGAGATGATGACCGGCATGGAGATCGGGATGCCGAGGATCGTGGTGTCCAGTTTCCGCGTGGGCTGGTGCCCGGCCACATGCGGCGCGAACTGGATTTCCGCGAAGGCGTCCATATTGTCCTGCGGAGTCTTCCCTCGCTCGCTGCCGGCGACGAGCGCCGCGTAAACCGACGGCGGGAGGAACTTCTCGGCGCGCCGCTGCGCCTCGAGCACGGTTTCGAACCAGGGATTCTGCTTGGCCATGATGACTCCTTCAGACGACCCACTCGATACTAGTGGCACTGAGTGCCGTAAATCGAACGGCCTTCGAGACGTTCGTCAAGGTCGGAACATCTCGGTGAGCGCCGGGGCCACCTCGTTGAATCGTCGCACGACCTTCAGTCTTCCGCGCCCCCGCTGCGCGAGCTGACGACCGAGTTCGGCGTCGCGCTCACCGCTCGCGTCGAGCAGGACGTCGAGCCGCGGGAGCCTCGCAGCGAAGACCCGCGGATCCGGCCCGGCGTTGTGCACGCAGTCGGAGAGCAGGATCACCCGCGAGTTCCGTGAGGGCAGGCCTTCGAGTTGCCGCCCGGCGAGCTCGAGCGGGAAGGCGACATTCGTGAGCCCACGCGCCGGAATCCGCAGCAGCGTGTCGAGCAGCTCCATCGGGCGGATCGGCTCGCCGAGACGGAGCAGCACCGCCGCATCCGACCAGAACGCGATGACCCCGAGTGCGTCACGCTCGAGCTCGCCGGCAAGCGCGCCGACCGCCGCCGCCGCGGTCCGCACCCGCTCCCCCTTCATCGAACCCGACACGTCGACGGCGAGCACGACGCGTCGCGGCTCGCGGATCGGCTCCCGGACGACGAGGTCCTCGTCCTCCGGGAACGGCTGTTCGACGAGCACGTCCACGGTCCGGTCGAGGTCGAGCTCGATTGCGCCTTCCCGGTAGCGGACGCTCCGCGGCCGGTTGACGCCGCGCCGACGTTCGTAGCGCGCGCTGGGTCGTGGAATCGAGAGCCTGGCGGCGATCAGACGCGCCCGCGCCAGCACCTCCGGCTCGGCGACGGCATCTTCATCGGCGAGCACGAGCTCGGCTGTCTCGTCGGTCTCGCCGCGGCCGTTCGTCGGCGGCGGCTCGCCTTTTGCACTGCGGCCGCGGCCGGGCTCCGCCCGCAGCACCGTCCCACCGCCCCTCGCGCCGAAGACGAGCGGGGCCTCGTCGAGCTGTTTCGGCCTACGCTGCAGCGATTTCGGAATCGGCCGCTCAGCGCTCCGGGAGAGCGGCGACGAGGCCTCGATGGCTCTTCAACCGGGCTCGGCCGCCGCCGGGTCGAGCACGAAGTGCTGCTCCCAGATCTCGCGAAGCACGAGCTCAGGCGTCGTCTCGGCCGCCTCATCGACGCGGATGCGGCCGGAGAGCGCCACGTTCATCGCATCAAGGAAGGTCAGCGCGTACCGCTCGTCGGAGCGGTCGTCAATGCCACGGCCTGAGAGCAGCCGGTCGGCGATGAGCGCGAGATCGATCGCGCCGCGCACGCTGGAGCCCTGCTGAACGTCCGGATGCGCGCGGGTGAGCCGGGTCACCGCGACGGCGTCGAGCACGATCGGCTCGGCGATCGCGCCGCTCAGACGGGCTCGGAGCCGAACGATGCCCGCCTCCGCCTCGGCGTCCTGATAGTCGATGATGACGCGGTTGAGGCGATCGCTGATGCTCGTCGACAACCGGGTCGTTCCGACGTTGTCAAAGGGGTTCATCGAGGCGATCACCCGGAAACTCGGATCTGCGACGACCGTGCCGTACCTCGGCACCTCGAGCTGCCGGTCGGCCATCGCGGTGAGGAGGACATTGAGGGTGTCCTCGGGCGCGCGGTTGAACTCCTCGATGTAGAGGAAGCCACCGCGTTGCATCGCGGCGACGAGCGGGCCAGGGACGAAGTTCTCGGCGGTGTAGTCCTCGCGGAGCACTCTGGCCGGCGAGTGGTAGCCGACGAGTTTCGCCGGGGTGAGATCGCCGTTGCCCTCGACGAGCAGAAGCGGGATGCCCCATTCTGCGGTGATCGCCTTGAGCATCGTCGTCTTCGAGGTCCCAGGCGGGCCCTCCAGGACGAGATCGCGGCCGGCGTCGACGACCGCGAGAGCGAGGTCGAGTTCGCGCTCGCGGCCGACGAGCCGGGAGAGGATGCGCGCTCGGGCGCTTGTAGGGGCGATATCGGTCATGAGATCCTCTCCGGTCGTGTTACTTCAGGAACGCACCAGCAGCCGTCGACAAGGCGGCACCGGCGGCTACGGCTCGCCTCCGAGATCGGCGCGACGCCCGCTTCTGTCGCGTTCGGGTCGCGCCGGTGATGGGCGCGCGATCGTTCCGTCCCCACGCCCCGTTGCGCGCCCCTTCCGCTTTGTGCGCCAGACCACCACGGCCCCGTTGTCAACAGTCTGACGCTAATTTGGCACTCAGTGCTGTTATTAATGCTGACGGTACTCCTCCTCGGCGACAGGGAGGAGGGAAAGAATGGGGTGATGGATTCGGAACGGACCGGCGAACGCCGAGGCCGCACCGGCCGGGTTCCAGCGACGAACGTCGCCGAGCTCACCCATATCGGCCTGCGGCTCTTCGTCGAGCGCGGCTTCGACGCGGTGACAATCGACGAGATCGCCGCGGCGACAGGTATCGGCCGGCGCACCTTCTTCCGCTACTTCCACTCGAAGAATGACCTGCCGTGGGGCGAGTTCGACGACCTCGTCGCAGCGATGCGCGCGCACCTCGCCGCGGTGCCGGACGGGGTGCCGCTGTTCGCCGCTCTCCGCGACGCCGTCCTCACGTTCAACGACTACCCAGCGGAAGAGCTGCCGTACCACCGGGAGCGGATGGGGCTGCTGCTACGGGTCCCGAGCCTCGTCGCCCACGGCATGCTCCGCTATGCGAAATGGCGACAGGCGATCGCCGAGTTCGCCGCTGAGCGCCTCGGGCAGGATACCGGCGATCTCGCCCCGCAGATGATCGCTTGGGCGTTCCTGTCAGCCTCACTCGCCGCCTACGAGGACTGGCTGAACAACCCGGCCGCCGACCTCGTCGCCGTACTGGGCGAGGCGCTCGACGTACTCGGCAGGATCACCGAATACTGAGGTCTATAGCTGCCGGGCGAGCGCGACGGCCTCTGCTCGGGCCGCCTCGAATTCCGCGACAGCCCGCTGCCGGAACTCGGCGAGCGGCGGCACGGTGTCGGCGAGGGTGAGGCTCGTGGTGAGCACCGTCACGCGCATCTGGAGCGCCGTGCCGATGATGAGCTGAAGTGGCGGTACGGCGTGGTCCCAGCCATCGGTCGGCGAGCCCGGATCGTAGGAGAGCCCGCGGGGCGAGACGATGACCGCCGGGCGGCCGAGGAGCGGGTGCGCCTCGATGTCGAAGTCGGCAGTGACGCCGGGGACGTGGATGTGGTCGATCCACGCCTTGAGGCTCGACGGCAGCGAGTAGTTGTACATCGGCGCGCCCACGATGAGCACATCGGCGGCGAGCAGCTCGGCGATCAACTCCTGTTGCAGCGCCTCCGCCTCGGCGGGCACCGCCGCGTCGGCCGGGCGGAGTCGCGGCGGCCAGTGCAGTGCGGCGTCGGCAAGATGCGGGACCGGCTGCCGGTGGAGATCGCGCTCGACGACCGCGAACTCCGGCCCACGGTCGAGCCACGCCTCGGCGAAGGCTGCCGTGATCGCCCGCGAGCGCGACCGCTCACGATCGGCCGAGGAATCGATTCGCAGAAGCGTCCGCATCGGGCCGATCAGTCGCCGGGGACGAAGTCAGCGAGCGGGTGGTCCATCAGGTCGTTGATCGGGAGCCGAGCCGCATCACCGCCGACCGCGAGATTGGGCTTGATGTCGAGCGCGGCGACCGCGTCAGGACGGCGGCCGAGGTTGATCGCGACCTTGCCGGACTTCGAGTAGCGCGCGGTGCGGTGGGAGTGGTTCTGACTCGGCTTGTTGAGCACGAGTTCGTCGTCGCGCTTCGCGAGCAGCTCCTCGCCGTAACCCTGCACGCACTCCGGATCCGGACCGTCGAGCGGAAGGCCGGTGAAGAACTTCGCGGCCATGCAGCCGCCCTTGCAGGTGTCGAAGAACTGGCAGGAGGAGCAGGCGCCACCGGACTGCGGCTGGCGGAGCCGCTGGAACAGCTCCGACTGCTGCCAGACCGTCTGAAAACCGCCCTCGTTCCGGACATTCCCGGCGAGGAACTCCTCGTGGATCGCGAACGGGCAGGCGTAGACGTCGCCGATCGGGTCGATGAGGCAGACGACTCGGCCGGCCCCGCAGAGGTTGAGGCCGGGGAGCGCCGAGCCGAAGGCGGAGAGGTGGAAGAACGAGTCGCCCGTGAGCACGCCGTCGCCGTGCGCGACGAGCCAGTCGTAGAGCTCCTTCTGCTGCGCGGGCAGCGGGTGGAGCTCGTCCCAGACGTCGGCTCCGCGGCCGGACGGCCGGAGCCGGGTGAGCCGGAGTTGCGCACCGTAACGGTCGGCGATCGTCTTGAAGTCGTCGAGCTGCGGAATGTTCTGCCGGGTGCAGACCACGGAGAGCTTGAAGTTCTTGAAGCCGGCGGCCTGGAGATTCTCCATCGCGCGGATCGCAGTGTCATAGGATCCGGGACCACGCACGTAGTCGTTGACCTCGGCGGTCGCACCGTCCATCGAGATCTGGATGTCGAGGTAGTCGTTCGTCGCGAGCCGGGCGGCGACCTCGGGGGTGATCTTCACCCCGTTCGTCGAGAACTTGACTCCGACGTGATGCGCGGTGGCGTAGTCGACGATCTCCCAGAAGTCGGGGCGGACGGTCGGCTCGCCGCCGCCGATGTTCACGTAGAACACCTGCATGCGCTCGAGCTCATCGATGACGGCCCTGCACTCCTGAGTCGTCAACTCGCGCGGGTCACGGCGACCGGAACTCGAGAGGCAGTGGACGCAGGAGAGATTGCAGGCGTAGGTGAGTTCCCAGGTGAGGCAGATCGGCGCGTCGAGGCCGTATTCGAATAGGTCGACCAGGCGCCCGCTCTGCGGGCGCTGGGCTACGGGGGCTTCAAGAAGGGTCATGCGGCACGCTCCACAAGCATCTGGGATTTGGCGAGGGTTTCGAGCGCCGCCTCGAACATCGGCAGGTCAGCGTCGGCGACGCCGGCCGCGGCGCACGCGGCGCGAGCGCTCGGCTCGGAGCCGAGCAGGTTGACGACGTCGAGCAGCAGGCGGTTCTTGAGGAACGAAAGCTTCCGCGTCTCGAAGTGGTAGACGAGCGCTCCGAATGGCTCAGGCCGCACCGCGACCTGGGGGTGGAGCGACCAGGGTCGGTCGAGGTCCATCGAGTCAGGGCAGCGGGCGTCAGTAGACGCCGCACATGCCATCGATCGAAACTTCCTCGACGAGAAGGTCGGCATCGATGATCTGAACGTCGACGTCGGTGGGGGCGGTGGTTTCCATGGCATCCTCCTCGAAAGTGGGCTGAGCTTCACCTGCCAGACTAATGGCATCGAGTGCCAGACGAAAGGCGTAATGATGGCCGATTCGCTTCGGGCCGATGTCGTCATCGTCGGCGCAGGGAGCGCCGGCTGCGTCCTCGCGGCCCGGCTCAGCGAAGACCCGGCACGGTCGGTGGTGCTGCTCGAATCCGGCCCGGTGCCCCGCGACGCGGGAGCGTTCGCCCCGGGGGTCCTCGATGCGGGCACCGTGCGCGGATCGGTGCCGGGCCAGGCCATCAACTGGACCATCCCGGGCCGCATCGGGCCGAGTCGCGACTACACGACAGTCCGCGGGCGCATGCTCGGCGGCTCCTCGAGCATCAACGGAGGCTATTTCATCCGGCCCCGGCTGGCGGATTTCGCGGACTGGGCGGCAGTCGGCGGACCGGAATGGTCGTACGAGCGCGCCCTCCCGCGGATGGTCGCGCTCGAGCACGACCTCGACTACCCCGCGAGCGCGATCCACGGCGACCACGGTCCGATTCTCGTCTCCCGCGGCGGGTCCGATGAGCCGACCGCGGTCATCTTGGCTGCGGCCGCGGAAGCATCCGGCTACCCGCAGGAGCCGGACAAGAACGACCAGGGCGCCCCCGGATACGGCCCGGTGCCGACGAATACGGCCGGCGGAGTCCGACAGAATGCCGGACTCGCCTACGTGCTCCCGGTGATGTCACGGCCGAATCTGACCGTCCTCGGCGATCGCACCGTGTCGAGGGTGCTGCTGCGGGGCGGGCGGGCGATCGGAGTGGAGTACCGAACCGGTTCGGAGCTGCACCTGGCCTTCGCCGACCTGGTCGTGCTCAGCGCCGGAGCGATCGGCTCCGCGCAGCTGCTCATCGCCTCGGGGATCGGCCCGGAAGGCGAACTGCGTCGACTCGGCGTGCCCGTCGCCGTTCCCGCCCCGGGCGTCGGCGCCTCGTTCAGCGACCACCCGCAGCTGACCGTCGAATGGTGGCCGCGCCCGCCGATTCCGTCATCGGAGTCGAGCTGGCTTGCCGGCGCCCTGCACACCGAGGAGATCGAGGTCCTGGCATCCGCGAAGTCCATGACGCAGCTGACCGGCCAGGGCAGTGGCGGCCCGCTTCCGCTGCTGGTGTCCGTGATGACGCCGCGACCCACCGGTCGGCTCCGGCTGCGCTCGGCCGATCCGGCGACGCCACCGCTGCTCGACTACGGCTATCTCGACTCGGCGAAGGCGCGCCGCGAACTCCGCGACGCCCTGCGGCTCGTCCTCGAACTGCTGGAGACCCCCAACTGGCGCGCCGCCCGGGATCCGGACGATCACCCCCGGCCGGCGGGCCGCGATGACGCCGGTCTCGACGCCTGGATCGCGGAGCACCTCGGGACCGCGATGCACACGACAGGGACCGTGCCGCTCGGCCCCGATGGACCCGTCGACTCGTCAGGCCGCGTGCTCGGCGTCGATGGACTCATCGTCGCCGACGCGGCGATCCTGCCGACCGGCCCTCGTCGAGGACCGGCGCTCGCCGCCGTCCTCATCGGCGAAACGATCTCCGATGCGATCCGGCGCCGGGCGTGACGGCCGCCCCGCACACCGGAATCCGACAGCCCCGCGGCTGAACCCGCATCCCTGCGGGCTCAACCGTTCACGATGTCCCGAGATATCGCAGTGGCGGTGACGGTGGGGGAGCGTTGGCATGGAGCGAACTGGGATAGCGCACAAACGCTTGCGTGCACCTTCGCTAACCCGACGTGCGGCATCTCATCCCACAACAGTTAGGTTGCACACCGCTTACTAGCGAGCCTCACGGAGCGAGTTCCTGAGACTGGTGCAGAGGGGCGTATTCGAGTGTCCTGAATGCTCGACGTTATGGCTTCTTGAATCCGGGGCGGGAGCGACGTGCGTCGGGAACTTCGAGCTCTTGGAACAGGGTGATTTCCAGGTCCGCCGGGGCGTGCAGACGAGAGTTGAGTGACCGCCAGGGTGTCTCTCTGGGGGAGGCGATGAGTTGCGCGCCGGCGTGGACGAGTTCGTCGGTGGTCGTGGTGCCGTCTTCGACTTCGAAGGCGACGCGAATGTGTGCGCTGGGGCGCCCGTCTGCTTCGACGGCGTCGATCATCTTCACCTGGGCGGGGTTGGAGAGTTCGAGGGTAGCGGCACCGGCGTCAAGAATCGCGACGCGGGCATCGCCCTCGCCCTCAAAAGCAGCTCGCTCGGTGAGGCCGAGCACGTCACGATAGAACCTCAGGGCGGCGTCGAAGTCGTCGGCTTCGACAACGAGACGGAGTTGCTTCACGCGGGGGTCGGCAGTGGGTGGGTGATCTGTCATGTCGATTACGGTAGAACCTGACATCAATGTGAGGGGCAAGCGATGCGTGTTGGGGAGCTTTCGCGACGCACGGGCGCGAGCGAGCGTTCACTGCGCTACTACGAGGAGTGCGGTCTCATCGATGCGTCTCGCAGCGGGAGCGGTCAGCGACACTACGAGGCCTCCGTCGTTGGTCGTGTCGTCCTGATCCGGCAGTTGCTTGCTGCTGGGCTCGGGACCACGGCTATCGCAGACGTGCTGCCGTGCATGGCGGAGCCTGCCTCCCAGACCTCTCGGCTGACCGAACGGCTCATCGTTGAACGGGATCGGCTCACCGAAGAGATCGCTCAGCGAGTGGTCACCAGAGACGCGCTCGGGCAGCTCATCGACGCTGCGCCGGCGTTGGACGGCTGACGTGGGAAGCCTGCCTGCCGCCGCCGCGATGTCTGCTCAATAGAGGCCGCGGTCGCGGACGTAGCCGCTCCAGTCTCGGGCGGGTGGTTTCTCGACGTGGTTGCGACAGACATCAGGATCATCAACCCCGCCACGGGAGAACTACTGCGCGAGCTGACCCTCGACCCCACACGCGATTACCAACCCCAGAAACCACAAAACGCCCTCCCCAAGGAGAGCGAATTGTGAACGATGACCCGAGCTATCGCAGTGGCGGTGACGGTGGGATTTGAACCCACGGATGGCGTGAACCATCACATGTTTTCGAGCCGATAAAAACGGTAGGATGGGAATGCGGAAAACCCCGGAAACACGGGGAAGTTGAGCGCGCACGGATGCGTGCGAGTGCGTAGTAATGGGTACAGTATGGGTACACCTGGCGAATTGGACGTGTGATGGCTCGAGGGCAAGGCGAGGGATCAATCTTCAAGCGCGCAGATGGCCTCTGGGTCGGACGCATAGAGCTCCCTGGACGCGACGGCGAGCGACGCCGGAAGCAGAAGGCGTCCCGTGACAAGGCGGTCATCGTCAAATGGCTGGCGGACCAGCGCCAGCAGCTCGGTCAGCGCGGCGATCTGCCCACTTCCTCGCCGCTCGCGAAGGACTGGCTCCCCTACTGGCTCGAGAAGATCGCCGCCCCGAGGGTGCGGCCGAACACGTGGCAGCACTACGAGCACTCGATACGCCTCTACGCCATCCCCTCCCTGGGGAGCACGCGCATGGACCGCATCACAACAGCCCACCTGCGGCGCATGGCCGAGAACATCACGACCAAGAACCTCTCCCCCACGACCGCGCTACACGCGCACCGCGCAATGGCGAAGGCATTAGAGGACGCTACGCGCGAAGGCGTCGTCGGCCGCAACGTCGCGAAGCTCATGGACGCCCCGAAGCGCGCGGCCACTGACGCGCTGGCATTGACCGTCGAGGAAGCGGTCGCGGTCATCGGGGAAGTCGTCCCCGCCCTTGAGGCGGAGGAGTACGACCCTCTGCCGGCGCTTTGGGCGACCTATCTTCTCACCGCCGCGAGGCGTGGCGAGATCCTCGGCCTCGAGCTGGACCGGGTATCCGATTTCCTCGATCTCTCCTGGCAGATGCAGCGCATCAAGCCGGGCGTCCCGGTTCCAGACGACTATGAGAGGCGTTCGGTGAAGGGCGGCCTGTGGCTCGTCCGGCCGAAGACTTCCTCGGGCTGGCGGGCGATTCCCCTTGTCGAGCCGCTCAAGACCCTCCTCAAGCAGCACATCGAACGGTCCGCACCGAACCCCTATGGGCTGCTATTTGTCGACGAGCGCGGAGAGCCCCTCGATCCGAACGTCACCACGAACCTGTGGCGGCAATGGCGTGATGCCCGCGAACTCACCAAAGCCAAACTGCACGGGCTGCGGCACACCACCATCGACCTCCTCTACGAAGCCGGCGTCCCAGAAGACATCATCGAGGAAATTGCCGGCCACTCCCAGCGGTCCGTCACGCGCGGCTACAAGACGCCCACGAAGATGGCACGTAGGACCGAGGCAATGAAGGCGCTCAGCGCGCTCTTGACCAAAAAGTAGACGACGCGCGCATTCCTCAATACTGTTCGAGCATGCAAGGCTCGGCGGCTGAGAGGAAGCTATGACAGGACCGAGACAGATTATCTATTACGAGCGGCCGAGGAACAGTCTCGCTACCGCTTCGATGGTCCTCGGAATCATCGCCGTCGTCGGCATCCCGTGGGTGTTCGTCATCATCGGCATCTTCATCGACACGCCCATTGCAGTCATCGGCCTGATCCTCGGAGCGAACGGCTACAAGCGCGCCAAGCAATTCGGGATCGGACATGGCAGCTCGGTCGCCGGCATCGTCATGAACAGCATCGCCCTCGCGCCGATCGCGGTCGCGATCATCCTCACCATCATCGGCAGCCAGAGCGGCCAGCAACCCAACAGCTAGGTATACGGATAACCCCCGAACTGGGGTTGCGGCTCGTTCCAAGCAGGGCCACAGTATCGAACATGTATTCGAGTCGCGGTGACCGTTCCCCCCAGAACGCGACGCGGCGCATAGATGACCCTATGAAGTCCACCGCAACGCAACTAGTGCTTAAGGCCATCAAGATCGGACGAGATGCTGACGAACTACTCGCCGAACTGTGCCTTGTGAAGAATGACACCGGGTTCAACGCCAAGGGCGGCGCAGATGTCGATGAAGGCTGAGATATTGATTTCGCGCTCACCCCGGAAATAGCGGCGAAGCGTTGAGGCGGTGAGGCCCGTCGCTTTGGCGACATCCTCTACCGCCCAATGTTTGCGTCCCCGCGCCGCGTCGAGTTCTGCGGCGATGGCGAGCGTGTATTTGCGTCCGTATTCGCGCATGGAGATAACGCTAATCGGTTGGCGCGAAATGCGCCATATGGCGCATGTCCCCCAAAGTGGGGCGGGTTGGCTTGCCTAATCATGTAGCGCGAAATGCGCCAAGTGGTCTAGAGTCGGGTCATGCGAATCAAGCAAGCCCTCAAAGCCGAAGGCCGGTCGCAGCGTTGGGTCGCAGCACAGATCGGCATGTCTGAGGCGACATTCCGTCGCAAGCTCGCTGACGATTCCTTCACCGCGACGCAGTTCGTACAGATCGCCTCCGCCCTGAAGATCGACGTGGCATCGCTGCATGACTTCAATTCCGCAGACGCCAAGGCGGCGGCGTGATGTCGAAGCTCGCCTACACGCTCGATGAGGCTGCGATCGCCTCGGGCATTTCGAAGCGCACCATCCGGGAGCACATCGACGCCGGCCGTCTGGTCGCGTCATACCCCTCCTCGCGCCCGGTGATTCTCGCTTCTGAGCTTGAGCGATGGCTTGAGTCTCTGCCGCATGAACCCAAGAAGGTCGCGGCGTGATGGATGAATTCCAGAACCTCGTCGACGACGCCTGCGTGATCGAGAACCTCGCCAAAACCATCGGCTACGTCCCGTTTCCTCACCGAGGTGATACGGAGAGGATGCGTGAGGCGCGAGTCGAGGCGTTCCTGAACGCCCTTGACTCTGCGCGGCCTGCCCTGGCCTCACTGCTTTCTGGCGAGTTCCTCGACCGCGCGCGCCAGAATCTTGATGGCTTCGGCGAGCTCATCGATCGCATCCGCGTCTTTTCGGTCGACCCGATAGGCCTTGCTGTAGGCACGCTGGGCGGCATTGAGCGCGTTGATGTTACTCACGGGTCTTCCTCCTATCGAGGCGAAGCCGTTGCAGCGGCTTCTGCTACTGATCCGATAGTAGGGAGCGCGGGCGACATTGTTTCGACTTCTTCCGACGTGTCGCCCGCATCTACTTCGAATGTTTCTTTCGACGACGACGAGGAATCGGTCATCTATCACTGCGGGAACTGTGACACCAACGTCCTGAACCCGTGGATGCAGATCGAAGAAGAAAGTCCTTGGAGACGCGCCTACAGCTGGCAATGCCAGACGTGCGGTGAGCGGAACATGCATCGGATCGCGCGGTAACCCCTCGCGCTGCGGCCGGATCTAACCCCCAATAACGAAGATGCCCGGCGCGTGAACGCCGGGCCAGACAGGAAGGCAGACGAAGTGCCAAACAAGTCATTGTCGAGTGTACCGCTCGATGCTCTCACGACCGTCGAGCTGGTGGCGGGCCGGTTCAATGCTTACCGGCAGCAGCGGGTCGCTGAGGTGCGCACCGAGCAGGCGCGTGC
>JAJYBG010000103.1 GCA_021779075.1 Actinomycetes bacterium | reverse complement strand
ACCTCGTCGGCCCGCCGCCGACGAGCAGCGCGTCGAAGGAGCGCAGCGCGACGAGCAGCTCGGCGTCGGCGGGGACGGCGTCGAGGAGGCGCTGCAGCTGCGTCGGAACCACCGAGACGTACCGGGATTCCCCCGTCATCGCCCCCGCCGCGTCGCGGAACGCACCCGGATCGAAGTGCCCCTCGGGCAGGTAGACCGGCTCGGTGCCCGCCGCGATCGAACGCACCAGCACGTTCTCGCCGGCGATGTACCGGGTCGGAAGACAGAGCAGCCACTGGCCCTGCCCGTCGAGCCAGGCGGCCGAGGCGCGTGCGCTCGCGAGCAGCGCCCGGGCGGATTGCGGCACCCGCTTCGGCGCCCCGGTCGAGCCGGACGTCTCGATGACGAGGGCGGTCTCTGCACCGGAATCCAGTGCCGTCCGCAACCGCTCCAACTCCTCCCGCGGGTCGGCACGCGGGCTGGGATACGGCTCCGCCATCAGTACTGCCAGGGGAAGTCGGTCCAGTCGGGCTCGCGCTTCTCAAGGAAGGCATCGCGGCCTTCGACCGCCTCGTCGGTGCCGTAGGCGAGGCGCGTCGCCTCGCCGGCGAAGACCTGCAAGCCGACCATCCCGTCGTCGGCCGCGTTGAAGGCGAACTTGAGCATGCGGATCGCAGTCGGCGACTTGCCCAGGATCGTCCGCGCCCATTCGATCGCGGTGGTCTCAAGCTCGGCGTGCGGCACGACCGCGTTGACAGCGCCCATCTCATAGGCGCGCTGCGCCGAGTACTCCTGGGCGAGGAAGAACACCTCGCGGCCGAACTTCTGCCCGACCTGGCGGGCGAAGTAGGCGCTGCCATAGCCGCCGTCGAAGCTGCCCACATCGGCATCCGTCTGCTTGAACCGGCCATGCTCCCGGCTCGCGATCGTGAGGTCGCACACCACGTGCAGCGAGTGGCCGCCGCCCGCCGCCCAACCGGGCACGACGGCGATGACGACCTTCGGCATGAAGCGGATGAGGCGCTGGACCTCGAGGATGTGCAGCCTTCCGGTGGCGTGCGCGCCATCGGCGTACTGATACCCGTCCTTCCCACGAATCCGCTGATCCCCGCCGGAGCAGAAGGCCCAGCCGCCGTCCTTCGGCGACGGGCCGTTGCCGGTGAGCAGCACGACGCCGATCCGCGGGTTCGTTCGCGCGTCCTCGAGGACTCCGTAGAGCTCGTCGACCGTCTGCGGCCGGAACGCGTTGCGCACCTCGGGCCGGTTGAACGCGACGCGTGCGATGCGCCCGTCCAGGCTGTGATGGTACGTCACGTCGGTCAGTGCGCCGAAGCCGTCGACGCACTGCCACACTGCCGGATCGAAGATTTCAGAGACCGCGTTCGCCACCGTCCCAGCCTATTTCCCCTGCGAGTCGCCGGAACTGCCCGTTCGGCGATCGCAGGATCAGTCGTTTCGGCGATTCGCGACGGTGGTGGGGCCAGGATGGAGGCATGGCGCTGCCCGGGCTCGATGAGGTGCTCGAGACACTGCACGTCGTGGCGCTGCCCCTGGCGACGCGGTTCCGCGGCATCACGGTCCGCGAGGCGGCGGTGTTCGAGGGCCCGAGCGGCTGGACCGAGTTCAGCCCCTTCATCGAGTACCAGGACGCCGAGGCCTCGACGTGGCTTGCGGCGGCCTACGACTTCGGCTGGGGCGGCCTGCCAGAGCTCCGCCGCGACAGCATCCGCGTCAACGCGACGGTGCCCGCCGTCGCAGCCGCGGACGTCGCGGGCGTCCTCGCGCGCTTCCCCGGGTGCCGCACGGCGAAGGTCAAGGTCGCCGAGCCGGGGCAATCCCTCGCCGAGGACGTGGCACGCGTCGCCGCGGTGCGCGAGGCGTTCGGCCCCGTGGGCCGCATCCGTGTCGACGCCAACGGGCTGTGGAACGTCGACGAGGCCGAGCACGCGATCCACGCGCTCGCCCCCTACGACCTCGAATACGTCGAGCAGCCCTGCACGACGATCGACGAGCTCGCCGAACTGCGCGCGCGCCTCCGCGACTGGGATGTCGCGATCGCCGCCGACGAGAGCGTGCGCAAAGCATCCGACCCGCTCGCGGTCGCCCGGGCCGGCGCCGCCGACGTGCTCGTCGTCAAGGCGCAGCCGCTCGGCGGAATCCGCGCCGCCCTCGCCATCGTGGCGGAGGCCGGCTTGCCCGTCGTCGTCTCCAGCGCCATCGACACCTCGATCGGCCTCGCGATGGGCGCTTTCCTCGCCGCCGCCGTTCCCGACCTCGGCTACGACTGCGGGCTCGGCACCGCGGCCCTGCTCGGCGCCGATGTCACGGCGTCCCCGCTTCTCCCCGTCGACGGTGCGATTCCCGTCGCACGCGTGTCGGCGGATGCCGCCCTGCTCGCGCAGCACGCGACATCCGCCGATCGCCGTGACTGGTGGGTGCAGCGCATCACGCGCTGCCACCAGGTGCTTACGGCTCGGGAGTAGCCCCCGCCTCTTCGGCCTCGAGGACGACCTCGTGCTGGAGCGCCGCGATGTCCTCCTGCTGCGGGTCGCCATGAAGGCCCCCGGAAAGCGCGTACTCCTCCTCCGGCGAGAGGACCAGCTTGGTGCGGCTGAACACCGCGAACAGGATGACGCCGACGACGAACACGATCGCGATCGCGATTATCGCGCCTTGGAACGCGGGAACGAAGAGCAGCGAGACGAAGGCGATCAGGGCGATAAGGCCCGCGTAGACGGCCCCCGGGTAGCCCCACGGGCTCCGATACGGACGATTCGCGGCCGGGAACCGGCGGCGCAGGATGATGAACGACACCATCTGCAGCACGTACGAGATGACCGCACCCCACACCGCGATGTTGAGCACGATGCTGCCGGCGGCCGAACTGCCCGAGTACTGGGCGATGAACAGCGTTGCGAAGCCGAGCACACCACCCACGATGAGCGCGAGCCACGGCGTCTGGGTCGTGCCGGTGAGCGAGAGGAACTTCGGGTAGTAGCCCGCTCGTGACAGCGAGTACATGTTGCGTCCGTAGGCGAACATGATGCCCTGCAGCGAGGCGAGCAGACCGATGAGAGCGAAGATCGCGAGGATGCCGACCACGCCGTTCGAATCCGTGCCGAGGATCGCGCCGAACGCGTCGAGCAGTGGTTGCAGCGAGGCGCCCGTGCCCTTGGCGCCGAGCACCGCGGAGTTGAGGAAGATGATGATCGCGCCGGTCACCATGAGGGTTGCGAGCGCGATGACTCCGCCGCGCGGAATGTCCTTCGTCGGGTTGTGCGACTCCTCGGCCGCGAGCGGGAGCTCTTCGATCCCCAGGAAGAACCAGATCGCGAACGGGAGGGTGGCGAGGATGCCGGTGAAGCCGCCGGGAAGGAACCCGCTCGGCGCGCCATCAGCCGGCGACTCGGTCAGGGTGTCGAAGTGCAGGCTGCCGGTCGCCGCCGCGAGGATCGCGAAGAACACGATGATCGCGATCGAGATCACCGACACGATGATCGCGAAGCGGAACCCGACCGCGGCCCCCAGCGTGTTGAGCCCGATGAAGGCGGCATAGAGGATGACCCACCACAGCCACGGCGGCAGGCTCGCGCCGGTGAGCAGGTGCAGCGCGGAATCCGCGTACTGCTGCGAGAAGAACACGACGACCGCGGTCGTCATGACGTACTCGATGGTCTCGGCGAGGCCCGTGACGAAGCCGCCCCACGGCCCCATTGCGGCGCGGGCGAACGAGTAGGCGCCGCCGGTGTGCGGCATGGCGGCGCTCATCTCGCCGATCGAGTAGAAGAGGCCGAAGAACATGATTCCGACCGCGATCGTGGCGACCAGCAGGCCGCCCCAACCGGCCGTCGGGATGCCGCCGTTCCAGCCGCTGAAGTCCCCCGAGATGACCGCGGCGACGCCGAGGCCCCAGATCCCCCACACTCCCGCGGATCGCTTGAGTTTGCGTTTCTCGAAGTAGCTCGCATCGACGGTCGTGTAGGTGACGCCGGCGGTGCTCACCCGCTCGTGCTCGGCCATGTGAGTCCTCCTGGATTGGCGTGCGACACGAGCCTGTCGCGCGCTGAGATTTGGCGAAAGCATAGGGAGTCTTAAGGCCTGACAACAGACCTTTGGATGTAACGACCGTGTAAATCTCTGGGCAAACCGCGGCGCATCGACGTGATTCAATGGTCGACAAGACGACCTTGAGGAGGGGGCAGCATGGCCCAGCCGACCGGATACCTCAGCATCGACGAACTGGCCGGGTTCGTCGCCGCGGGCGATATCGACACCGTCATCATCGCCTTCACCGACATGCAGGGCCGGCTCGTCGGCAAGCGCACCTCGGCACGCCTCTTCCTCGAGGAGGTCGCAGCGCACGGCGCCGAGTGCTGCAATTACCTGCTCGCCGTCGACGTCGAGATGAACACCGTCGGCGGCTACGCCATCTCGTCGTGGGAGCGCGGCTACGGCGACATGGTGATGAACGCCGACCTCGCGACGCTGCGCGCCGCTCCCTGGCTGGTCAAGACCGCGATCGTCACCGCGAACCTCGACTGGCCCGACGGCGAACCCGTCGTCCAGTCGCCGCGCGAGATCCTCAAGACGCAGGTGAAGCGCCTCGCCGATATGGGGCTGACTGCCTTCGTCGGCACCGAGCTCGAGTTCATCGTGTTCGAGGATTCCTACCGGGATGCCTGGAAGAAGGGCTACCGCGACCTCACTCCGGCGACCGACTACAACGTCGACTACGCGCTCGCGGCATCCACCCGCATGGAGCCGCTGCTGCATGACATCCGCGTCGCGATGGACGGCGCGGGAATGTACTGCGAGGGCGTCAAGGGCGAGT
>JAJYBG010000102.1 GCA_021779075.1 Actinomycetes bacterium | reverse complement strand
TGTTCCCGGTTCCTCGCCCCGGATGCCGAACGCCTGGACGATCAATCCGTACCGGGGCTGCCAGCACGCGTGCGTGTACTGCTTCGCGCGCCCGACGCACACCTACCTCGACCTCAATGCCGGCAAGGACTTCGACACCCAGATCGTCGTCAAGGTCAATGTGGGGGAGGTGCTCGCGAAGGAGGTGGCGAGGCCGGGCTGGCGCGCCGACCCGCAGCCGGTGCAGCTGGGCACGAACACCGACCCGTATCAGCGGGCCGAGGGCCGCTACCGGCTCATGCCGCAGATCATCGAGACGCTCGCGGGTTCGGGCACGCCGTTGAGCATCCTCACCAAGGGCACGCTGCTGCGCCGCGACCTTCCGCTGCTCGCGGCGGCCGCCGAGCAGGTCCCGGTCGGTGTCGCGATGTCGATCGCGGTGTTCGACGACGAGCTGCAGCGGAGCATCGAGCCCGGCACGCCCCGCTACCAGGAGCGTCTTGCGACGGTGACCGCGGTTCGCGAGGCGGGCCTCGACTGCACGGTGTTCCTGATGCCGATCCTGCCGTTCCTCACCGATTCGCGCGAGCACCTCGATTTCGCGCTCGGTCGGATCCGGGCGGCCGGCGCATCGAGCGTGCTCTACACGGCGCTGCACCTGCGCGGCCCGGTGAAGCCGTGGTTCTTCTTCTGGCTCGAGCGCGAGCATCCCGAGCTGATCGAGCGGTATCGGGGGCTGTACGGCGACCGGGCGTATGCGGGCACGGAGTACCGCCGCTGGCTTGCGGGCCGCATCCGGCCGCTCATCCGCAAGCACGGCCTCGAGCACGCTCGCGAGGACCGGGCGACCGGCGGCATGACGGCGGATCCCGACCGTCAGGTCGTCTTCGAGGAGGTCGCGTCGTCGTCCCTCGCTCAGCCGACCCTGTTCTAGCCGTTCGGACGGGGCCGGATCAGCTCGCGTCCGATGGCGCGGTGGGGCCGTAGTGACGATCCTTGGTGACCGGGGAATCGCTGAGCAGCAGGTTGATCAATCCCCACTCCTCTCCGTTTTGGCGAGCGAACTGGATCGCGGCGTTGAGTCGGGCCTCAGCGGTCTCTAAAGCATCGACCGCCTCCCCGATGGCGCGCAGATACGTGGCGTCGTGCCGTTCGAGCGTGCTGGGATCGAGACCGTCGAGAAACGCCTCAAAGCGCTCGGCGTCGTCTTCGTAGAACTTGTCGTCGTGCTCGGTCATTGATCAGCGCCGCAGGCCGGCGAGCCACTTGGGGTTGAGGTAGTTTGCGTGGATGATGCGTTCCGGTGCGTCTGCCGGAACGGCGACGATCTCGATGAGTTGGCCGTCCGGCAGTGAACCGATGATAAGCAGCCGGTCCTCATCGTCATAGCGGATTCTCCGGGTATCTACAGGATGTTTGATCGCGTGCTGGATCGCAGCAGGCAGGATGCCGTTGCTTTGAGGGCGCTCGAGAGGATCCGCACCGGCGCAGATTCCGGCGTGCGCGCACGGGGCGCGGGTACCAGGGCGAGTTCACCGGCGCCTCGACCGCGTGGACGGCGCTGTGGAGGGCGAGCGGCGCTCTAGGCTCGCTGCGTGGCCAAGCTGTATTTCCGCTACGGGGCGATGAACTCGGGTAAGAGCACTGCGCTGCTGCAGGCGGCTTTCAACTACGAGGAGCGCGGCCACCGCGTCCTCATCGCGAAGCCCGCGGTCGACACGAAGGGCGACGACCGCATCGTGAGCCGGCTGGGCACCGAGCGCGCGGCCGACTTCGTGATCGAGCCGTCGACGGATGTCTTCCTCCGGCTCAGTCAGCATCGCAAGCACGCGCTGACGATCGCCGGGCAGGACATCTCGGCGCTCCTCATCGACGAGGCGCAGTTCCTCACCGAGTCGCAGGTCGACGACCTGCTGCGCATCGCGGTCCTCGAGGGCATCCCGGTGCTCGCGTACGGCATCCGCACGGATTTCCAGACTGTGGCGTTTCCGGGCTCGCGGCGTCTGCTCGAGATCGCGCACTCCATCGAGGAGCTCAAGACGATCTGCCGGTGCGGCCGCAAGGCGATCTTCAACGCGCGCCTGGTGGGCGGGGTCTTCACTCTCGAGGGCGACCAGGTCGCCATCGACGAGGCGGGGGCGGAGGGGCCGGTGGTGACTTATGAGGCCCTGTGCGGCCAGTGCTACCTCGAGGAGTCGCAGGGGGTTCTCAACCGCGGCCGCCGCCACTGGTCGAGCAGCGTCTACGCGGACGCCCCCGACCCCGACTTCACCTAGGCGAGCAGTACGTCGACTCCGACCCGTGCGCAGTAGGTGCTGAGCCAGTCGAATCCCGGCGCCGGCGGAGTGAACGGGCCCAGCCCGTGGGGGGCCAGGCGAACGTCGCGCACTCCCACGCGGTCGCCGAACAGCAGATACGCTGCGGCGGTGTTCTCGCGCGGGCTCATCCACGCGATGCCGTCGAAGCCGGCGCGGTGTGCTGCGACGGCCCACGCGGCGGTCTTTCCGTAGTCACCGGCCCCGGTCGCGGTGAGCTGAGAGGCGTCGACGCCCAACCGGCGGAGTCCATCGCCCATGAACTTGGCGAGGCGCAGGTCGCGGGTGACTTCGAGTGTCGATTCGCGGGTGAAGCGGTAGGCGTCGAGCAGAAGCCGATCGCCGGTCAGCGGCACGTCGTGCAGGAGCGTTTCGCAGATGGCCGCGTCGGCCGTTTCGGCGGCATAGAGCGTCGGGACGATCTTCGGGTCGCGGATCGGTGCGAACCGGGTGCGGGAGCCTCGGCCCGGGTTGAACGCGTCGGCGTCGCGGGCGACGGAATGCACCCGATGGATCAGGGTGCCGGCGACAAGCAGGTGGTCGAGTGCGTCGAGCGGTTCCGGGGGAGCCGGGACTGCTACCACTCGACCCCCCACGCGCCCTCGGCGGCGGCGAGCACCTGGTCGGCGTTGTCGATGTGGTCGACGGGCCGGTCGCCGTCGAGATAGGTGGTCGGGCTGGTGAGCCAGAGCGCGACGCTCTCGGAGCTGCGCTCGTGGAGCGCCGCACTCGCGAGCAGCGGTCCGATGACGGGCCGCACGGACGTGCTGTCAGGATCGAACTGGAACCCGGGGTAGAGGTAGGCGTTGCGCCGTTTGATGCCGAGCAGGCGGCCGCGGCGCCTCTGATCGGACGCATAGGTGCGGTTCGACCTGCTGGCGCCCGCCTGGGCGGCGACCTCGACGGCGGTGAGGAGGCCGAACTCGTCCTGCATCGCGCGCCAGGCGTTCTCGGTGGCCTGCGCGGCTCGGCTGGCAGCGGGAGGGACCGCTGCGGGCAGGTTGGCGAGGTCGTACTCGAGCCGCATCACGGCGTCGCGGTAGGTGACGAGGTCGAGCACGCTGCGAAGGCGACGAGAAGCTGTGGGCGTGCTCGCTGCGCTGATCGCGGCCGCGAGCTCGTCCGCCCCGGAGTGCAGCAGCAGTTCGACGGCCGCGGCCAGCTCCGCCTGGTGGCCGCGTTGGGCGGTTGATCGAGTGGCCGGCATCGTGTTCCTTACGAATCTGACGGATGAGCAATCCGTCAGTAACGTTATCATGACCCGCCGAGGTACCGCCTGATCGATACCTCGTGGGTCCGGAACCAGCCGGCCTGCACGCGCACCGTCGAGATCCCGCGGGCGGGCAGCCGCCTACCGGTACCCTGATGCCATGCAGCGGATCCTCGTCACGGGCGGCGCCGGATTCATCGGTTCGAACTTCGTCCACTACGTGATCGAGAACACCGACCTGCACGTCACGGTGCTCGACAAGCTCACCTACGCCGGCAACCGCGCCTCTCTGCAGGGTCTGCCCGACGACCGCCTCGCCTTTGTGAGGGGCGACATCCAGGACGCCCTCCTCGTCGACGAGCTCGTCCGGGGCACCGACGCCGTCATCCACTACGCGGCCGAGTCGCACAACGACAACTCGCTGGCTGAGCCGCGCCCGTTCCTCGACACGAACGTGGTGGGCACGTACACGCTGCTCGAGGCGGTGCGCCGGCACGGCATCCGGTATCACCACATCTCGACGGACGAGGTGTACGGCGATCTCGAGCTCGACGACCCGCACCGTTTCACCGAGCGCACGCCCTACAACCCGTCGAGCCCGTACTCGTCGACGAAGGCGGCCTCCGATCTGCTGGTGCGCGCCTGGGTGCGCTCCTTCGGCGTGCGGGCGACGATCAGCAACTGCTCGAACAACTACGGCCCGTACCAGCATGTCGAGAAGTTCATTCCGCGCCAGATCACGAACATCATCGACGGGGTGCGCCCGAAGCTGTACGGGGCGGGTCTCAACGTGCGCGACTGGATTCACGCCGACGACCACTCCTCCGCGGTGCTGACGATCCTCGCGAAGGGTGTCATCGGCGAGACGTACCTCATCGGCGCGGACGGCGAGCGCAGCAACAAGGACGTCGTCGAGCTGGTGCTCACGCTCATGGGCCGGCCGGCGGATGCCTACGACCACGTCGTCGACCGTGCCGGCCACGATCTGCGCTACGCCATCGACTCGACGAAGCTCCGCACCGAGCTGGGCTGGCTGCCGAAGCACGGCGGCTTCGAGAGCGGTCTGGCGGCGACGATCGACTGGTACCGGGCGAACGAGGCGTGGTGGCGGCCGCAGAAGGCGGCGACCGAGGCCAAGTACGTGGCGCAGGGTCACTAGGGGCGATCCGGATGGCCGACCCCAAGCCGCTCGCCGTGCGCGAGACCCCCATTCCGGGTCTGCTCGTCGTCGACCTGGTTGTGCACGGCGACTCGCGCGGCTGGTTCAAGGAGAACTGGCAGCGCGAGAAGATGCTCGCCGCGGGCCTTCCCGACTTCGGCCCGGTGCAGCACAACG
>JAJYBG010000101.1 GCA_021779075.1 Actinomycetes bacterium | reverse complement strand
GCGCGGCGCGTCGGTGGCGACGGTCGCCCTTGCCTGGCTGCGCGCGCAGCCGACGATCACGGCGCCGATCGCGTCGGCGAGCCGTGTCGAGCAGCTGCCCGACCTGCTGGCCTCGGCGACACTTGAACTCGCCGCCGACGAGCTCGCCGCGCTCGGCGCCTAGCCGCGCAGGACGACGTTTTCGAAAGGTTCGCCGTTGAGCGCGTGATCGATCTGCCGACGGATGAGTGCGACCATGCGCGGTCCCATCGCGTCCGAGGCGCCTCCGACGTGCGGCGTGACGAGGACGTTCGGAAGCGACCAGAGCGGGTGGTCGGCGGGCAGCGGCTCGGGATCGGTGACGTCGAGGGCGAAGCGCAGCCTGCCGCTCGAGGCCTCGGCGAGGATCGCCGCGGTGTCGGCGACGGGACCGCGGGCGACGTTGATGACGAGGGCGTCGTCGGGGAGTGCGGCGAGGAATGCCGCCGAGACGAGGCCCTGAGTCGAGGGATCCAGGGGTACCGCAGCGATGACGATGTCGACTGCCGACAGCAGAGCGGGCAGTGCGCCGAGGCCGTGCACCCGACCGGCGGGGGTGTCCCGCGCGGTTCGCGCCACGCGCACGACATCGACGTCGAAGCCTGCGAGCCGTTTCTCGACGGCCTGGTTGACGCCGCCGTAGCCGAGCAGCAGCACGCGCCGGTCGGCGAGGCCCGGCCGCCAGTGCATGTTCCAGACGCCGTGCGCGGCGTCGTGCACGAAGCCCGGAATCCCGCGCTGCATCGCGAGGGCCAGCGTCACCGCGAGCTCCGAGGTGGCGGTCTCGTGGACCGTCGCCGCGTTGGCGAAGGCGAGACCCGGCGGCAGATGGCCTGCGATGCCGTCGTAGCCGATCGACTGCTGCTGGACGAGCCGGGTGCGGACTCGCTCGATCTTCGGAAGGAACTGGTCGGCGGGCAGGTAGGGCGGCACCACGATGTCGAACGAGTCTCGCGGTGGCGCGCTGTCGTCGAACGCCCACACGACGAACTCGACCTCGGAGCCGAGGGCGGGAGGGAGAGCGGCGACCGCGCCGGCCAGTTCGAGGTCAGGCACCGAAACAATCAAAGGCATGGCCTGACGATACCTAGGGTCGCCCGGGGTTCGGCAGCCGGACGGCGATTCACCGGGCCAACGTCGTTCCCGGCGGTCGCGAGTGAAACGAGAGCGCAACACTTCGTCACTACAGTCGGGGCATGGGCGACCTGTTCCGCGGGTACGGCGCAACGCTGCAGCCGAAACCGCACGCCCCTGCTCCCGCCTACGACGAGATGTTCGCCGGCTCCGCCCACGGCTCGGACGCGCCCGAGCCGAGAGCCCCCTATCGCGACCTCCACGCCGCCCTGGGCCAGATGACGCAGGCCGAGCTGCGCGGGCGCACCGAGGCGCTCGAGAGCTCCTACCTCGCCCAGGGCGTCACGTTCGACTTCGCCGGTGAGGAGCGCCCCTTTCCGCTCGATGCCGTGCCCCGCGTCATCGAGGCGGACGAGTGGGTCGATCTCGAGGCCGGTGTCAAGCAGCGCGTGCGCGTGCTCGAAGCATTCCTCGCCGACTCCTACGGCCCGCAGAACGCGGTGCGCGACCGCATTGTGCCGGCCTCCGTCATCGCGAGCTCGAAGCACTACCACCGGCAGGCCCACGGCATTGTCAGCGCCAACGGCGTGCGCATCCACGTCGCCGGCATCGACCTCATCCGCGATGAGACCGGCATCTGGCGGGTCCTCGAGGACAACGTGCGCGTGCCGTCCGGTGTCAGCTACGTCATCTCGAACCGCCGCGTCATGGCGCAGACCCTGCCCGAGCTGTTCGTCTCGATGTCGGTGCGGCCGGTGGGGGATTACCCGTACCGGCTGCTGCAGGCACTGCGCGCCTCCGCCCCGATGGGCGTCGAGGACCCGACCGTCGTGGTGCTCACGCCCGGCGTCTTGAACTCGGCGTACTACGAGCACACCCTGCTCGCCCGCCTCATGGGCGTCGAGCTCGTCGAGGGCCGCGATCTCTTCACGAGCGGCGGGCACGTGTGGATGCGTACGACGAGCGGTCCGACGCGCGTCGACGTCATCTATCGCCGGGTCGACGACGAGTTCCTCGACCCGCTGCAGTTCCGCGCCGACTCCGTGCTCGGCACTCCCGGCCTGCTCAACGTCGCCCGCCTCGGCAACGTGACGCTGGCCAACGCGGTCGGCAACGGCGTCGCCGACGACAAGCTCATCTACACGTACATGCCGGACCTCATCCGCTACTACCTCGGCGAGCAGCCCATCATCCCCAACGTCGACACCTGGCGCCTCGAAGACCCGGACTCGCTCGACGAGGTGCTCGACCGCCTCGACCAGCTTGTCGTCAAACCGGTTGACGGTTCGGGCGGCAAGGGTCTCGTCGTCGGCCCTGCCGCGTCGAAGAAGGAGCTCGAGACGCTGCGCGCCAAGCTCATCGACGACCCGCGCGGCTGGATCGCGCAGCCGGTCGTGCAGCTGTCGACCATCCCGACCCTCGTCGAGGACGGCATGCGGCCGAGGCACTCCGACCTGCGCCCGTTCGCCGTCAACGACGGCGACGACATCTGGGTGCTGCCCGGCGGCCTCACCCGTGTCGCGTTGCCCGCGGGGCAGCTCGTCGTCAACTCCAGCCAGGGGGGCGGCTCGAAGGACACCTGGGTGCTCGGCCGCGAGACGGTGCCGCTCACCGGTGCGCACGATGTCAGCGCCATCACGGTCGACCAGGCGACGAACACGACGAGCATCCCGTTCGTCCGCGCCGACGCGAACGCCGCGCGCGACCAGGCACTCGTCGAGGCGGCGGCCGTCGGCCCCCAGCACTCCCCCGAGGAGGAGCCGGGCGGTCACCATCAGCAGGTGCAGCAGCAGCAGCAGAGCAGCGACGGCGATGACGGATTGCGCTTCCGCCAGCAGCACCAGCACCAGCAGCAGGCTCGCACGTGGGAAGGGGGTGACGCGCCTGCTCACTCAGCCATCAGCGATCCGGCGGCGTGCGCGCGGATCGTGAAGCGACGCGCGAGCGGCGAGGACGGGCGCGGCGATAAATGCTGAGCAGGATCGCGGAATCCCTGTTCTGGATCGGCCGCTACGTCGAGCGGGCCGACGGCACCGCCCGCATTCTCGACGTCCATCTGCAACTGCTGCTCGAGGACCCGTGGGTCGACGAAGACACCGCGTGCCGCGCGCTGCTCGACGTCATGGGTTCGGCCGCCCCCGACGACACGCGCCTCTCCCGTGCCGACGTGCTCGACCTGCTCGCGGTGAACCGCTCGAATCCGTCGTCCATCGCGTACTCCCTGATGAGCGCCCGCGAGAACGCCCGGCGCGCGCGCGAGATCATCTCGACCGAGCTGTGGGAGAGCCTCAACACGACGACTGCCCGGATGCCGCGCCGCGTCAGCACCGAGCGCGTCAGCGAGTTCTTCCGCTGGGTCCGCGAGCGCACCGCCTTCGCCATCGGAGTCAACGAGATGGTGATGAGCCGCGACGAGGCGTATCAGTTCTTCACTCTCGGCCGCTCGCTGGAGCGCGCCGACATGACGGCCCGCCTGCTCGCGACGCGGGTGCTCACCGAGGCATCCGGCCCGTCGTGGACGACGATCCTGCGCTCCTGCGGCGCCTACGAGGCCTATCTGCGCACCTACCGCGGTGTGCCGTCGACGCACAACGCCGCGGAGTTCCTGCTGCTCGACCGGCTGTTCCCGCGCTCGGTGTTCTACTGCCTCAACCGGGCCTCGGAGTGCTTGCGCGAGCTCGAGCCGCGCAGCGATCGCGTGGGCGTCAGCGACAGCGCCCAGCGCCTCCTCGGCCAGACCATCGGATCGCTGGAGTATCGGCCGATCTCGGAGATCCTCGACAAGCTCGTCGACAACATGGATGCCATCCAGCGCGTCACGAGCGCGACGAGCGAGGCCGTCAAGCAGCGCTACTTCCCGACGCACGCCATGCCGACGTGGGTGGGTGAGCGCATGTGAAGCGGCTCAGGGTCAAGCACATCACCGGGTTCCGGTACACCGGCGAGGCGAACGCCTCGTACAACGAGGCGCGCATGCTGCCGACCAGCACCGAGGGGCAGATCGTCCTCACCTGCCAACTCGAGATCCATCCCGGCGCGCAGCAGTACACGTACACCGACTACTGGGGTACCCAGGTCACCGCGTTCGAGGTGCTGAGCCCGCACCGCGAGCTCACGCTCTCGGCGTCCAGCCTCATCGAGGTCGGCGACCGGACGCACGGCGCCCCGCACGACATCGGCTGGGACGAGGTCGCGGCGATCGCCCTCACCCGCACCGAGTACATGGAGCAGCTCGCGCAGTCGGCGCGCACCGAGCCGGATGCGGGCCTCGCGGCGCTGGCGCGTTCGATCGCGGATTCCGCTTCCGGTCCGTGCGACGCCGGCGAGGCCATCGCCCGCGCGGTCGGCGAGGCGATGGAGTACGTGCAGGGCGTCACCGCCGTGTCGACCTCGGGCGCCGAGGCGTGGGAGCAGCGCCGCGGCGTCTGCCAGGACATCGCGCATGTCGCCATCGGCGCGCTGCGGTCGGTGGGCCTGCCGGCGCGCTACGTCTCGGGCTACCTGCACCCCGAGCCGGATGCCGAGATCGGCAGGACCGTGACCGGCGAATCGCACGCCTGGGTCGAGTGGTTCTGCGGCGAGTGGACCGGGTTCGACCCCACCAACCAGATCGCCATCGGCGACCGGCACGTGCTCGTCGGGCGTGGCCGCGACTACGACGACGTCGCGCCCATCCGCGGGGTCTACGCCGGAGCCGGCTCGTCGCAGACCTTCGTGACGGTCGAGATCACCCGCGAGGGGTAGCTCCGCCGCTACAGCCGCTCGTCGATCCAGGCGAGCTGGTCGGCGAAGACCTGCTCCTTGTTGAGCTCGT
>JAJYBG010000100.1 GCA_021779075.1 Actinomycetes bacterium | reverse complement strand
CAGCGCCACGGGCTCGAGCGTCAGCAAAGGCGAGAGCCTCAAGGACACGGCCCAGACGCTGCAGGCGATGGGGGCGGACGCCGTCGTGATCCGCCACCCGGCATCCGGCGCCCCGTTCACGCTCGCCACGAGCGGCTGGATCAGCGCCGGAGTCATCAACGCGGGCGACGGCACGCACGAGCACCCCACGCAGGCGCTGCTCGACGCCTTCACCATGCGCCGCCGCCTTCACGGCGCGGGCAGCCGGGGCGCAGCGCTCGACGGCGTCACGGTCACGATCGTCGGCGACGTCCTGCACTCGCGCGTCGCGCGCTCGAACGCCTGGCTGCTCACCACCCTCGGTGCGACGGTGACCTGGATCGCACCGCCCACCCTGCTGCCCGTCGACGCCAGCGCCTGGCCGGTCGAGATCGGCTACGACCTCGACGACGCGATCGCCGCCGATCCGGACGTGATCATGATGCTCCGTATCCAGGGCGAGCGGATGCGCGACGCGTTCTTCCCCAGCGTGCGCGAGTACGCCCGCACCTGGGGCCTCGACGACGAGCGCCTCGCGCGCCTGGACGAGAAGACGCTCGTCATGCACCCCGGGCCCATGAACCGCGGCCTCGAGATCTCGGCCGCCGCCGCCGACTCGGTGCAGTCGACCGTGCGCGAGCAGGTCGCGAACGGCGTCTCGGTGCGGATGGCCGCCCTCTACCTGCTGCTCGCGGGCCAGACCGAGGAGAACGACCGGTGACGACGACCCTGGTGAAGGGCGCGACGCTGCCCGACGGCACGACCGCCGATCTGCTGCTCGAGAACGGGTTCATCGCCGAGCGCGGCTCCGGCCTCTCCCGGGCCGACGCGACCGTGGTGGATGCCGCGGGCCTCGTCGCCCTGCCCGGACTCGTCGACCTCCACACCCACCTGCGCGAGCCGGGCTTCGAGCAGAGCGAGACCGTGCTCACGGGCACCCGGGCTGCGGCATCCGGCGGCTACACCGCCGTGTTCGCGATGGCTAACACCAGCCCCGTCGCCGACACTGCGGGCGTCGTCGAGCAGGTGCTCACGCTCGGCGAGGCGGCCGGGTATGCGACCGTGCGACCCGTCGGCGCGGTCACGGCCGGCCTCAGGGGCGAGCAGCTCGCCGAACTCGGCGCGATGGCGTCGAGCCGCGCTCGCGTGAGGGTCTTCTCCGACGATGGGCAGTGCGTGAGCGATCCGCTGCTCATGCGCCGCGCCCTCGAGTACGTCAAGGCGTTCGGCGGGGTCATCGCCCAGCACGCTCAGGAGCCGCGCCTCACCGTCGGCGCGCAGCTGAACGAGGGCGCGCTCTCGGCCGAGCTGGGGCTCGCCGGCTGGCCCGCTGTCGCGGAGGAGGCGATCATCGCCCGCGACGTGCTCCTCGCCGAGCACGTCGGCAGCCGCCTGCACGTCTGCCACCTCTCCACCGCGGGTTCGGTCGACGTCGTGCGCTGGGCCAAGGCGCGCGGCATCCGCGTCACCGCCGAGGTCACCCCGCACCACCTGTTCCTCACTGAGGAGCTCGCACGCGGCTACGACGCCCGCTACAAGGTCAACCCGCCGCTGCGCACCGCCGAGGACGTCGCAGCCCTCCGCGAGGCCCTCGCCGACGGCACCATCGACATCGTCGCCACCGATCATGCGCCGCACCCGGTCGAGGCGAAGGACGTCGAGTGGGACGCCGCCGCCAACGGCATGGTCGGCCTCGAGTCGGCGCTCTCGGTCGTCCACGCGGCGGTGGTGGCCGACGGCCGCCTCGGCTGGGCCGACGTGGCCCGGGTGATGTCGAGCGCGCCGGCTGCGATCGGCTCGCTCGCCGGGTACGACCGCCCGCTCGCGGTCGGGTCACCGGCCAACGTCACGCTCTACGACCCGAGCGCGTCCCGCGTCTTCGGCACCGCCGACCTGCACGGCAAGAGCGTCAACTCGCCGTACCTCGGTGTCGACCTGCCCGGCCGCGTGGTGTGGACTTTCCGTGACGGGTTCGCCACCGTCAAAGACGCATCCGTCATCAGCCCGGAGGAGGCCGCCCGTGGATAAGACCTGGCCGACGCTCATCGTCATCGCCATCCTGCTGCTCGTCTTCTTCGGGATGTGGTGGGGCTGGCGATCGCGGCAGAAGCGCTCCGCTCACCTCATCCCGCCGACCTCGGCGCCCGACCACCCTGGCGCGGAGCTCGTCTCGGCGCCCCTGTTCTACGTCGCGACGACCGAGCACGGCAAGCCGCTCGAACGCCTCGCGATCCGCGGCCTCGGGTTCCGCGCCCGCGCCCAGCTCATCGCCTACGAAGCGGGTGCAGAGCTCAGCATCCCGGGGGAGCGGGCCGTGTTCATCGCGGCATCCGCCATCACCGACGTCGCACCCGCGACCGTGACGATCGACAAGGTCGTCGAGAAGAACGGACTCATCAGGGTCTCCTGGATCATCGACGGCACCATCGTCGACTCCTACCTGCGCGTCACCGGCACCGACCCGGAGCCGGTGTTCCGCGCGCTCGCGAGCTACACCGCCGCACCGAGCACCACCACCAGCACTCCCCAGAGCGAGGTCTGAATGCCCATCCCCGCACCCGCTGTGCTCGTCCTCGAGGACGGCACCCGCTACGAAGGCCGCGCCTACGGCGCCGAGGGCCGCACGCTCGGCGAGCTCGTCTTCACCACCGGCATGACCGGGTACCAGGAGACCCTGACCGACCCGAGCTACGCCGGTCAGATCGTCCTCCAGACCGCCCCGCACATCGGCAACACCGGCGTCAACGATGAGGACTCGGAGTCGCGCCGCATCTGGGTCGCCGGCTACGTCGTGCGCGACCCCAGCCGCATCGTCTCGAACTTCCGCGCGACGCGCTCGCTCGACGACGCTCTCGTCTCCTCCGGGGTCGTCGGAATCGCGGGCATCGACACCCGCGCCATCACCCGCAAACTGCGCGACGGCGGCGCCCTGCGCGCCGGCATCTTCTCCGGGCCGGACGCCGCGCTGAGCGAGGGCGACCAACTCGCCATCGTCCGCAGCGCCCACCGGATGGCCGGCCTCAACCTCTCCGACGAGGTGTCGGTGGCGAGCGAGCAGGTCACCCCGGCGACGAGCGCGCCGACGCTGGGAAACCTCGCCGTGCTCGACCTCGGCGTGAAGCAGTCCACCATCGACAACCTCGCCGCGCGCGGCTTCGACGTGCATGTGCTGCCGCAGGATTCCTCCCTCGCGCAGATCCTCGCCGTGAACCCGGTCGCGGTCTTCTACTCCAACGGCCCCGGCGACCCTGCGGCCTCCGACGACCAGGTCGCCGTGCTGCGGGGCGTGCTCGACGCCCGTCTGCCGTTCTTCGGCATCTGCTTCGGCAACCAGCTGCTCGGGCGCGCGCTCGGCCTCGGCACGTACAAGCTCAAGTTCGGCCACCGCGGCATCAACCGGCCGGTGCTCGACCGCGCGACGGGCCGCGTCGAGATCACCGCGCACAACCACGGCTTCGCGGTCGAGGCGCCGCTGGCGGGCGTCTTCGACAGCCCCAACGGGTACGGCCGGCTCGAGGTGAGCCACATCGACCTCAACGACGACGTGGTGGAGGGCCTCAGCGCGCTCGACATCCCCGCGTTCTCGGTGCAGTACCACCCCGAGGCCGCCGCCGGGCCCCACGACGCCAATTACCTCTTCGACCGCTTCCGCGACCTCGTCGCAGCCGACCTCGCCACGAAGGCCTCCGCCTGATGCCCAAGCGCCCCGACATCAACTCCGTCCTCGTCATCGGCTCCGGTCCGATCGTCATCGGCCAGGCGGTCGAGTTCGACTACTCGGGCACGCAGGCCTGCCGCGTGCTGCGCGAGGAGGGGGTGCGGGTCATCCTCGTCAACTCCAACCCGGCGACGATCATGACCGACCCGGACTTCGCCGACGCGACCTACGTCGAGCCGATCACCCCCGAGGTCATCGAGACGATCATCGCGAAGGAGCGACCCGACGCGGTGCTGCCCACCTTGGGCGGCCAGACCGCGCTCAACGCCGCGATGGCGCTGCACGAGCGCGGCGTGTTCGAGAAGTACGGCGTCGAGCTCATCGGCGCGAAGGTCGAGGCGATCCGCCGCGGCGAGGACCGTCAGGTGTTCAAGGAACTCGTCATCGCCGCCGGCGCCGAGGTGGCGCGCTCCTTCATCGCGCACACCCTCGACGAGGCGAAGGAGTGCGCGAAGGAACTCGGCTACCCCCTCGTCGTGCGGCCCTCGTTCACCATGGGCGGCCTGGGTTCCGGCTTCGCGCACACCGAGGCGGACCTGGTGCGGATCGCCGGCGAGGGCCTGCAGTCCAGCCGCACGCACGAGGTGCTGCTCGAGGAATCCATCCTCGGCTGGAAGGAGTACGAGCTCGAGCTCATGCGGGACCAGGCCGACAACACGGTCGTCGTCTGCTCCATCGAGAACGTCGATCCGGTCGGCGTCCACACCGGCGACTCCATCACCGTCGCGCCCGCGCTCACCCTCACCGATCGCGAGTACCAGCGGCTGCGCGACATCGGCATCCGCATCATCCGCGCCGTCGGCGTCGACACCGGCGGCTGCAACATCCAGTTCGCCGTCGACCCGGCGAACGGCCGGGTCATCGTCATCGAGATGAACCCGCGCGTGTCGCGCTCGTCCGCGCTCGCCTCGAAGGCGACCGGATTCCCCATCGCGAAGATCGCCGCGAAGCTTGCCATCGGCTACCGGCTCGACGAGATCCCCAACGACATCACCAAGGTGACGCCCGCAAGCTTCGAGCCGACCCTCGACTACGTCGTCGTCAAGGTGCCGCGCTTCGCGTTCGAGAAGTTCCCCGCCGCCGACCCGACGCTGACGACGACCATGAAGTCGGTCGGCGAGGCGATGGCGATCGGCCGCAACTACGCCACCGCCTTGCAGAAGGCGCTGCGGTCGCTCGAGAAGCGCGG
>JAJYBG010000099.1 GCA_021779075.1 Actinomycetes bacterium | reverse complement strand
CCACGCGCCGGGCAGGGACCGGCGCGCTTGAACACCACGCGCCGGGCGGGGACCGGCGCGCTTGAACACCACGCGCCGGGCGGGGACCGGCGCGCTTAAACACAGAGCGCCAGGCGAACCTGGCGCTGGGTGCAGAAGTACTGGCTACTTCTCTACTTCTTGTTGCGACGCTGGTGGCGCGTCTTGCGAAGCAGCTTGCGATGCTTCTTCTTCGCCATGCGCTTGCGGCGCTTCTTGATGACCGAACCCACGAGTACCTCACAAAGATCGGGGTGCCGAATGGCACAGGGGTCGATCTTACCCGAGAGCCGGGTCGCCCGAAAATCGGACGCCAGCACGGCCGCGCGTCGCGGATCCGTCGTCCTCGGTAGGAGTTGTCGTCCCTGGTAGGAACATCGGCCCAGGAACTCCTACTCTTCCCGACAATCCCTAATTCACCGGGTTCGTCCTCGGACGATGCCCTTGGAGGTCAGTGGCGGCTGGGACGGCTATCTGCCCCCGCGGCCAGCTGGGCCAGAATCTCGGCCTCGGCCCGGCCCCAGCCGCCCATGATCGCCGAGTAGGGGTACCGCAGCACCGTGTACCCCCTCTGCACGAGCCGCCGGTCGTGAGCGAGATCCTCGTCGCGCTGGCGGCTCGTCTGGTGGAACTGCCAGCCATCCGCCTGCAGCACGAGCCAGTCGCCAATGAGCAGATCGACACGATGTCCGGCGATCTTGACCTGAAGCCGGCTGTCGACGCCCTGAGCCTGCAGCCTCACCCGCATCAGGGACTCCAGCCCCGAGTCTGCGCGACCGTCGGCGAGCCGAACGACCGCGGCAAATCGACCGCCGCGCACCGCAGCAAGCCGCCTCAGCTCTTCGATCGTGATGAGCCTCTTGTTCACGGCCGAGTCGAACACGCACACCGCGAGCTCCGTCGGCTGGCACTGGGCGACGTGCAGGAGCATGTTGCGGCCGGATTCCACGCCGAGCCGATCCGCCCGGTCAAGAGGACGTGCGGTCCAATGCACCCGCACATCGTCCGGAAATCGTCGCGGCGTATTCGCCGCGACGGAGACATGCGGCGCGAGCCCCTCGTCGGCGACCCACAGGCCTCTCAGTCGCGCAGCCGATACGCAGGCGACCTTGGCGCCGAGGGCGACGGCGTGTGCGACCTTCGGATCGGCCGACGGCGTGACGAGCAGGTTGCGGTGCGGCGCGAGCTCGCCGCGATCGACGAGAGCGCGGATGGCCCTCTCGCCGAGGCCCGCCGCGCGGAGTCGCGCGCGGGTGGTCACCCCGAAAGGATCTGTCGTGAACGAAGTGATGGACATCCCGGTGGAATGCACCACCGTGCGCCCGAACGGGCCGAAGGGCACCGGAAACCTAGGAGTTGTGAGCCCGAGAAGGAGCTATGGAGGAAAAGCTCCTAGCGGCCTCGACAACCCCTATCGCGGGCCGATGCGGGGGGGGCGCGAAATCGCTAATGCTTCTTGACCTTGTCGACGAGCCCGGCGACGCGCACTCCAGCGCCCGCGGCGACCTTGCCGACCGATTCGGCGAAGCCTTTGGCGCCTTCGCTGAGACCCGCCGACCGGTAGAGGGATTCCACGTCCTCGACGACCCCGATGAACGGCAGCAGCCAGTCGTCGAGCTCCTCGAGCGGAGCGGCGTCGAGCGTGTAGTAGCGGTGCTGGCCCTCCTCGCGCACCGTGACGAGCGCGGCGTCGCGCAGCACCTTGAGGTGCTTCGACACGGTCGGCTGGCTGAGCTCCAGAGCCTGCACGATGTGCGAGACGCTCACCTCGCCGCTGTCCCGCAGGACCTGCAGGATCTCGCGCCGGGTAGGGTCGGCGACGACGTCGAAGATGTCAGCCATTCCCCCAGGGTAATGTGCCCGGGCCCGCGAGGCCAGGGCCGCGTCAGGCTCCGGCCGCGAGCTCGCGCGCGCGGGCCAGGGCGGCATCCGTCGCGCGGCCGAAGAGGCCCGCCAGATCGGCGCTTTCGAGCACCGCAACGGCCCGCTCGGTCGTGCCCTTCGGCGAAGTGACCTGGCGGCGCAGCTCGGCGGGGTCGATGCCGGTTGCGGCAAGCAGCTCGACGGAGCCCAGGAACGTGCCGTTCACGAGCCGGGCCGCCTGCTCGGGCGCGAAGCCCTTGGCGACGGCCGCCGCCGTGAGCTGCTCGATGAGGTAGAAGACATATGCTGGACCGCTCCCAGAGATCGTCGAGAGCGCGTCGAGCCTCGCCTCGGGCACGACGACGACCTCGCCGACGGTCTCGAAGAGCGCGCGCACGAGAGCGAGGTCGGCGTCCGACGAGCGCGCGCCCGGGCTCACCCCGGTGACGGCCTTGCCGATGATCGCAGGGGTGTTCGGCATCGCGCGCAGCACCGAGACGGATTCCGGCAGCACCGCCTCGAAGGTCGCGGCCGTCACGCCGGCCGCGACACTGACGACGACC
The DNA here is from genome assembly GCA_021779075.1 of Actinomycetes bacterium. Lineage (GTDB taxonomy): Bacteria > Actinomycetota > Actinomycetes > Actinomycetales > Microbacteriaceae > Gryllotalpicola. The sequence goes on along the minus strand of JAJYBG010000099.1, from coordinate 2,537 downwards.
GTGCCGGGCCCCACCGCGCCGGCGATCTCGGCGAGCAGCGCAGGCACCGCGGCGGGCTTCACCGCGACGAGGACGAGTTTCGCGCCGGCGACTGCGGCACGATTGGCCTCGACATCGGAGTCCGTCGCATACGCGGTGACCCGGGGGTCGCCCGCGTACTGGGCGGCCTTCTCGACGGTGCGATTCGTGACCCGGATGCCCTCGACCTCGATCCCGGGACCGAGCAGCCCGGCGAGGATCGCGCCGCCCATCGACCCGGTTCCGAGGATGGCGACGGTCGGCAGCGAGGTCATGGCTCGACCTTAGCCACCGCTAGCCGCGATGCCCTTCGAAGAACGTGGTCAGCAGCTCGGCGCACTCCGTCTCGCGCACTCCCCCGACGACGTCGGCGCGGCCGGGCAGCCGCCGATCGCGGAGCAGATCGTAGACGCTGCCCGCGGCACCGGCCTTCTCGTCCCAGGCGCCGAAGACGACGAGGGGGATGCGTGCGGCGAGGATCGCGCCCGCGCACATCGCGCAGGGCTCGAGCGTGACGACGAGGGTGCAGCCCGGCAGCTGCCAGTCGCCGAGCACCTTCGCGGCAGCACGGATGGCGGTGATCTCGGCGTGAGCCGTGGGGTCGTCCCACGCCTCGCGGGCGTTGCGCCCGGTGGAGAGGTACTCGCCCCCCGGCCCAATGACGACAGCCCCGACGGGCACGTCGCCGGTGAGGACGGCCGCTCGCGCCTCGGCGAGCGCGACGGACATCCAGTCGCGGTATCGCTCCGGGGTCGGCAGCATAGATTGAGCCTATGCGCGTAGCCCTGGCCGACCACCCTCTCATCGCCACCAAGCTCACCGAGCTGCGCGACGAGACGACGCCGAGCCCCCGCTTTCGCGGTCTCGTCGACGAGCTCGTCACCATGCTCGCCGTCGAGGCGACGAGGGGATTGCGCACCGTGCCGCGCCCTGTCACGACCCCGGTCGCGCCGACCGTCGGCACCGCGCTCGCCGCACCGAAGCCCATGGTCGTGCCGATCCTGCGCGCGGGGCTCGGCATGCTCGACGGCTTCATCCGCCTCGTACCGGAAGCCGAGGTCGGATTCCTCGGCATGGTGCGCGACGAGGAGACCCTCAAGCCGACGACGTACGCCGAGCGCCTGCCCGCCGATCTCGGCGGACGGCAGTGCTTCGTGCTCGACCCTATGCTCGCGACCGGCGGCTCGCTCGGCGGCGCGCTGCGGTTCCTCAGCGAGCGCGGGGCGCGCGACATCACCGCGATCTGCCTGCTCGGCGCCCCCGAGGGCATCGCCGCGCTCGAGCAGCTCACCGCAGGTCTCGACGTGACGATCGTGCTCGGCTCGCTCGACGAGCAGCTCAACGAGCGCGGCTACATCGTGCCCGGCCTCGGCGATGCGGGCGATCGGCTGTATGGAACCGTTTGACTCATTACGTCATCGCATGCCACTCTTAACGGCATGTATGACAACGCGTTCACGCCGACCTCCTTCGAGGCCCGTGGAGCAGTCGGCATGATGATGGCCGACCGCGTCGCCATGTGTCGAATGTGCGCTTGACTCCCGCCCTGAGCCCCGACGCGCCTCCCGCAGCATCGCTGCAGCCGTAGCCCGGCATCCGCGCAGCGCTTCCGCGCAGCGCCCCATCATCATCACGCAAAGGCACCCACCATGTCCGTCATCGTCGACCGCCCCGTTCCGCTCTCCGCCATCACCCCCGTCCCGGCCCGGCCGCACCCGGTGCCCGCAGCACCCGCGCCCACCGTGCGACCGCTCAACGCGAGCGCCCGCGCCCGCGGGTTCGCCCTCTACGTTGGCCTCGACGAGGAGAAGGCCCGCGCCGCCGGCATCGATCTTCCCCGCCTCGTCGAAGCCCTCAAGAACCTCGCGGCCGAACTCGTCCCGGACGTCGAGACCCACGCCTCGGTCGCTCTCGCCCCGGCCGATGCCGGCGGCCGCGACCTCGACATCGTGCGGCTCGCCCTGCAGGACCCGGCCGCGCTCGCCCGCCGCAACCAGCGTGACCCCGCGGCCGAGGCATCCGATCGCACCGGTGTCGTCGTCGACATCTCGCGCCGCCGGGTGACCCTCGACGGCGACCAGATCGGCCTCACCTACAAGGAGTTCGCGCTGCTGCAGTACCTCGTGCTGCGCGAGGGGCAGACGATCCACCGCACCGAGCTCATCGCGTCGCTGTGGGACGCCGACGAGGAGGACACCCCCAACGAGCGCACCATCGACGTCCACGTGCGCCGCCTGCGCGCCAAGCTCGGCGAGTACGAGGACATCGTGCGCACGGTGCGCGGCATCGGCTACCGCTTCGACCGCCACGCGGACGTCAGCATCCGTCACGGCGCGACCCGCTCGCCCGACCTGTTCTGACCCGGTTCCGGGCTCCCGGTGAACTCATAGGAAAAATAACGGAACGATAACTAGACGGCGTTACCGTTCCGTTATAAGTTCAATTCAGCGTCAGTTGTCTGCTGTGGCGACAGACGCGGAATGTGATTGCAGGACACTCTTGGTGCAAGGGGGAGGGGC
>JAJYBG010000098.1 GCA_021779075.1 Actinomycetes bacterium | reverse complement strand
CACGCCGAATGGCTGCCCGCCGCAGCGGCCAAGGCGGCGAACGGCGGCAGGGCGGGCGCGGTCTGGACCATCTCGCAGCGCCAGCTCGACGGTCTCGGCGTCAAAGTCGACAAGGTGCCGCTCGGCACCGCCATCCAGCCTGCGGGGAAGAAGAGCTGGTACGCGGTCGTCGGCGCTCGCTCGCTCGCCGCCATCGCGAACCCGGGGGTTGCCGCGGCGTACCGCACGGCCGCCCCCGTGACCGGGCTGTGGTCGCACGTCTTCGCCTCCTTCACCATCGCGAAGGGAAGCCTCACGCAGGTCGTCGGCTGCGGTTCGCAGCCCTACTTCGCGGCCTCTGGCACGCTCGTCCCCATCAAGCACTGGGGCGTGGTGTGGATCCGGCTGAGTTCGGCCGGCGCCCCGGCGCTCTGCGCCGGCCTGCCGAAATCGCGCCGGGCGCCGCTCGACCCGCTCATCGTGAAGGTTCCCGGCAGCGGCGTGACCTACGTGATCAGCGGCGGCAGACTGCACCGCGTTCCGGATCGCGCGACCTTCCTCGCCCTCGGAACCAGGGGCAAGGCGCCGGCCGTGCTCACCATCAGCACGGCGGAGTTCGCCGGGATCCCGCGCGGCCCCGACCTGCCGAAGACGAAGTAGCGATGTTCGTCCGCATCGGCAACACCCCGCGCGACTACGCCTGGGGCGACCGCACCGCCCTCGCCGAGCTGCTGGGTCGCGCCCCGTCCGGTGCGCCCGAAGCGGAGCTCTGGCTGGGTGCGCACGAGGGCTCCCCATCGCAGGTGCTCGACCCCGCGGTCGGCGGCGGCTGCCGGACGCTCGACGAGTTCATCGCCGCCGACCCGATGCTGGCCCTCGGCCGGATGCGCGTCATCGAGGCCGAGGCGGCCGGCCGCGCGCCGCGCCTGCCGTTCCTGCTCAAGGTGCTCGCCGCCGCCGCCCCGCTGTCGCTGCAGGCTCACCCCTCGAGTGCGCAGGCACGGGCCGGGTTCGCGCGCGAGAACGCGCAGGGGATCCCGCTCGACGACCCGCGGCGCAACTACCAGGACGACCAGCCCAAGCCCGAGATCATCGTCGCCCTCGAGGACGGCTTCGAGGCGCTCTGCGGATTCCGCTCCGCGGCCGCCGCCGCAGCGGACTTCGACCTGCTCGGCGTGCCGGAGCTCGCCGCGCGGCTGCGAGCGCATCCGAGCGATGAGGCGGCGCTGCGCGCGGTGACGCGCTGGCTCCTCGAGCCGGACGGCGACGCGGTCGCAGCGGTCGTCGCGGCGGTCGTCGCAGGGGCGAATCGGGTCGCCGACTCGGCTGCCGACGCGCCGCGGTTCGCCGCAGTGCGCTTCATCGCAGCGCAGCGCCCTTCCGACCCGGGCATCGCCGTCGCGCTGCTGCTCAACCATGTCGCGCTGCGGCGCGGCGAAGCCCTCTACCTGCCCGCCGGCAACATCCACGCCTACCTCAGCGGCGTCGGGGTCGAGCTCATGACGGCCTCCGACAACGTGCTGCGCGGCGGCCTCACCCCCAAGCACGTCGACGTGCCCGAGCTGCTCGAGGTGCTCGACTTCGCCCCGCTGCCCGTCCCCTTCCTCGCGGCCGTCCCGGTCGCGCCGGGCGTCGAGTCGTACCGGCCCGGCGGGCCGGACTTCGCGCTGGCGCACGTCGTCGTCCGTACGGATTCCGCGGCGGGCCCCCTGCCGCTGCCCAGTGCCGCCATCGCGATCGCGGTCGCGGGCCCGGTGCACCTCGCCGGCGCGGGCGGCGGCAGTCTCGAGCTCGCCCGCGGCGAGGCGGTCTTCATCACGCCCGACGAGCTCGCGCTGACCTTCACCGGCGCCGGCGAGGTCTTCGTCGCCACCGCGAACCCGTCCGTCGCCACGACCCCGAAGAGCCCTCAGGAGGACTCATGACCTGGCTCGTCACCGGCGGAGCCGGCTACATCGGATCGCACGTGGTGCGCGCCTTCCTCGAGAAAGGCATCGATGTCGCCGTCATCGACGACCTCTCGAGCGGGCACGAGGCCTTCGTGCCGGACGGCGTGCCCTTCATCCGGGCGTCCATCCTCGACCGCGACGCGCTGGCGCGAGCGATCCGGGGTGCGATCGGCGTCGTCCACATCGCCGGCTACAAGTACGCCGGGGTCAGCGTGCAACGGCCGCTGCACACCTACGAGCAGAATGTGACGGGCACCGCGGTGCTGCTCGAGGCCATGGCGGATGCCGGGGTCGGCAGCATCGTGTTCTCGTCGAGCGCGGCCGTCTACGGCACCCCTGATGTCGACATCGTGACCGAGAGGACCGACAAGCACCCGCAGTCGCCGTATGGGGAATCCAAGCTCATCGGCGAGTGGCTGCTCGCCGATCAGGGGCGGGCGACCGGGCTGCGGCACACCTCGCTGCGCTACTTCAACGTCGTCGGCTCGGGCGCGGCCGACCTCTACGACACGAGCCCGCACAACCTCTTCCCGCTGGTGTTCGACGCACTGCTCGCAGGCCGGGCGCCGAAGATCTTCGGCGACGACTACCCGACGCCGGACGGCACCTGCGTGCGCGACTACATCCACGTCGCCGACCTCGCGCTCGCCCACGTCGCCGCGGCGCAGGTGCTCGAGGCGGGCGGCAGCCTTGCGAGCGTCTACAACCTGGGCAGCGGCGACGGCGTCTCAGTGGCCGAGATCATGGCGGCGATGGCACGGGTGACCGGCATCGACTTCGCGCCGGAGATCGCGCCGCGCCGGCCGGGTGATCCGGCGCGCATCGTCGCCTCCGGGGAGCTCGCCGCCCGCGACCTCGGCTGGCGGATGCGACACTCGCTGGACGAGATGGTCGCGACCGCCTGGGCGGCGCGCTCCGCTCACCGGTGACGGCCGGCGAGCCGTCAGGCGGCGTGCTGCGCGCCGACAGGCGCCGGGGATCGCACGCCGGATAGCCTGCTCGGATAACGATTCGCCCGGGCGCGCAGCGACACGCCCAGCACGTAAACCCTCCATTCGTCATCGAGGGTTTACACATGGCCGCTTGACTCGGACCGAACTACACCGGTGTAATTACCTCAACGCCCGCTTCGGCGGGAGAGTTCACCAGGGTGGAGGTCGACATGTCCAGCGAATACCGCGCCTCGGCTCCCGACGATTGGTTCGTCGATCCCGTCAAGCTGGGCGTTCCCGGCGTGCGCCGGATCCGTGCCGAGATCGCCGACGACGACCTGCTCGCCTGGCAGGCCGACGCGCTCTGCGCCCAGACCGACCCCGAGGCGTTCTTCCCCGAGAAGGGCGGCTCGACCCGCGACGCCAAGAAGATCTGCACCACCTGCGACGTCCGCTCGCAGTGCCTCGACTACGCGCTGCAGAACGACGAGCGCTTCGGCATCTGGGGCGGTCTCAGCGAGCGGGAGCGCCGCAAGCTCCGCCGCCGCGCGGTCTGAGTTCATTGCCGCGCCCGTCCTAGCCGGGCGCGGGTCGCTTTGCGAAACGGCGTACACGCCGCCGTTTCGCTGATGGCCGGGTTGGGCGGGTCGCTCACCGCCTCCGGGACAAGTGCTCCTTAAGCTGACCGCGATGCAGCAGACCGTCACCGCGATCGTGGTCGCCCGCGCCGCGGGCGACCATCTCGAGCGCACGCTGCGGGCGCTCGCGTCGAGTACTCGCCGCCCCGACAGCGTCATCGTCATCGGCCGCGGCGACGTGCAGGACGCCGCGCGCGCGGCATCCCGAACCCTCCCGGTGAGCTATCTCGAGGCCCGCGACCGGCTCGGCTTCCCGGCTGCGATCGCGGCGGCCGCCCGCACCCTGAGCCCCCCGCGATCCGGCGATGAGTGGCTGTGGCTGCTCAGCCAGGACACCGCCCCCGAACCCGCGGCCCTCGAGCGCATGCTCGCCGTCGGCGAGACGAGCCCGTCGGTCGCGCTCGCCGGGCCGAAGCTCGTCGAGTGGAACGACCGCACCCGCATCCGCGACTTCGGCGTGACGATGACGCGCTTCGGCCGCGCGGTGCCGCTGGTGGAGGGCGAACTCGACCAGGCGCAGCACGACGGCCTCAGCGATGTGCTCGGTGTCGCAAGCGCGGGCATGCTCGTGCGGCACGCCGTGTGGCTGCAGCTCGGCGGCCTCGACCAGGGCCTGCCCGTCGTCGACGGCGGCCTGGACCTCTCGGTCCGCGCCCGGCTCACCGGCCATCGCGTGGTGCTCGCGCCGACCGCCCGGGTCGCAGTGGGCGACGACGGCATCGCCGCCCCCAAGCGCACCACCTTCGTCGGCACGACGAGACAGCTCGTCCGGCAGCGGCGCGTCGCGGCGCTGCACCGGCGCATGGCGTGGGCGCCTGCCGCGGCTCTGCCGTTCCACTGGCTCTCGCTCGTCCCGCTCGCGCTTCTCCGCTCGCTGCTCTGGCTCGTGGCCAAGCGCCCGCAGGCGATCCCTGACGAGTTCGCCGCCGCTGTCATCGTCGCCTTCGGGGGGAGTCCGGTCGGCGCCATCCGCCGCGGCATCCGGCAGACGAAGACCGTCGGATGGGGCGTCATCGCCCCGCTGCGCATCCCGCTCGCCGAGCTGCGCCGCCGTCAGGCCCTGCAGCGCGAGGCGCTGCTCATGCTGAGCCGCGGCGAGAAGCCCGATGCGGCATTCTTCGGCGGCGGCGGCTGGGTCGCGCTCGTCGCCCTCGCGGTGAACGTCGGCATGTTCTTCACACTGCTCGGCTCGTCGACCGTCGGCGGCGGCGGATTGCTCGGGCTCAGCCCGCTGCCGCAGCTCTGGCAGGGCGTCGGCTGGGGCTGGCAGGAGGCCGGAACGGGCTTCTGGGGCGCGGGCGATCCCTTCGGCGCGGTGCTCGCGGTGCTCGGTTCGATCACGTTCTGGCAGCCGTCGTTCGCACTCGTGCTGCTGTGGCTGACGGCGATGCCGATCGCCGCGATCGGCGCCTGGTTGCTGGCATCCCGTGTCACGCCTCGTCATGGGCTGCGCGGCGTGCTCGCCCTCGCGTGGGCGTTCTCGCCGGTGCTGCTCGTCG
>JAJYBG010000097.1 GCA_021779075.1 Actinomycetes bacterium | reverse complement strand
ACTTTGATTTCGGCGACGTTCTGGGACATGGTTACCTCGTGTCGTCGTCCGGCCGGTCCGTGGCCCCCGCCCACCGCCGCGCGTCGCGGCAGCTCGGGCAGCGCGTGAAGATCCGCGCGCCCGCGCGGGCCAAGAATCTCAGCTCGCCCGCGGAAATCCGAAACTCCGCGCCGCAGTCTCGGCACGTCCGGCGCAGCTCGCGCACCGGGCCGAGGGCGACGTCCTCGAAACGCTTGGTCAGCATTCCGTCACCAGGGCGCGCCGGAGGAGGTTGCACAGGTGCACCTCGAGCGCCTCGTCATCGGTCGTGATCGTGGCGCGCCCGCCCGGCGTCGAGACGACGATCGGCCCGCCGCCCGTGGGCGGCAAAACGATCTTGGGCTGGTCGATCGCGACGAGCGCCTGCCAGATGGCCAACTGCGCATCGACGCGCGTGAACGCCACCGGCACGATCGGCGTCGGAAAGCGCACGATGACCCCCGCGTCGGTTTCGATTTTCAGCATCGTCATCTCAAAGAAGCGCCGGGCCCGCCGCCGAGCGTGAAGGAGATGGGCTTGCTCAAGGCCCCGCCCTGCGGCGGCCCGGCTCGGCGCGGCCGGCAAGACGCGCCGATCTCGGTCCTCAGGCCAGATTGCGGAGCAGGTCCGCGATCGCGACCGACACGAGCGGATCGTCACTCGACAGCGTGACGGACCCGCCCGCGCTCGAGCTGATGACGACCGCCGGCGCGCCGGTGCCCCCCTGCCCGCGGGCGTTGATGGCGATCTCGGCGCCGGTCGCGAGCGCGCCGATCGCCTTGACGAGCACCACGAGCAGCTGCAGCGACCGGAGATCGCTCGCCGACTGCACCTGGGGTCCGAACGTGTGCGTGAGGTCGACCGGAGCGCCGGTCGCGGGCGTCACCGCGAACTTCACTGTGACCATCGTCGTCAACTCCCTGGAGAAGGCCCCGAGCGCACCCGGGGCCGGTGGACTACCGCACGAGTTCCTGCGCCCGCGTGAGGACGCGGTCGGTCCGGAACGGCTTCGACTCGCGCCGCTCGTCGCCGAACGCCATCCGCAGCCGGCGCTCCGCGCCCGTGTCGTCGATCACCACCGTCACGCCGAGCAGGCTCGCGAGCTGCAGCACGCCCGCCAGCGCCAGGTCGTCCACGCCGATCGCCGGCGCGCTCGACACGGCCGGCAACGGCGGGACCTCGACGCCGATATACTCGAGCGCCTCCCGGCCGAGGACCACGTCATGCAACGCGGCGTAGTTCTCCGCGACGGCGCACGCGAGCAGGCCGCGGCGCGGGACCTGGCCCGCCTGCCCCACGGCCTCGCTGAACTCGAGGCCGATCTTCGGGTTGAAGCTGCCGCTCACGCCGCTGTGCGTGGCGAGGGTCAAGCCGGCCCGGTTCAGGCCGGCAATGTCCAGCACGTCGTCGACCACCAGGTCGGTCTGGCGCGGGGCGGCGTCGGGTTGGTGCTTCGGGCGGATGGTGATCTTCAGTCGCGGCATGTGTCGTCTCCTTCGATCTCAGTGTTTCGCTTCGGGCGGCGCCGGCAGCACGCCAGCGGGCCCCAGGACGGCCTTACACGTCAAGCACCGTGAGACCGGCCCGTCGTCATACGTGCCCGGCCGCAACCGGGGCGGCAGGACCCGACAGCGCTGGTGCTCGAGCACGCGGCGGTCTTCTTCGCTCGCATCGGCCGGCGGCGCCACAACCGGATGCGCGGCGTCGTAGCGGTCGCGGTAGAAGGTCACGAAGCCGCAGCCGGCGCCGCTCAGCATCGCGACCGCGAGGCGCACGGCCACCGCGTGGTCTTGATGAATCCCGCCCTTGTCGATCACCCGCGCCCCCTGTGGCCCGATCTCGACGGTCAGGTTCAGCAGTTCTTCCCGGAGCCGCGCGTGCGGCGGCAACACCAGCGTTCGACTGGCGAGCCGCTGAGCCAAGAGCGGCCACTGCTCCGCGTGCGCCTTCGCCGTGGGCGTGAACACCTCCACCGGCAGCCCGATCTCCTGCAGCCGCTGGACGCTCGCGACCCCCTGCCAGCTCTCGATCTGAATCTTGCGCACCCGCGGCCACTGCCGGACCAGGTCCAGAATCGTCGCCTCGACGTCGGCGAGCTGGACGGGCCGCTCGTGGCTTCCCTGGAAGGTCACGAGGCGCCCCACATAGTCGAGGCCGCCTTCCCTGTAGCCCAGGGCGATCACGGCCGCGTCATGGACGACGCCCAGATCAACACCGACCACCGCGTCGATGTCGCGGCGCCCCTCGAACTGCTCGACGAATCCGCGGAACATCGCGGCGTCCACCTCGGCGGAACTCGTGAAGGCGTCGGCCGCGTCGACCCACAAGTTCTGATGTTCGCGCGCGTACGCCGCCGGCAACAGGATCCGCCGTTGGCGCTCGAGGAACTCCGGCGTCACGAGCGGGGAGCGGTTGGTGCCCGACCACTGCCACGACACCGCCGAGTCGCCAGCCTCTGCCAGGGCCTTGACCGTCCAGAGCGGGCCCGCCTGCCGGCGCCCCACCGTCGAGACCACCAGCATCAAGGGGTCCGCCACGCTCGCCTGGCCGGCGAGCAGAGACGAGAACAGTTCATCGTCCTTCGCCCAGCCGGGTTCGTCGTAGATCACGACCGTGGGGTGCCGGCCGCGCGTGTTGGTGTGTTCACGGCTTCCGATCGTCCACCGCGAGCCTGTTGCCGGCACCAAGATCGCGTTTGCACGGATCTCGACGGCGCGGTCCAGTTCGGGCGAGCTGCGGATGATCTGGCGGGCGTGCTCGAGGATGACCTGCGTCCCGTCCAAGTCGAGCGCAACCGAGATGATGTCCTGTCGCGGTGGGCCGGCGACGAGCCGCCAGACGCCGACGATCGCGCCAAGGAACGACTTCCCGTCGCCCCGCGGCCAGCTGACACCAGCCAGGCGATGGAGGAAGCGCCCGTCCCGGCGCGCCGTCGCCACGGCCAGGGCCTCGGCTTGGTGCGGGAACATCCGCACGCCGAAGCGGGTACAGAAGGCGCCGCCGTCGTCGAGCAGCTCCCGGGCCAGGCGCATCAGTCGCCCCCTTCCCGCGAGCGATGGAGGTCCGCGAAGCCCGCGGCCACGTCGCCGACCGGCCGGGCGCGCCGCGCCAGGCCGAGCAGGCCGCTCAGCTTCACGAACCGGTCGAGTGCCTTCAGGTAGACGGTCGTGGCAGACCGCGTCTTGCCCTTGCCGGTCAGCACGCCGTGCGTGAATAACTCCTCGCCAAGCGCACCAAGGATGACCTCGACTCGGGCCGCCTCCCGGACGGCCGCGCGCTGCAGGGCGGACAACTCGGCATCCCCGCCGAGGTCCGCGCTGATAGCGTCCACCTCGGCCTGGTGCCAGGCCGCGATGTCCGGGTGCTCCGCGAGCTGCAGCGAGCGGAGGCCGCTCTTTAAGGCAAGGGTGTTGCCCTTGCCGGCCCGGCCGTTGGGTTCGCGGCCACGGCCCCGAAGCGCGGCCACAGCCTCTCGCGCCTGCCGGAACGGGTCAGGGTCGGCCGGCGGGAGTTCCCCAGACGGCGCCGCGGACAGGTTCGGGGCCTGGTCACTCACGGTCGACTCCCCCAGGGGTCTCGCCCGTGGTCGGCACAGGACCCCGCATTTCAGCCAAGAGCGCGGTCGCCAGCAGTTCCACGAGCGCATCCTCCACCGACCGCGGCAGTTCGACGAACACGCGCGCCGGCTCCGCCGTTTGAGCGAGCCCGAAACCCCGATCGGTCGTCGGCCTGGCGCGCACCTTACCAGCCGCCTTTCGGTTCTCTTACTTCCGCCTTGAGCCAGGACGACTCGACTACCTCGACTCGTCCCACGGGCTCGCGAGTCGTCCCGTCCCTATAGGGACGGGGACGGGACGACTCACTCGCGGTAGTCCTCAGGACGACCCAGGACGACTCAGGACGACTCAGGACGACTCGCACGATGAGCCCTCCTTGAGCATGGCTTCCCCGGCCGCGGTGACGGTGTAGGGCTGGCGTTGTGCCTTCGGCGGGAGCACGAGCCCCTGGTCGATGAGGCGCTCGAGCGAGGCATAGACGGCCTTCCGCTCGCGGTTCACCGCCGCGCGGACCCTCTCCTGTGACGTGAGGTCGGGACGGCTCGCGAGGATGTGAAGGGTGCGCCGGTCGACCGCGTCGTGCTCGGCATCCGTGACTCGCGCCTCTTCGGCCTTCCGGTCCTCAGGGCTGCGGCGGTCCTCTTCGATGACACAACTCGTCACGGGCTTGCCCCACCGGTCAATCAGGCTGGGAATCTCGACACGTCGCCGGACCAGGTGGAGCGGCGCGGACACTTCGCCGTCGCGGGCCTTGAGCGTCGTCAGGGTGAGTCGGGCTTGACCGCGTTCGGCGTCGTACGCCGCGCTCTCGAGATACAGCGTCGCATCGACGTTCCCTCGGAGTGCGCTCGAGCCCCGCTCGCGCCGACGCCGCTGTTCTCCGTCCTGCCAGCCGGCGTGATGCGTTATGAGGCCGCCGGCCGCCGGGGCGTGGGCGAGGACTCGCCGGAAGGCGCGCAGGTAGGCCGCGATCGTCTCGCTCGAATCTTCACTGCCGGCGAGCGAGGCCCTGACCGTGTCGATGATGACCAGCACGATGGGCGGTTGATGGCCCGCCTCGAGCGCGGTGGACAGGTCGTCCAGGTCCCCGGCCAGCTCCAGTTCTCCGCGCGACGGGATCTCGTTGCGGTCGCGGTCGATAGTGGGAGAGAGCGGGTCGGTCGGCTGGATGACGAAGATGTGCTCGAGCCAGTGCCCGGCCACTTCGCGCAGCGCGCGGAGGCGGAGCCCGACGTGCCCCTCATACCCCACGTAAACGACGGAGCCCTGCTGCACCTGGCGCCCGTGCCAGGGGAGGTCGGCGCTCACCGAGGCCGCCTGACTGAGCACGGTAAACGTCTTGCCGGCGCCCGACTCAGACACGAGCACTGAGACGCACCCCGCCCAGACGATGCCCTCGATAACGACGGCGGGCGCGGGCTCGACGATGACGTCCAGGGCCCGCCGCCACCGC
>JAJYBG010000096.1 GCA_021779075.1 Actinomycetes bacterium | reverse complement strand
TCGGTCGTCGCGTCGAGGTGCGCGAAGGTGGTGGCGGGCGCCGGGTCGGTGTAGTCGTCAGCGGGAACGTAGATCGCCTGAAGCGAGGTAATCGAGTGGCCGCGGGTCGAGGTGATGCGCTCCTGGAGGACACCCATCTCGTCGGCGAGGTTGGGCTGGTAGCCCACCGCCGACGGCATGCGGCCGAGCAGCGTCGACACCTCGGATCCGGCCTGAGTGAAGCGGAAGATGTTGTCGATGAAGAGGAGCACGTCCTGCCTCTGGACATCGCGGAAGTACTCGGCCATCGTCAGCGCCGAGAGGGCGACGCGCAGGCGCGTCCCGGGCGGCTCGTCCATCTGGCCGAAGACGAGCGCCGTCTTATCGAAGACTCCGGCCTCCTCCATCTCGTGGATGAGGTCGTTGCCCTCACGGGTGCGCTCGCCGACGCCGGCGAACACCGAGACACCACCGTGGTTCTGCGCGACGCGCTGAATCATCTCCTGGATGAGGACGGTCTTGCCGACTCCCGCTCCGCCGAAGAGGCCGATCTTGCCGCCCAGCACGTATGGGGTGAGGAGGTCGATGACCTTGATGCCGGTCTCGAACATCTGGGTCTTCGACTCGAGCTGGTCGAACGCCGGGGCCTTGCGGTGGATCGGCCAGCGCTCGGTGATCTCGATCTTCTCGCCGGGGATGGCGTTGAGCACGTTGCCGGTGACGTCGAACACGTGGCCCTTGGTCACGTCGCCGACGGGGACCGAGATGGCAGCTCCGGTGTTGCGCACCTCCTGGCCGCGGACGAGGCCGTCGGTCGGCTTGAGGGCGATCGCGCGCACGAGGTCGTCGCCGAGGTGCTGCGCGACCTCGAGCGTGATCTCGTAGGCGTTCTCCTCATCGCCGAGCGAGACGGTCGTCACGAGCGCGTTGTAGATCTCGGGGATCGCGTCATGCGGGAACTCGATGTCGACGACGGGGCCGGTGACGCGTGCGATGCGCCCGACGGCGAGCGGGGTGTCGCCCGCGGCGGTCTTCTCAGCGGTAGCGATGCTCATGGCTGTCTCTCTCTGAATGGGGTCTATTTGCGGGACACGAGGGCGTCGGCGCCGCCGACGATCTCGGAAATCTGCTGGGTGATCTCGTCCTGGCGGGCGTTGTTCGCCAGGCGCGTGTAGTTGCGGATGAGCTTGTCGGCGTTGTCGGATGCCGATTTCATCGCCCGCTGCGTCGCCGCGTGCTTCGCCGCGGCTGACTGGAGGAGGGCGAAGAAGATGCGGCTCTTGACGTAGTCGGGCAGCAGCTGGTCGAGCACCGTCTGGGCATCCGGCTCGAACTCGTAGAGGGGCAGGATGCCCGTGCCCGCCTCAGGGATCTCGTCGGCGTCGAAGACGTCGACGAGCTGGAGCGGAAGCAGACGGCGCACGACCGGGGTCTGGGTGAGCATGCTGACGAAGCGGTTGAAGACGACGTGCAGCTCTCCCACGCCGCCCTCCTCCTGCGGGGTGGTGAAGGCGCCGATGAGGTCGGCGGCGATCTCCTCGGCGAGCGAGAACTCGGGGGTGTCGGTCTCGCCGACCCAACTGCGCACGAACGCGCGGCGACGGAACGCGAAGTAGCCGACGGCCTTGCGGCCGACCAGGTAGAAGTCGACCTGCTTGCCCTGCTCGTGCAGCAGCTCCTCGAGTTCGAGCGCCTCGCGGATGACCTGCGAGTTGAAGGCGCCCGCAAGCCCGCGGTCGGCGGTGACGACGAGAACCGCGGCGCGCGTGATGCTCTCGCGCTCGGTGGTGAGGACGTGCTTGGCATTGGACATCGCGGCCACGAGACCGGTCAGACGCGAAAGCTCGGTGGTGTACGGGTCGGCCTCGTTGACACGCGCCTGCGCCTTCGAGATCCGGCTCGCGGAGATGAGCTCCATCGCCCGCGTGATCTTCTTGGTCGTCTGGGCAGAGCGGATCTTCTGCCGGTAGACGCGAAGCTGTGCTCCCATGTCAGTGGCCCTTGACGATCTTCTCCTGCTCGACGGCCTCGGCCTCGAGGGCCTCGTATTCCTCCGAGCCGGACTGGATGAGGGGCTTGCCTTCGCCGGTCTGGAACTCGAGCTTGAACAGGTCGACGTGCTTGGCGAGTTCGGCCTCGGTGTCGTCGTCGAGGACGTTCGTCGAGCGCAGGGTGTCGAGGATCTTCGTGTTGCGAGCCAGGTACTCGAGGAACTCCTTCTCGAAGCGCAGGATGTCGGGAACATCGACGTCGTCGAGCTTGCCGTTGGTGCCTGCCCAGATCGAGACGACCTGATCCTCGATGGGGAAGGGCGAGTACTGCGGCTGCTTGAGCAACTCGGTGAGGCGGGCGCCACGCGCGAGCTGGCGGCGCGACGCGGCATCCAGGTCGGAGGCGAACATGGCGAACGCCTGGAGCGCCCGGTACTGGGCGAGCTCGATCTTGAGGGTGCCGGAGACCTTCTTGATCGACTTCACCTGGGCGTCACCGCCGACGCGGGACACCGAGATGCCGACGTCGACCGCAGGGCGCTGGTTGGCGTTGAAGAGATCGGACTGGAGGAAGATCTGGCCGTCGGTGATCGAGATCACATTGGTCGGGATGTAGGCCGAAACGTCGTTCGCCTTGGTCTCGATGATGGGCAGGCCCGTCATGGACCCGGCGCCGAGCTCGTCGGAAAGCTTCGCGCAGCGCTCGAGCAGACGGGAGTGCAGGTAGAACACGTCGCCGGGGTACGCTTCGCGGCCCGGCGGGCGGCGCAGCAGCAGTGACACCGCCCGGTAGGCCTCGGCCTGCTTCGACAGGTCGTCGAAGACGATGAGGACGTGCTTGCCGGCGTACATCCAGTGCTGGCCGATGGCCGAGCCGGTGTAGGGGGCGAGGTACTTGAAGCCGGCCGGGTCGGAGGCGGGAGCGGCGACGATGGTCGTGTACTCCATCGCGCCGGCGTCCTCGAGGGCGCCCTTCACCGCGGCGATGGTCGAGCCCTTCTGGCCGATCGCGACGTAGATGCAGCGGACCTGCTGGTTCGGGTCGTTCGACTCCCAGTTGGCCTTCTGGTTGATGATGGTGTCGATCGCGATGGCCGTCTTGCCGGTCTGGCGGTCGCCGATGATGAGCTGGCGCTGACCGCGGCCGATGGGGATCATCGCGTCGATGGCCTTGATGCCGGTCTGCAGCGGCTCGTGCACCGACTTGCGCTGCATGACGCCGGGTGCCTGCAACTCGAGGGCGCGGCGGCCTTCCGTCTTGAGTTCGCCGAGGCCGTCGATGGGGGTGCCCAGCGGATCGACGACACGGCCGAGGTAGCCGTCGCCGACCGGAACGGAGAGGACCTCGCCGGTGCGGGTGACCTCCTGGCCCTCTTCGATGCCGGTGAACTCGCCGAGCACGACGACGCCGATCTCGTTCTCGTCGAGGTTGAGGGCGAGACCGAGGGTGCCGTCGCCGAAGCGCAGCAACTCGTTCGCCATTGCGCTGGGAAGGCCTTCGACGTGTGCGATGCCGTCCGCAGCGTCGAGCACGTGGCCCACCTCGGCCGTGGCGGCCTTGGCCGGCTCGTAGGACGAGACGAAGTCTTTCAGCGCGGCCCGGATCTCGTCGGGGCTGATGGAGAGCTCTGCCATGGTGTTCCTCTTGTCGGTTATGCGAGCGCGAGACGGATGTCGTTGAGACGCGTCTGGATGCTGCTGTCGATCACGTCGTCGCCGACCTGCACCCGCAGGCCGCCGATGAGCGATGGGTCGATGATCTGGTTGAAGGCGATGCTGCGGCCGTACTTGGTCGAGAGCACGCCGCGCAGCCGGCTGAGCTGTGCGGGGTCGAGCGCCTGCGCGCTCGTGATGACCGCGACGGACTGCCCGAGTTCGTCGGCGACGACACGCTCGGCCCAGGTCAGCGATTCGCGGATGCTGCGACCGCGGTCGTTCGCGACGAGTTGGCCCACCAGGGCGATAGTCGCGGGCGAGCCGCCCTTCAGCAGCGCCGCGGCGAGCCTGGCCTTGGCGTCGCCGGGGGCGAGCTTGTTGCGCAGCGCGAGCTCGAGCTCGGGATCCGAGGTCACGGCCGCCTCGAAGGCGAACAGCTCGTCGGCGATGGGGGCGCCGGACACCGCCGCAAGCGCGCGCACGCCGATCTCCTCGATGGCGCCGACCACGTCCCAGGGCGCCGACCACCGCTGCTCGGCGGCGGCGAGGAGAATGGCTTGGGCGGGTGCGGTCACCTTGGCCCGGAACGTCTGGTTGACGAGCGCAGCCTTGGCGGCGCCCTCCGCCGAGGCGTCGGCGATCGCCCCGCGAAGCTGCGCCGAGCCGGCCAGCAGACCGGACACGGCGAAGAGATCCTCCGCCGTCCTCAGATCGGCGGCCTTGCCCTGCTGCGCGAGAACATCGCGCAACGCGGTCACTGCTTCACGAGTAGCGCTGCCCATCAGGAGTTCGCCCCTGCCTTCTGCTGGGACTCGAGCTCCGCGAGGAAGCGCTCGACGACGCCGACCGCCTTCTTGTCGTCCTTGAGGGATTCGCCCACGACGCCCGACGCCAGGTCGATGGCGAGCGTGCCGACCTCGGAGCGCAGCTGCGCCTCTGCCGCCTTGCGGTCAGCCTCAAGTTGAGCGGCCGCTGCGGCATGCACCCGTGCGGCCTCCACGAGGGCGGCGTCGCGGTGCTCGGCCACAATCTTCTTGCCCTCCTCGCGAGCGGTCTCGCGAATCTTCGCCGCTTCGGCGCGGGCATCCGAGAGCTGCGAGGTGTAGTTGTCGAGCACGGCCGTCGCTTCGGCCTGAGCCTTCTCGGCGCGCTCGATGCTGCCCTCGATCGCGTCGTGACGGGCGTCGAGCGCCTTGTTCATGGTCGGGACGATCTTCCAGATCATGAACGCCAGCACGATGACGAACGCGAGTGTGCCCCAGATCAGATCGGGGAGCGCGGGAACCAGCAGGCTGCCGCTGCTCGAGTCCGCGGCCTGAACCGATGGGGTGAGCGCAATGAGCATGGGAACTCCTTCGGCCGAAGCCCAGATCACGGCTTGGGGAACGGGATGAACGCCACGGCGATCGCGATGAACGCGAGCGCTTCGGTAAGCGCGATGCCGAGGAACATG